>NZ_JBHWHV010000021.1:0-133375 GCF_042732375.1 Streptomyces sp. NPDC059785
GGGCCCAGGGCGCCCGCGGGTCTCCGCCGGGCGCCCTTCGCTGCTGTTGTCGTTGAGAACTACAGCTTCTCGATCACATAGTCGACGCACTTCGTCAGGGCCTCGACATCGGCCGGGTCGATCGCCGGGAACATCGCCACGCGCAGCTGGTTGCGGCCCAGCTTGCGGTACGGCTCCGTGTCCACGATGCCGTTGGCGCGCAGCACCTTCGCCACCGCAGCCGCGTCCACCTCGTCCGCGAAGTCGATCGTGCCGATGACCTGCGACCGCTTGGCCGGGTCGGCGACGAACGGGTTCGCGTACTTGATGTCCTCGGCCCACCCGTACAGCGTCCGCGCCGACGTGGCCGTACGCCGCACCGCCCAGTCGAGCCCGCCCTGCCCGTTCAGCCACTCCAACTGCTCGTTCAGCAGGAAGAGAGTCGCCAGGGCCGGAGTGTTGTAGGTCTGGTTCTTGCGGCTGTTGTCGATCGCAGTCGGCAGGCTGAAGAACTCGGGCACGTGCCGACCGCTCGCGTGGATACGCTCCGCCCGCTCGATCGCCGCCGGCGAGAAGATCCCGATCCACAGCCCGCCGTCCGAGGCGAACGACTTCTGCGGCGCGAAGTAGTAGACGTCCGTCTCGGAGACGTCCACCGGCAGGCCACCCGCACCACTGGTCGCGTCCACGAGCACCAGGGCGCCCTCGTCCGCACCGGCCACCCGCTTGATCGGCATGGCCACACCGGTCGAGGTCTCGTTGTGCGTGAAGGCGTACACGTCCACGCCCGCCTCGGCCACCGGCTCCGGATGCGTACCCGGCTCGGAAGCGATCACATCCGGCTCGGCCAGCCACGGAGCGAGCTTCGACGCCTTGGCGAATTTGCTGGAGAACTCACCGAAGTTCAGGTGCTGCGACCTGTTCTCGATCAGACCGTGCGTCGCCACGTCCCAGAACGCGGTCGAGCCGCCGTTGCCGAGGACGACCTCGTACCCGTCCGGCAGCGAGAACAGCTCGCGCACGCCCTCGCGAACGCGCCCGACCAAATTCTTGACCGGGGCCTGGCGGTGAGAGGTGCCCATCAGGGACGTACCGGTGGCGGCCAGCGCGTCCAGCGCTTCCGTCCGCACCTTGGAGGGGCCCGCGCCGAATCGTCCGTCGGCGGGCTTGATGTCAGCGGGAATCTGGATCTCAGCCACGACGGGAGCCTAACCGTTCGGGGAAACCTGGGCGAAACGTCGTCCGTCCGGTGAGACGGAGCGAGCAGGGAGGGGCGGAATTTCCCCCTGCTGACTTCTGTACGGCGGGTCGCCCGGTGCCTCATGGCAAGCCGGCCCGCAGCCGCGTACGCACGGAAGGGGCCGCACCGGTACATCAAATGCCCGTCGATTGCGTGGTCGTACCGATACGGGAGCTCCGTAGGAAAGTCAGGCGACCGCGCAAGCGACGGGCGGATGTACCGGGGCGGCCCCGACCCGCCCACTACCGGCAGCGAACCGGCGTCAGCCCAAACGCACCGGCAGCTCGTACAGATCGTTCTGCGTCACCACCGGCTTGTTCCGCAGCTCGGACGCCGGTACCGCCAGATCCAGCTTCGGGAAGCGACGGTACAGAGCCGGCAGCGCGACCCCCGCCTCCAGCCGGGACAAGGCAGCGCCCGGGCAGACATGCGGCCCGTGCCCGAACGAGATGTGCCGGTTCTCCGTGGTGCGGGTGATGTCGAAGACGTTCGCAGACGGTCCGTGCGCGCTCTCGTCCCGCCCGATCGCCCCGTACGACACGATCAGCGCATCCCCCGCCGGGATCACCTTGTCGCCGACCGGCACGTCCTCCGTGGCGAACCGGATCAGCACGTGCGACGTGGGCGCGGACCACCGCAGCGTCTCCTCGACGACCGCGGACCAGTCGGCCTCCCCCGACAGCACGAGCTCCCGCTGCTCCGGATGCGTCGACAGGTTCACCACCGCGTTCACGATCAGCGAGATCGTCGTCTCGTGTCCCGCCGCGACGATCACCTGAAGCGTGGAGACGATCTCCTGATCGGTGAGCTGGTCACCGTTCTCGGA
Organism: Streptomyces sp. NPDC059785; assembly: GCF_042732375.1. Taxonomy (NCBI): domain Bacteria; kingdom Bacillati; phylum Actinomycetota; class Actinomycetes; order Kitasatosporales; family Streptomycetaceae; genus Streptomyces; species Streptomyces sp. NPDC059785. The sequence continues at coordinate 2,046 of NZ_JBHWHV010000021.1, forward strand.
GGCGAGAATCAGCGCGCTCGTCAGGTCGTCGCCCAGGTTCTCCCGCTTCTTGGCGACCGTCGCGGTCATCAGCTCCGACAGCTCGGCGAGCGTCGCGAGGACCACCTCGGGCGCGGCCAGCGTGTCGAAGAAGTTCTCGAACAGCACCTTCAGCCGCGGAAGCTGCTCCTCCTCGAGCCCCATCAGGTCGGCGACGACGTACATCGGCAGCCAGTAGGCGAACTCGGCCTTCAGATCGACGGGACCGTCACCGTCGGCGGTACGCGCGGCGAGCCGGTCGAGCAACCCCTCCGTCAGCTCGACGATCCGCTCCCGCATCCGCTCCACCCGCCGCACGGTCAGCGCCTGCGCGGTGAGCGTGCGCAGCCGCCGGTGATCCGCCCCGTCCACCGTGAGCATGGACCGCCCCGGATTCGCCAGCCCGATCAGCGGCCAGTCGGGCGCGATCTCGCCCCGCTGCCAGGCCCCCCACACGTTGATGTCCTTGACCATCCGGGGATCCGTGAGCAGCGCACGGGCCTCCGCGTGCCGGGTGACCGCCCACACAGGCACCCCACCGGGCAGCTCCACCGCGGCGAGCGGCCCCGCCGCCCGCAGCCGCGCGCTCTCGCCGACGAGGTCGGACACTAACGGGTCGAGGGCGATCCGCTCGGGGTCTGCGGGGGTCTCTCTGCCGGTGCCGGGGTGTATGCCGCTGTCGGTGGTCATGCGGACGTGCCTCCAAGGGCCGGGATCGGGGTGAACCGCACAGGAAGTTCGCTGAGCCCGCGCAACCAGGGCGAGGGCCGCCGCGCCAGGGATTCCGCCGGTACGGCGAGATCGATGTCCGGCAGCCGGTCGAGGACCACCTCGATCCCCGTACGGGCGATGACCTCGGCGATCTCCTGTGCCGGGAACGGGCACCGGTGCTCGCCGTGGCTGAAGGAGAAGTGCGCGTTGTTGCCGCCGGTCAGGGCCGAGCCGTCGGTCCGCACCTGCGGATCGGAGTTCGCGCCCTGGAGACCGAGCAGCACCATGTCACCGGTACGGACCCGGTGGCTGCCGAGCTGGATGTCACGGGTGGCCCAGCGCCCGGCGATGTTCTGGCTGGGCGTGTCCTCCCACAGGACCTCGTTCATCGCCTCGGCGACACTGTGCCGCCCGCCGAACAGCGAAGCCGCGAACCGCTCGTCGGTCAGCATCAGCCGCAGCGAGTTGCCGATCCAGTCGGCGGTCGGCTGGTGGCCCGCGGCCAGCGCGACCATCAGGTCCTGGATGATCTCCTCATCGGTGAAGCCGGAGGAGTCGGCGAGCATCCGGGAGGCCACGTCGCTCGCGGGGGAGGCCTTGCGGTCCGCGAGGAGCTGCGCCATGGAGGCGCCGAGGTGCTGCTGCCCGGCGATCGCCCCCTCCCGCCCGTTGATCATGTCGTTGAGGGCGGTGACGAGCCCCGGCCCCTGCTCGTCGGCGAAACCGAAGACGAAGGCCAGCACTCGCACCGGCAGCAGCATCGCGAAGTCGGCGATGATGTCGGTCTCGCCCTTGGCGCACACGGCGTCGAGCAGTTCGTCGGCGTACCGCTCGGTGGTCGAGCGCAGCTCGAAGGAGTCGACGGCCTCCAGCGCGTTGCCGATCATGGCGGCACGCTCGCGGTGCCGCTCGCCGACGGTGTAGAGGATCGAGTTCTGCTTGCGCCCGATCATCGGCAGCAGCGGCCAGTCGTCGGGGATGTTGTCCCACTGGTTCCACAGGTCGGAGTCCCGGCTGAACAGCACGGAGTCGCCGGTGACCTGGTGCAGCTCGCGGTAGCCGAGGACGAGCCAGGCGGGGACGTCGCCTTCGAGGATCACGGGGACGACGGACCCGTGGTCGCGCCGCATGTCCCGGTACATCGCGGCGGGGTCGGTCTGGAACCTGGGATCGCTCAGCAGTACGGGATCAGGCGTCACAGGGCCAACTCCGGTGATGTATGGGGTTCGTCGACGCCGGCCTGCCCGGCGTGAGCAGCCTGCCCGGCCTGAGCGGTCTGCCCGGCGTGAGCAGGCCCGGCCTGAGCGGTCTGCCCGGCCTGACGAGCCTGCCCGGCTTGCCCGGCCTGCCCGGCGTACAGGGTCTTGAGATGCTCGACCAGCGTGATCAGCACCCGCTTGCTGGACTCGCGGGACCGCGCGTCGCACTCGACCAGCGGCACGTGCGGGTCGAGGTCGAGCGCCTCGCGGAGCTGGGCCGGGGTGTGGGTGGTGCCGCCGAAGTCGTTGCAGGCCACGATGAACGGCGTCCCGTGGTGTTCGAGCCGGTCTATGGCGTACCAGGAGTCGTCGATGCGGCGGGTGTCGACGAGGACGACCGCGCCGAGCGTGCCGGAGAACAGCCGGTCCCAGAGGAACCAGAACCGCTCCTGACCGGGCGCGCCGAAGAGGTAGAGCACATTGCGTGCGTCGAGGGATATTCGGCCGAAGTCGAAGGCGACGGTGGTGGAGGTCTTGCCGCGCACCTCGCTGGTGTCGTCGACGGCCTCGCCGGCCTGGGTCATCGTCTCCTCGGTGTTGAGGGGACGTATCTCGCTGACGGAACGGACCAGGGTCGTCTTGCCGACGCCGAAGCCGCCGACGACGACGATCTTCAGTCCGTTGTCGGCGGTGGCCCCCAGCGGGGTCCTGGCGTCAGAGGTTACGGAGTCCAACGAGCACCTGCTCCAGGATGTCGGGATCGGGGAGACCGGAGGAGACGGCCTTGCGCGGGTGGCGGGCGCTGACGCGGCCCGCGGCGAGGAGGTCGGAGAGCAGGATCCGGACGATGCTCACCGGCAGTTTCAGCTCGGCGGCGATCTCCACGACGGCGGTGGGCCGCTCGGCGAGCCGCAGGATCCGGGCGTGCTCGGACTGCATGCCGGGTACCGGATCGCACTCGGCGACCACCAGGGTAACCAGGTCGAACGGGGTGTCGGGGCCGGACCGGCTGCGCCCTCCGGTGAGGGTGTACAGCCGGTCGGGTGCGTCGTCCCTGCCGGGCCGGCTCATGAGGTCCGGGGCCGAGCGATCAGGTGCTCGCCGAGTTGTTCCACGAGCTCGCTCATGTTGTGTCCGACGAGTCCGGCGTCCGCGTCCTCGGCGGTGACGACGGCCAGGTGGGCACCCTGGCCGGCCTCGACGATGAACAGGACGCCGCCGTAGAACTCGGCCATGGCGGAGCGGACGCCGCCGCTGCCGTCGCCGAATTCCACGGAGGCGCCGTGGGACAGCGACTGGATGCCGGCGGCGATCGCGGCGAGCTGGTCGGCCTGGTCGACGGAGAGCTCCGGGGTACGGCACAGCTTCAGGCCGTCGCGGGAGAGCACGAGGGCGTGGCGGGCGCCCGGGGTGCGCTCCAGCAGACCCTCGATGAGCCAGGAGAGCTTCTCGTCGGCGGTGGTGGTGCCGGTCATGAAGTGGTGTCGCCTTCCGGGTGCGAGTGCGCGGGCGGGGGGCTGGCGGTGGCGTTGGCCGGTTCGGACACGGCCTCCCGTTCCGCCTCTTCGGGTGCGTTCGTGCGGGCCGGGGTGCCCGCGGCGGCGGTCGCGTGCGAACGCGGCGCTTTTGTACGGGCGCTGTCTCCGGACGGGGTTTCCCCGGACCGGGTCTCCTCGGGCCGCGTTTCGCCGGGCCGTATGTCCTCGGGCCGTATGTCCTCGGGCCGGGTTTCCTCAGGCACGCTGCCCTGGACGGCGGCCTGGTCGGGCACGGTGTTGCGGACCGCCTGGCGGAAGCTGCTGAAGCGGGCGGCGCGGGCCTTGGTCTGCTCGGCCGTCGGGGGTTCGCGGTCGACGCGGGCGGTGCTCGCGGCCTGGGCGCGGCGCTCGGCCTCGGCGAGGGTACGGCCGCGACGGCGCTTGGGCAGACCGCCGCTCGCGGTATCGGCGCTCGCGGTGTCGGCGCCCGTACCGGCGCGGGCCGGCGACTCGTGGGTGGGCACCGGGTCGGGGTCGAGGTCACCGGTGGCGCGGGCGGCGGCGTAGGAGGTCTGCGAGGGCGACGACTCGCTCGCCCCCGAAGCCGCTGAGGTCGTCACCGCACCCGAGGCCGTCACCGCGCCCGAAGCCCCCGAGCTCCCGGCAGCGCTCCCCTTGGGCAGCGCGGCCGGCGGCGTGGCCGACGTGGAGAGCAGCTCCTGAGGTACGAGCACCAGCACCCCCGTACCGCCGCGCGCCGACGGCCGGAAGGACACCTTCAGGCCGTGCTTGCGGGCCAGCCGGCCGACCACCGCGAGGCCGAGCCGGGTGCCGGTGATGCCGCCGAGGTCGGAGGTCTCGCCGGACACGGCCTGTTCGGCGCGGCGGAGCTGTACGTCGCTCATCACCAGGCCGCTGTCCTCGACGGAGACGATGACACCGGCCGGCACCTCCTCGACGTACACGTGCACCTCGGCCGTGGGCGGCGAGAAGTTCGCGGCGTTGTCGAGGAGTTCGGCGACGGCGTGCATGACGCCCTCGGCGGCGTGCCCGGAGACGGCGGCCTCGCTGGTGGAGTGGATGCGGACGCGCTGGTAGCCGCTGATGCGGCCCATCGCGCCGCGCAGGATCGACTCCATGACGATCGGCCGGGCCCAGCGGCGGCCGGAGCGGGCGCCCGCGAGGACGGCGACGGAGTCGGCGAGCCGGCCCGCCTGGGCGGTGCGGTGGTCGAGGTGGAGCAGGTCGGCGAGGACGTCCTCGTCGGAGTGGCGTTCCTCCATGGCGCGCAGGTCGGCGAGCATGCCGGTGGCGAGCGCCTGCATCCGGCCCGCCGCGTTGGCGGTGGCCGCGACGGCGGCGTCGCGGGCGCGGGCGGCCTGCCGGGCGCGCTCGTTCAGCCGGGCGTTGTCGTCGGCGAGCCGGGTCCGGTCCGCGGTGAGCCGCTGCCGCTCCTGGGCGAACTCCTCGGTCAGCCGTATCCGTTCCGCGCCGAGCTCGTCGGCGATCCGGGCGCTCTCGCGGGTCGCCTCGTCGGCGAGCCGGGCGCGCTCCTGCGCGAACTCCTCGGCCAGCCGTCCCCGTTCGCGGGAGAGTTCGTCGGCGAGCCGGGCGCGTTCCTGGAGCAGCCGGCCGGAGTCCGCGGCCACCGCGTCGAGCCGGCGCCGGGTCAGCCGGGCGGCGTGCAGGGAGCGGGCCGCGACGGCGACGGCCACGCACAGCAGGACGGCGCCCGCCCCGGCGCCCCACGCGAGGGGCACGCGGACCGAGTCCGGTGCCGCGGCGACCGCGCCGGCGACCACGAGGGCGGACAGTACTGCGGTGATCGCGGGGGCCGGCGCGACCGTACGGAAGGTGGGCCGTTCGCCTGGGGGGAGGGGCGCGGTCATCAATCGTGTCCTCGGTCGGAGCTTGGTCCTCGGTCTGTGCTTCGTTCTCTGTTCTGGGCGTGGGTGGGTCTGCGTGGTTTCTGTTGTTTACGCATAGGGGAGCGTCACCCGTTGCCCAACAAGCCGTCACTATATGAGAGTTCGTGATCGATGCGGGGAGGTTCCTGAGCAGCTTTCTGGATCCGGCCCCAAATCGCCGTAAAGACCGGCGATCCCGCGCCAAGGCGCGCGGCGATGACCGGCGATCCCGCGCCGAGGCCCGCCCCCCGACCCCCGATGCATCCTGAAGCCATGACGGATCCAGGGAAGCAGGGCACGGCGGAGGGCATGGCGGGGGACACGGCGGGGGACACGGCGGAGGGTACGGCGGACCCCGTCGAGCTGCGGGCCGCGCTGGCCGCGGCGGTACGCGGCGAGGTCGCCTTCGGCGCGACGGCCAGGGCGCTGACCACCATGGACGCCTCCAACTACCGCCGCGTACCGCTCGGCGTGGTGGCCCCGCGGGACGCCGAGGACGTCGCGGCGGCCCTCGCGGTGTGCCGGGCGCGCGGCGTGCCGGTCGTGCCGCGCGGCGGCGGTACCTCGATCGCCGGACAGGCCACCGGCACCGGAGTCGTCCTGGACTTCACCCGCCACATGAACCGGCTGCTGTCCCTGGACCCGGAGTCGCGCACGGCGGTGGTCCAGCCGGGCCTGGTCCTCGACCGGCTCCAGGAGGCGGCGGCCCCGCACGGCCTGCGCTTCGGCCCCGACCCCTCCACCCACGGCCGCTGCACGCTCGGCGGCATGATCGGCAACAACTCCTGCGGCTCGCACTCGGTGGCCTGGGGCACCACGGCGGACAACGTGCGCGGGCTGACGGTCCTCACCGCGCGGGGCGAGACGCTGCGCCCCGGCCGCGACTGGGCGGGCGCCCCGGCGGGCCTCCGCTCCCTGGTCGACGGCGAACTGGCCCGGCTCCGTACGGGCTACCCCGACCTCCCGCGGCGCATCAGCGGATACGCCCTGGATGCCCTGCTGCCCGAGCGCGGCGCGGACGTGGCCCGCTCCTTCTGCGGCTCCGAGGGCACGCTCGGCGTCCTGACGGAGGCGGTGGTCCGGCTGGTCGAGGCGCCGCGCGCGCAGGCGCTCGCGGTGCTCGGGTACGCGGACGAGAGCGCGGCGGCGGAGGCGGCGGCGGGCCTGCTGCCGTACGGGCCGCTGACGGTGGAGGGGATGGCCGCCGACCTGGTCCGCTCGGACGCGGGGCTGCCCAGGGGCGGGGCCTGGCTGTTCGTGGAGACGGGCGGGGCGGACGCCGGTGAGGCCGGGGCCCGCGCGGAGGCGATCGTGCGGGCGGCGGACGCGCTGGACGCCCGCGTCGTCACCGACCGGGCCGGGCAGCGCGCCCTGTGGCGCATCCGCGAGGACGCGAGCGGCGCGGCGACCCGCATTCCGGACCGGGCGACCGCGCCCGGCGCGGAGACCTGGCCGGACAAGCGGACGCGGCCGAGCGGTGAAGTCTGGCCGGACAAGCGGACGCGGCCGAGCGGTGAGGCCTGGCCCGGCTGGGAGGACTGCGCCGTCCCGCCCGCCCGGCTCGGCGCGTACCTGCGGGACTTCCGGCGCCTGCTCGCGGACCACGGCCTGCGCGGCACCCCGTACGGGCACTTCGGCGACGGCTGCATCCACGTCCGTATCGACTTCGATCTGCTGACGCCCGCCGGGGTGGCCCGCTTCCGGCGCTTCTCCGGGGAACTGGCGGACCTGGTCGTCGCGCACGGCGGCTCCCTCTCCGGGGAGCACGGCGACGGGCAGGCCCGCGCCGAACTCCTGCCGAGGATGTACGGCACGGAGCTGGTCGCCCTCTTCGAGCGGGCGAAGGCCGTCTGGGACCCGGACGACCTCCTCAACCCCGGGATGCTGGTACGGCCGCACCCGCTCGACACGAACCTGCGCTTCGCAGTGCTGCCGCGCGAACCGGTGGACGTGGAGTTCGGCTACCCGGCGGACGGCGGCGACTTCTCGGCGGCGGTACGGCGCTGCGTGGGCGTCGCCAAGTGCCGTACGGAGGCCACGAGTCCACCCGGCCCCGGGGTGATGTGCCCCTCCTACCGGGTGACGGGGGAGGAGGAGCACTCCACCCGGGGGCGGGCCCGGCTGCTGCACGAGATGCTCGCGGGCGAGGTGATCACGGACGGCTGGCGCTCGACGGAGGTCAGGGACGCACTCGACCTGTGCCTGTCCTGCAAGGGGTGCCGCACGGACTGCCCGGTCGGCGTGGACATGGCCACGTACAAGGCGGAGTTCCTGCACCACCATTACGCGGGCCGCAGGCGCCCGGCGGCGCACTACGCGATGGGGTGGCTGCCGCGCTGGCTGGAACTGGCCGCCCGGACGCGTACGGCCCGCCCGCTCAACGCCCTGGCCGCGCTGCCCCCGCTGGCCGCCCTCGCCAAACGCCTCGGCGGCATCGCGCCGGAGCGCACCCTGCCCCGGCTGGCGCGGGAACCGTTCAGCCGCTGGTGGTCGCGACGCTTCCGGGACCGGGCCCGCGGCTGGCTGCGCGCGGCCGGTACCGGTACCAGCACCGGGGACCGGGGGCCGTTCCCCGGCACCGGCCGGAACGCCGTCGTGCTGTGGCCGGACACCTTCACCGAGCACCTCTCACCCTCCGTGGGCAAGGCGGCGGTACGGGTCCTGGAGGCGGCCGGGGTCGAGGTACTGCTGCCGCCGACGGTCCGCTTCCCGTCGGCACCCGTAGGGGACGGGAAGACGACCGGGCTGGGGGCCGTTCCCGCCCTCCGTACCCGCCGGGGCCGGGTCTGCTGCGGCCTCACGTACGTCTCCACCGGCCAGCTCGACCGCGCCCGCGCCGTACTGCGCCGCACGCTCGACCTGATGGAACCGGTGCTGGAGAGCGGCCTGCCGGTGGTCGTCCTGGAGCCGAGCTGCGCCGCCGCCCTCCGCACGGACCTGCCGGAACTGCTCCACGACGACCCGCGCGCGCCGCGCCTGGCGTCCGCCGTGCTGACCTTCGCCGAGGCGCTGGAACGCCACGCGCCGGACTGGACCCCGCCGCGCGTCGACCGGCCCGCGGTGGGCCAGACGCACTGCCACCAGTACGCGGTGCTGGGCGACGCGGCGGACCGGCGGCTGCGTGAGGCGGCCGGTCTGACCGGCCCGCTGTCCGGCGGCTGCTGCGGCCTGGCGGGGAACTTCGGCTTCGAGAAGGGGCACTACGAGGTGTCGGCGGCGTGCGCGGAGGAACAGCTCCTCTCGGCGGTGCGGTCGGCACCGCCGGAAGCGGTGGTCCTGGCGGACGGCTTCTCGTGCCGTACGCAGGTGGCGCAGCTCGCGGGGCGGGACGGCCGGCACCTGGCGGAGGTACTGGCGGAGGCGCTGCGGGAGTAGCCGGACCGGGGTGCCGGACGCCCACCGTCACTCCCACCGCTCCAGCCGCCGGCCCCGGCTCTCCGCGATGCGCAGGGCGTCGCGGAGCGCCCCGGTCAGGCACTCGGCGAGATGGCGGAGGTCGCCGGGAGGGGTGTCGGGGAGCAGGGCGTCGGCGTGCGTGAGGAGCCGTGCGCCCATGTCCAACTGGACGGTTTCGGTGGTGTCGGCGAGCCGGGACATGGGCCCGTCCGGGTCGTCGGTGATCAAGTAACAGGTCTTGCCCTCGCCGCCCGCCCAGGGCAGCAGCCGGCCGGGGCGCTCCATCATGCGGCGACCTCCAGGACGAGGTGGGCCAGGTAGGGGCGGAGGGCTTTCGTGGCGGCGCCGTCGAGGGGGGTGTCGAGTCCGTAGGGGCTGCGGTGGGGAGGGAGGGAGGAGGGGGGTGACGGGGAGCAGGCGGCGGGGCGGGGCGGGGCGACCGGCCGTACGCGGTGACGCGCGGTACGGCGGTGCGTTCCGCGCGGGGTGAGCAGGAGACTTACCCAGGCGGTGAGGCGGCGGATAAGGTGGGTCACGTCGTCAGCTCCAAATCTGGTGACCGTGCCCCCGGACGGTTAGGCCCCGTCGCGGGGGTGTTTCGTTGAGCACGCTAAGTGCGGTAGACCGCAGTGTACTGCGGTCGCGCGGTCTACCGCAGAGTTTTAGCGTCAACCGCATGAGTCCCGAACTCGACCGCACCCGCCCCGTCTGGCGTCAGGTCGCCGCAGCCATCGCTGAGCGCATCGCCGACGGTCGGTATCCCGTAGGGGCTCGGGTGCCGTCCGTTGTCGAGTTGTCCGCCGAGTTCGGGATCGCGGCCTCGACCGCTCAGAAGGCGCTGGCCCACCTCAAGGCGGAGGGTCTCATTCGCGCGGAGGTCGGCCTCGGATCGTTCGTCGCCGAACGTCTCGGAGAGTCCACTGAGTAACAGGTCGCCCTTCCCTGTCAGTTGCATAACGGCTGTACGCCCCTGAACCGGTGCACTACCCTGAACTTCCCAGTGCATCGAGCTGGACGTACCCCCGCACCTGATCCCTGGAAGGCGCCGTGACCACCCCCACCCCCGCCCAGCCCACTTCCACGGCGGCCCCCGCTGCCGCACCGGCAGGTGCGCCGCGCCGGGGTTCGCTGGGGCCGGTCGGCCTGGTGCTCGCCGGCGGCATATCGGTGCAGTTCGGTGGCGCGCTGGCCGTGAGTCTGATGCCCCGGGCGGGAGCCCTGGGCGTGGTGACGCTGCGCCTGGTGGTGTCGGCGATCGTCATGCTGCTGGTGTGCCGGCCGAGGCTGCGCGGGCACTCGCGCAACGACTGGGGGACGGTCGTGGTCTTCGGCCTGGCGATGGGAGCGATGAACGGCCTCTTCTACCAGGCGGTGGACCGCATCCCGCTGGGTACGGCGGTGACGCTGGAGGTGCTGGGCCCGCTGACCCTGTCGGTGCTGGCGTCGCGCAGGGCGATCAACTTGGTCTGGGCGGGGCTGGCGCTGGGGGGCGTCTTCCTGCTGGGCGGCGGAAACTTCAGCGGGTTGGACCCGGCGGGCGTCGCCTTCGCGCTGGGGGCGGGCGTGATGTGGGCGGGGTACATCATCTTCAGCGCGCGTACGGGGCGGAGGTTTCCGCAGGCGGATGGGCTGGCGCTGGCGATGGCGGTGGCGGCGGTGTGTTTCCTGCCGCTGGGGATCGCGGAGTCGGGGGCGAAGCTGGTGAATCCGACGACGCTGGGGCTGGGCGCGGCGGTGGCGATGCTGTCGTCGGTGCTGCCGTACACGCTGGAACTGCTCGCGCTGCGCTCGTTGCCGGCGTCGACGTTCGCGGTCCTGATGAGCCTGGAACCGGCCATAGCGGCCATCGCGGGCTTCCTGGTCCTGGACCAGGCCCTGACCGCGCCGGAGGCCGCAGCGATCGCCCTGGTCGTAGCGGCGAGCATGGGCGCGGTCCGCACCCAGGTGGGCCGGAGGAAGGCACCCCTCCCGACGGAACCCGTCTGAGGGTTCACAAGACGCGGCCGAGCGTTCTGGGGCTAGAGTCGGGCACGCGTTGACATTCGGACCGAGGGCATGAAGGGAGCGGCAGCATGAGCCTTCAGCACACGGAGAGGGCCGGGGACGGGCCGTTGATCCCCCGTCCGGAGCGCACTCCAGGCGCCTTGCGTGCCGCGTGTGCCGTTGTCGCCCCGCAGCTTCTGACCGCGTACGACCAGGCGAAGGACCAGGCGCTCGCGGAGGCGGTGGAGCACGGTTCGCTCGGGCCTGTCCACGCCTACCTGGCCCATTGGGCGGCTCTGATCGAGATCGAGCGTCACCCGGAGTATGCGAGGGCGTATCACCGGGCCGAGTACCTTGCCCAGGTCGCGACCACGCCCGAGGCGGCGCGCGAGCATCTGGTCGAGGCGAGCGGCATCTACCGAGAAGCCGCAAGCGCGGTGCGCGGCGAGTGACCTGGCGCTGGGAGTACGTTCCGGACGAGGACACCGTGGCAGCCGGCGCGCCCGCCGCCTTCCTCGCCGAGGTGGAGCGTAAGGCCGCCGAGCTGGTCCGTGCCGCCGAGGCGCTTCATCTTCACGGGTCGGCCTTCCAGGAAGCCGACGAGGGCGCCAAGCAGGTATTCGTGGCGGGCGGCTTCTTCGTGTACATGGTCACGCCGCGCTCGGAACTCGTCAGCATCTGGCAGATTCAGCCCGACCCTTTCGCCTGAGCACCTTTCGCTCGAGCGCGGCAGACCGCTGCTCGACGGGTCCCCGAGTGGGTGAACCATTCATGCAAGCACGCTTGCTTGTTTCTGGGGGCGCTGCCATGCTCCCGTCATGGCCGATCCGACGCCCGTGCTCGACGACCTGTGTGCCGAAAGTGATGAACTCGACCTTCTGGTAAGCGAGTTGACGCCAGAGGGGTGGGCGCTTGCGACGCCCGCCGCCGGGTGGACCGTCGCTCACCAGATCGCCCACCTCGCCTGGACCGATCACTCCGCCCTGCTGGCCGTCACCGACGAGGACGGCTTCCGTGTCCTGGTGGAAAGGGCGCTCGCCGCGCCGTACACCTTCGTGGACGAGGGCGCGGCGGACGGCGCGAAGAAACCGCCCGCCGAGCTGCTCGCGACCTGGCGGCAGGGCCGTACCGCGCTCGACCGCGCCCTGCGCGACGCACCGCCCGGCGCCCGCTTCCCCTGGTACGGGCCCCACATGTCGGCCGCCTCCATGGCTTCCGCCCGTCTTATGGAGACCTGGGCCCACGGCCAGGACATCGCGGACACCCTCGGTGTGGTGCGCGCACCCACCGCCCGGCTCCGGCATGTGGCCCGCATCGGCGTACGCGCCCGTAACTACGCCTACGCGGTACGGGGGCTCATCCCGCCCGACGACGAGTTCCGCGTCGAACTCGTCGCCCCGGACGGTGGCCTGTGGAACTACGGGCCCGAGGGCGCCGACCAGCGGGTCACCGGGGCCGCGCTCGACTTCTGTCTGCTGGTCACCCAGCGCGCCCACCGCGACGACCTCGACGTCCGCGCGGAGGGCGAGGACGCCGACCGGTGGCTGGACATCGCCCAGGCGTTCGCCGGGCCACCGGGGGACGGCCGCCCGCCCAGGGAGGGGGAGAAGTGACCGTTCTGCGGATCGGCAACGCCTCCGGCTTCTACGGCGACCGCTTCGACGCCGTGCGCGAGATGCTCACCGGCGGCCCCCTGGACGTGCTGACCGGCGACTACCTCGCCGAGCTGACCATGCTCATCCTGGGCCGCGACCGGCTGCGCGACCCCGCGCGGGGGTACGCGAAGACCTTCCTGCGGCAGATGGAGGAGTGTCTGGGGCTCGCCCACGAACGCGGCGTGCGCATCGTCACCAACGCCGGGGGCCTCAACCCGGCCGGACTCGCCGACGCGCTCCGGGAACTGGCCGCCCGCCTCGGCGTCCCGGTACGCGTCGCCCACGTCGAGGGCGACGACCTCGCACGCGACCACCCGACGGCGCTCGCCGCGCACGCGTACCTCGGCGGCGGCGGAATCGCCGCCTGCCTGCGCGAGGGCGCCGACGTCGTGGTCACCGGGCGGGTGACGGACGCGGCCCTCGTCACCGGCCCGGCCGCCGCGCACTTCGGCTGGGGACCCGAGGAGTACGACCGGCTCGCCGGTGCCGTCGTCGCCGGGCACGTCCTGGAGTGCGGCACGCAGGCGACCGGCGGCAACTACGCCTTCTTCACCGACCACGACCCCGCCCGGCTGCGCCGCCCCGGCTTCCCGCTCGCCGAACTCCACGCGGACGGCACCGCCGTGATCACCAAGCACGCCGGCACCGGCGGCGTGGTCGACCTCGGCACGGTCACCGCGCAGCTCCTGTACGAGACGGCGGGCGCCCGCTACCCAGGGCCCGACGTCACCGCCCGCCTCGACACCGTCCGGCTGACCCAGGAGGGCCCGGACCGGGTACGGATCGTCGGCGTACGGGGCGAGGCACCGCCGCCGACCCTCAAGGTCGGCCTCAACCGGCTCGGCGGCTTCCGCAACGAGGTCACCTTCGTGCTGACCGGCCTCGATATCGAGCACAAGGCGGCGCTCGTACGGGACCAGATGGAGGCCGCGCTCGACGCCGCCAAGTCCCGTCCGGCGGACGTGCGCTGGGACCTCGTACGGACCGACCGTCCCGACGCGGCGACCGAGGAGACGGCGAGCGCCCTGCTGCGCCTGGTCGTCCGTGATGCCGACCAGGACGCGGTGGGCCGGACGCTCAGCGGGGCCGCCGTCGAACTCGCCCTGGCGAGCTACCCCGGCTTCCATGTGCTCGCCCCACCCGGAAAGGGCGCGCCCTACGGCGTCTTCGAGGATGTGTACGTAGCCCATGGCGCCGTGGACCATGTGGCCGTCCTCCACGACGGACGCCGTATCCCTGTGGCCCCGCCCGCCGAGACCCGCGCACTCGGGCCGGTCGGGGACCCCTCTTCGCCGCCGCCGTTCCCCGACGGAACGCCGGTCCGCCACGCCCCCCTCGGCCTCGTCGCCGGCGCGCGCAGCGGCGACAAGGGCGGCCACGCCAACGTCGGCGTCTGGGTGCGGACGGACGAAGCCTGGCGGTGGCTGGCGCACGAGCTGACGGCCGACCGGTTCCGGCAGTTGCTCCCCGAGAGCCGTGACCTGCCCGTCGCGCGGCACGTCCTGCCCGGCCTCCGTGCCCTGAACTTCGTGATCGAAGGGATCCTCGGCGAGGGCGTGGCCTCCCAGGCCCGCTTCGACCCTCAGGCCAAGGCGCTCGGCGAATGGCTCCGCTCCCGCCACCTGGACATACCGGAGACGCTCCTGTGACGGTCCTTCCCACCTCCCTGGACACCACCGGCCCCGACTACGCGGCCCACCGCGAGGCCATGCTCGGCAAGCTCACCGCCCTCGACGCCGAGCACGCCAAGGCGCTGGCGGGCGGCGGCGAGAAGTACGTCGCCCGGCACCGCAAGCGCGGAAAACTGCTCGCCCGGGAGCGCATCGAACTGCTCCTCGACCCCGACACCCCCTTCCTGGAGCTGTCGCCGCTGGCGGCCTGGGGCAGCGAGGCCCCCGGATACACGGTCGGCGCCTCGCTCGTCACCGGCATCGGCGTCGTCGCGGGCGTCGAGTGCCTGATCACCGCCAACGACCCGACCGTGCGCGGCGGCGCCAGCAACCCCTGGAGCCTGAAGAAGGCCCTGCGCGCCAACGACATCGCGCTCGCCAACCGGCTGCCCTGCATCAGCCTCGTCGAGTCCGGCGGCGCCGACCTGCCCTCCCAGAAGGAGATCTTCATCCCCGGGGGCGCCATTTTCCGCGACCTGACCCGGCTGTCGGCGGCCGGGATCCCGACGATCGCGGTCGTCTTCGGCAACTCCACGGCCGGTGGCGCGTACATCCCCGGCATGTCCGACCACGTCGTCATGGTCAAGGAACGGGCGAAGGTGTTCCTCGGCGGCCCGCCCCTGGTGAAGATGGCCACCGGCGAGGAGAGCGACGACGAGTCCCTGGGCGGCGCCGAGATGCACGCGCGCGTGTCGGGCCTCGCCGACCACTTCGCCGTGGACGAGCCGGACGCCCTGCGCCAGGCCCGCCGGATCGTCGCCCGCCTCAACCACCGCAAGGCGTACGACGATCCCGCCCCCGCCCTGGTCGAACCCCCGAAGTACGACTCCGACGAACTCCTGGGCATCGTCCCGGACGACCTCAAGACGCCCTTCGATCCGCGCGAGGTGATCGCCCGGATCGTCGACGGCTCCGACTTCGACGAGTTCAAGCCGCTGTACGGGACGAGCCTGACGACCGGCTGGGCCCGCCTGCACGGCTATCCCGTCGGCATCCTGGCCAACGCCCAGGGGGTGTTGTTCAGCGCCGAGTCCCAGAAGGCGGCCCAGTTCATCCAGCTCGCCAACCAGCGCGACATCCCGCTGCTCTTCCTGCACAACACCACCGGCTACATGGTCGGCAAGGAGTACGAGCAGGGCGGCATCATCAAGCACGGCGCGATGATGATCAACGCGGTGAGCAACAGCCGCGTCCCCCACCTCTCCGTCCTCATGGGCGCCTCCTACGGAGCGGGCCACTACGGGATGTGCGGGCGCGCGTACGACCCGCGGTTCCTGTTCGCCTGGCCCAGCGCCAAGTCCGCCGTCATGGGCCCGCAGCAGCTCGCGGGCGTCCTGTCGATCGTCGCCCGGCAGTCGGCGGCGGCGAAGGGACAGCCCTACGACGACGAGGCGGACGCCGCGCTGCGCGCCATGGTGGAGCAGCAGATCGAGTCGGAGTCCCTGCCGATGTTCCTGTCCGGGCGGCTGTACGACGACGGGGTCATCGACCCGCGCGACACCCGCACCGTCCTCGGCCTGTGCCTGTCCGCGATCCACACGGCCCCCTACGAGGGCGCCCGCGGCGGCTTCGGCGTCCTCCGGATGTGAGGTCCTGCTTGATGATCACTTCAGTGCTCGTCGCCAACCGCGGTGAGATCGCCTGCCGGGTCTTCCGCACCTGCCGCGAACTGGGCATCCGTACCGTCGCCGTGCACTCGGACGCCGACGGGGGCGCCCTCCACGCGCGCGTGGCAGACGCCTCGGTGCGGCTGCCGGGCGCGGCACCCGCGGACACGTACCTGCGCGCCGAGCTGATCGTGAAGGCCGCCCTGGACGCGGGCGCGGACGCCGTGCACCCCGGTTACGGATTCCTGTCCGAGAACGCCGACTTCGCGCGGGCGGTCATCGACGCGGGCCTGGTCTGGATCGGGCCGCCGCCCGCCGCGATCGAGGCGATGGCGTCCAAGACCCGCGCCAAGGAGCTGATGGGCCTCGCGCCGCTCGGCGAGGTCACCGAGGACGACCTGCCGGTGCTGGTGAAGGCGGCGGCGGGCGGCGGCGGACGCGGCATGCGCGTCGTACGCGAACTCGGCGCCCTGGAGGCCGAGCTGACGGCAGCACGGTCCGAGGCGCTGGCCGCCTTCGGCGACGGCGAGGTCTTCGTCGAGCCGTACGTGGAGGGCGGCCGGCACGTCGAGGTGCAGGTGCTGGCCGACACCCACGGCACGGTGTGGGCGCTCGGCACCCGCGACTGCTCGCTCCAGCGACGCCACCAGAAGGTGATCGAGGAGGCCCCGGCCCCGGGCCTGCCGCCCGCGCTCACCGCGGAGCTGGAGGAGCTGGCCGTACGGGCCGCCCGTGCCGTGGACTACGTCGGCGCGGGCACGGTCGAGTTCCTGGTCGCCGACGGCCGGGCGCACTTCCTGGAGATGAACACCCGCCTCCAGGTCGAACATCCGGTGACGGAGGCCGTGTTCGGCGTCGACCTCGTGGCCCTCCAGATCGAGGTCGCCGAGGGCGCGGCCCTCCCGGCCGACCCGCCACGCGCGCGTGGACACGCGATAGAGGCCCGCCTGTACGCCGAGGACCCCGCGCACGCGTGGGCACCGCAGACCGGCACCCTGCACCGGCTCGCCGTACCTGACGGCATCCGCCTGGACACCGGTTACGCGGACGGCGACACCATCGGCGTCCACTACGACCCCCTGATCGCCAAGGCGGTCGCATACGCTCCCACGCGCGCGGGAGCCGTCCGGGCACTCGCCGGTGCCCTGGAGCGTGCGGACGTCCACGGCCCGGTCACCAACCGGGACCTGCTCGTCCGCTCCCTGCGCCACCCGGAGTTCACCGCCGCGCGGATGGACACCGGGTTCTACGACCGGCACCTGGACGACCTCACGGCGGCCGTACCGGACCCGTACGCCCCGCTGGCCGCCGCCCTCGCGGACGCCCACGGGCGCTCCCGCTTCGGCGGCTGGCGCAACCTGCCCTCCCAGCCGCAGACCAAGCGGTACCTGGTGGACGGCGATGGCCGGGGCGACGGCACCGGCACCGAGCACGAGGTCCGCTATCACCACACCCGGGAGGGCGGTCTGGCCGCCGAAGGGGTGCGCGTGGTGCACGCGGACGCCGGGCTCGTCGTCCTCGACATCGGCGGCGTCCGTCGCAGGTTCCCCGTCCACCGCTACGGGGACCGCGTGTACGTCGGCGCCACCGCCCTCACCGCCCTGCCCCGCTTCCCCGACCCCACGGCCCGGCAGGAGCCAGGCTCCCTGCTCGCGCCGATGCCCGGCACGGTCGTCCGCGTCGCCGACGGCCTCACCGAGGGCTCCCCGGTCACGGCCGGACAGCCCCTGCTCTGGCTGGAGGCGATGAAGATGGAGCACCGCGTTTCCGCCCCGGCGGACGGCACCCTCACCGCCCTGTACGCCACTCCTGGCCGACAGGTCGAGATGGGCACGCTTCTGGCCGTCGTACAGAGCACCCCCTGAACCCCGTACGCGCAGAGCGAGGAGAGGACCCGATGACCGCCGTCATTGAAACCGAGGAACACAAGGCGCTGCGCGCTGCCGTCGCCGCCCTGGGCGCCCGCTACGGCCGTGACTACATGTCGCGCGCCGTGGACGCGGGCGGCCACCCCGACGCCCTCTGGTCGGAGGCGGCCAAGCTCGGCTATCTCGGCGTGAACCTGCCGGAGGCACACGGCGGTGGAGGCGGCGGCATAGCCGAGCTCTCCATCGTCCTGGAGGAGCTGGGCGCCGCGGGCTGCCCGCTGCTCATGCTGGTGGTCTCCCCGGCGATCTGCGGCACCGTCATCGCCCGCTTCGGCACGGACGCGCAGAAGGAGCGCTGGCTGCCCGGCCTCGCGGACGGCACCCGCACCATGGCGTTCGGCATCACCGAGCCCGACGCGGGCTCCAACTCGCACCGGATCACCACCACCGCCCGCCGCGACGGCGACGGCTGGGTGCTGAACGGGCGCAAGGTGTTCATCTCCGGCGTCGACATCGCGGACGCGACGCTCGTGGTGGGGCGCACGGAGGACGCCCGCACCGGCCGGCTCAAGCCCTGCCTGTTCATCGTCCCCCGGGACGCCGAGGGCTTCGGGCGGCGCCAGATCGACATGGAACTGCACAGCGCGGAGAAGCAGTTCGAGCTGATCCTCGACGACGTACGGCTGCCCGCCGACGCCCTGGTCGGTGACGAAGACGCGGGGTTGCTCCAGCTCTTCGCCGGGCTCAACCCCGAGCGGATCATGACGGCCGCCTTCTCGATCGGCATGGGCCGCTACGCCCTCTCGCGTGCCGTCGCCTACGCGCGCGAGCGCAGCGTCTGGAAGACCCCCATAGGCGCCCACCAGGCCATCGCCCACCCCCTCGCGCAGGCCCACATCGAACTCGAACTGGCCCGCCTGATGATGCAGAAGGCGGCCCATCTGTACGACTCCGGGGACGACGTCGCGGCCGGTGAGGCCGCCAACATGGCCAAGTACGCGGCGGCCGAGGCGTGCGTGAAGGCCGTCGACCAGTCCGTGCACACCCTCGGCGGCAACGGCCTGACCAGAGAGTTCGGCCTCGCCTCCCTCATCACGGCCTCCCGGGTGGCCCGGATCGCCCCGGTGAGCCGGGAAATGATCCTCAACTACGTCTCCCACCAGACCCTGGGCCTTCCCAAGTCGTACTAGATGCCGTACGAGGGAGCCGTACCACGAGACGCACCAGGAGCCGCACGCCGCCCAGAGGCCGCACCCAGGAGGAACCGTGTTCCGCAGCGAGTACGCAGACGTCCCGGCCGTGGACGTGCCCATCCACGAGGCGGTCCTCGGCCGGGCCGCCGAACGGGGCGACCTCCCGGCCCTGGTCGACGGGGTCGACGGCACCACCCTCAGCTACGCGCAGGTCGACCACTTCCACCGCAGGATCGCCGCCGCGTTCGCCGAGGCGGGCCTCGCCAAGGGCGACGTGCTCGCCCTGCACAGCCCGAACACGATCGCCTTCCCGACCGCCTTCTACGCCGCCACGCGCGCAGGGGCCTCGGTCACCACCGTGCATCCGCTCGCCACGGCCGAGGAGTTCGCCAAGCAGCTCCGCGACAGCGGCGCCCGCTGGATCGTCACCGTCTCACCGCTCCTGGACGTGGCGCGTGCGGCGGCCGGACAGGCGGGCGGCATAAGAGAGATATTCGTCTGCGACAGCGCCCCGGGCCACCGCTCCCTGATCGACCTGCTCGGCACGACCGCGCCCGAGCCCGCGGTCGCCATCGACCCCGCCGAGGACGTCGCCGCCCTGCCCTACTCCTCGGGCACCACCGGCACCCCCAAGGGCGTGATGCTCACCCACCGCTCCATAGCCACCAATCTGGCGCAGCTGGAGCCCACGACCCCGACGGGCCCGGGTGACCGCATATTGGCAGTTCTGCCCTTTTTCCACATCTACGGTCTGACCGCGCTCATGAACGGCCCCCTGCGGCAGGGCGCCACCGTCGTCGTGCTGCCCCGCTTCGACCTCGACACCTTCCTCGCGGCCATCGAGAAGCACCGCATCACCCGCCTCTACGTGGCCCCGCCGATCGTCCTCGCCCTCGCCAAGCACCCGGCGGTCGAGGGCTACGACCTGTCGTCCCTGGAGCACATCGTCAGCGCCGCCGCGCCCCTGGACGCCGAACTGGCCGCCGCCTGCTCCCGAAGACTCGGCCTGCCGCCGATCGGGCAGGCGTACGGCATGACCGAGCTGTCACCCGGTACGCACGTCGTCCCCCTGGACGCCGAGAACCCGCCCCCGGGCGCGGTCGGCAAGCTGATCCCCGGCACCGAGATGCGCATCCTCGCCCTGGACGACCCGCGGCAGGACCTGGGCGTCGGCGAAGCCGGCGAGATCGCCATCCGCGGCCCCCAGGTGATGAAGGGCTACCTGGGGCACCCCGAGGCCACCGCCGAGATGATCGACGCGGACGGCTGGCTGCGCACCGGCGACGTCGGCCACGTGGACGCCGACGGCTGGCTGTACATCGTCGACCGGGTCAAGGAACTCATCAAGTACAAGGGGTTCCAGGTCGCGCCCGCCGAGCTGGAGGCCCTGCTGCTCACCCACCCCGCCATCGCCGACGCCGCCGTCATCGGCGTCTACAACGACGACCACAACGAGGTCCCGCACGCCTTCGTGGTCCGCCAGCCGTCCGCGCCGGACCTCTCCGAGAACGAGGTCATGCTGCACGTCGCCGAGCGCGTCGCCCCGTACAAGCGGGTGCGGGGCGTGACCTTCGTCGAGAGCGTGCCGCGCGCCGCCTCCGGGAAGATCCTGCGCCGGGAACTGCGGGAGAGGTCATGAGCGTTGTCACCGTCACGCGCGCGCGGGGCGTCGCCACGCTGACCCTGGACTCCCCGGGGAACCGCAATGCCCTGTCAGCCGCCCTGGTGGGCGAGCTCGCGGACGCGCTCGCCGACTGCGGCGCGGACGCAGACGTGCGCGCCGTCGTGCTCACCCACACGGGGAACACCTTCAGCGCGGGCGCCGACCTGAAGCAGCCGCCGGACCCGGCCGCGTTCGTGGCACTGCTGCGCCAGGTCGTGGAACTGCCCAAGCCGGTCGTCGCCCGGGTCACCGGCCACGTACGGGCCGGCGGGCTCGGCCTGGTCGGCGCCTGCGACCTCGCGGCGGCCGGACCCGACGCCACCTTCGCCTTCACGGAGGTACGGATCGGCGTCGCGCCCGCGGTGATCTCCATGCCGCTGCTGCCCCGCCTCGACCCGCGCGCCGCCGCCCGCTACTACCTCACCGGCGAGCGCTTCGACGCGGAAGAGGCCGCCCGGATCGGGCTGCTGACGGTCGCCGCCACCTCCACCGGCATCGACGCCGCCCTGGAACCCGTACTCGACGGCCTGCGCAGGTCCTCGCCCCAGGCCCTGGCCGAGACGAAACGGCTGCTCACGGCTATCGTGCTGGAGACCTTCGACCGGGACGCCGCCGCGCTGACCGCGCTCTCGGCACGGCTGTTCGCCTCCGCCGAGGCCCGCGAGGGGATGACGGCCTTCCTCGAACGACGGGATCCCGCATGGGTGCTGTGACCGCGACCGGCGCCGACCGGGCCCCGAAGCAGGACCGCAGCCGGGCCACCCGGCAGCGGCTCCTGGAGGCCGCCGTGGCCTGCCTCGCCGTACACGGCTGGGCGGGCTCCACGGTCTCCGTCGTCGCCGAGCGCGCCGGCGTCTCCCGGGGCGCCGCCCAGCACCACTTCCCCACCCGCGAGGACCTGTTCACCGCGGCGGTCGAGTACGTCGCCGAGGAGCGCTCCACGGCGCTGCGCGCCCTCTTCCCCGAGGGCGCCGCCGACCGCCGCGCCGTGGTCGCCGCCCTCGTCGACCTCTACACGGGACCCCTCTTCCGGGCCGCCCTGCACCTGTGGGTCGCCGCCTCCTACGAGGAGCCGCTGCGCCCGCGCGTCACCGAGCTGGAGGCCCGTGTCGGCCGCGAGACCCACCGCATCGCCGTCGACCTGCTGGCCGCCGACGAGTCGCGGCCCGGCGTCCGCGAGACGGTGCAGGGCCTGCTCGACATGGCCCGCGGCCTGGGCCTTGCCAATCTGCTCACCGACGACGCGGGGCGCCGCGAACGGGTGGTCGCGCAGTGGGCGGCGCTGCTGGACGAGGCGCTCGGCTGAACCACGCCCCGGGGCTCACGGGCTCAGCCGCTCCACCCGCCAGCCGCCGTCCGCCCCGGCCACGTACCGCAGGCGGTCGTGCAGCCGGTTCTCGCGGCCCTGCCAGAACTCCACCGATCGCGGCGTCACCCGGAAGCCGCCCCAGTGCGGCGGGACCGGCACCTGCTCGCCCTCCGGATAGCGGGCCGCCAGCTCCTCGTACGAAGCGTCCAGCTCCGCGCGCGAGCCGATCACCGAGGACTGGGCGCTCGCCCACGCACCCAGCCGGGAGCCGTGCGGGCGGGAGCGGAAGTACGCCGCCGTCTCGTCGCGCCCGGTGCGCCGCGCCACGCCGGAGACGATCACCTGCCGGGCGATCGGGTGCCAGGGGAACAGCAGCGAGACATACGGGTTCGCGGTCAGCTCGCTCCCCTTGCGGGAGTCGTAGTTGGTGTAGAAGACGAAGCCGTGCTCGTCGTACTGCTTCAGCAGTACCGTGCGGGAACTGGGCCGCCCCTCGGCGTCGGCCGTCGAGACGACCATGGCGTTCGGCTCGTACAGCGTGCCCCGGACGGCGGCCTGCGCGGCCTGCTCGAACCAGCGGGCGAACTGGCCCATCGGGTCCGGCGCGAGATCGGGCTCCGCGAGCCCTGCCGCGCGGTAGTGGGCGCGCATCGTCGCGGGGTCGGCGGCGAGTGCCCCCATGGCGGCGGTGCCGGGCGCGGCGTCGGCTGCCGCCGCCGCGCGCAGGACGAGGGGTTCGGCGGCGGATTCATCCGGGTGGCGGTCGTTCACACGGTCGTTCACGCGGTCATCCTGCCGTACGGGCAAAGGACTTCGCGGGCGTGCGCTTCGTCACTGTGTGGCACTCAGTGCCGCAGAGTCTCCCCAACGGTGGCACTCGGGGATATCGTGCTGCTGCGGCACCCGGTCGGACGACCGCCGGCCGGTACCCGGCCGGATGGCCGTCGACCGGTACCCGGCCGGATGACCGCGGACCGCACCGGGCATCACCGCAGTGACCGCCGCAGCACCGCAGTGACGGCCGAAGCACCACAGCGTCCGCTCCGGACCGCGAGCCGCCGAGGTCTCACCGGGTACGTGTTACGGGACCTCGCCCACGGACGTGGAACCGGACCGGACACCGTCACCCCGTACGACACGGGGCGTCCGACCCACGAAGAAGCCGCCCCACCCAGCAGAACGAGCTGTCGCCCCATCGCACCCTTCTCACGAGGAGCCGCCCGATGTCCGACTTCGTACCCGGACTAGAAGGAGTCGTCGCGTTCGAGACGGAGATCGCCGAACCCGACAAGGAGGGCGGCGCCCTGCGGTACCGAGGCGTCGACATCGAGGACCTGGTCGGTCACGTCTCCTTCGGGAACGTCTGGGGCCTCCTCGTCGACGGCGCCTTCAACCCCGGCCTGCCGCCCGCCGAGCCCTTCCCGATCCCCGTCCACTCCGGTGACATCCGCGTCGACGTACAGTCCGCGCTCGCCATGCTCGCCCCCGTCTGGGGCCTCAAGCCGCTCCTCGACATCGACGAGAAGCAGGCCCGCGAGGACCTGGCCCGCGCCGCCGTGATGGCCCTGTCGTACGTCGCCCAGTCCGCCCGCGGACAGGGGCTCGCCATGGTCCCGCAGAGCGAGATCGACAAGGCGCAGTCGATCGTCGAGCGGTTCATGATCCGCTGGCGCGGAGAGCCCGACCCCAAGCACGTCGCCGCCGTCGACGCCTACTGGACCTCCGCCGCCGAGCACGGCATGAACGCCTCCACGTTCACCGCCCGGGTCATCGCCTCCACGGGCGCGGACGTCGCCGCCGCCCTCTCCGGTGCCGTCGGCGCCATGTCGGGCCCGCTGCACGGCGGCGCCCCCTCCCGCGTCCTCGGCATGATCGAGGAAATCGAGCGCACCGGCGACGCCGACGCCTACGTCAAACGGGCGCTGGACAACGGCGAGCGCCTGATGGGCTTCGGGCACCGCGTCTACCGGGCCGAGGACCCGCGCGCGCGGGTGCTGCGCCGCACCGCCCGCGAACTGGGCGCGCCCCGCTTCGAGGTCGCCGAGGCGCTGGAGAAGGCGGCGCTCGCCGAACTGCACGCCCGGCGGCCCGACCGGGTGCTGGCCACCAACGTGGAGTTCTGGGCGGCGATCGTGCTCGACTTCGCCGAGGTCCCGGCGCACATGTTCACGTCGATGTTCACCTGCGCCCGTACCGCGGGCTGGTCCGCGCACATCCTGGAGCAGAAGAGCACGGGCCGGCTCGTGCGGCCGTCCGCGCGCTACGTGGGTCCGGGCTCGCGCAGCCCCCGGGAGATCGCGGGCTTCGACGACATCGCCGACATCGCGCACGACGCCCGCTGAACGCAGGCGACCCGCGGGCTCTGGTCTCCCACCGGGGCGGTGAAGCCTCGGCGGGAGAGCCGGCCGGACGTACCGGCGAGCCCGCGGGTCGGGTGACTGCGTTGAGATTCGGCCGGCTGCGCGCTCAGCTCGCGCGCTGGTCCGGCACCGCACTGAAGACGTGGTGACGGGCCGCTAGCCCGCAGCCACCTCGCTCGTCCGGGTTTGATACATCTGCCGGATCACCTCCTTTCTCAGCGTGCGGCACAGCCTAGGAAGCGATCGATGGCGGCTCAACCGATTTTCGGGACGACTTTTCTCCGGCGTCCGGGGCAGGCGGCCTGGCAGGCGGCCTGGCAGGCGACCGTGCGGGGTACAACGATTTCGTCGAATCTTCGGGGAACGTGCTGTGGGCTGGGTCACGTTCGAGTTGAATGATGGCCAGTGAGCGATGGGACGCGCCGTATACGCGGACGCAGCCGTAGGGGGTCCAGGTGAGTGCTTCCCGGCGTAGTGGGACCACCGACGAGCTGGGGCCCGACGAGCCAGAACGCGACGGCGCGGATCTGCTCGCGGCGCTGCTGGACGGCATGGACGCGGCGCTGTGCGCCTTCGACGCCGACGGCATCGTCACCCACTGGAACCGCGAGGCCGAGCGGATCCTCGGCTGGAGCGCGGAGGAGGCGGTGGGGCGGCACGGGTTCGCCGGCTGGGCCGTGCGCACCGCGGACGCCCAGGAGGTCGAGGAGCGGCTGCTGTCCGCCATGCGGGCGCCCGGCCGCCAGGTCCACGAGTTCGCGCTGCTGACCAAGGACGGCGGCCGGGTCCTCGTCCGCACCCAGTCCGCCGCCGTACGCGGCCCGGACGGCAAGCCCGCCGGTGTCTACTGCGCCTTCAGCGAGGTGCACACCCAGATCGACCTGGAGCGGTCCATCGCGCTGAGCGAGGCCCTCTTCGAGGACGCCGGCTGGGGCGTCGTACTCGTCGACGCCGACCTGCGGCCCGCCGTGGTGAACGCGCACGCGGCCCGCTCCCTCGGCATCGGACGCACGGCCGTCCTGGGGCGGCCCCTGGGCGAACTGCTCGTCCAGGGCGTCGAGGAACTGGAGAGCGCGCTCACCCACGTCCTCGCCGAGGGCGCGCCGCCCGCGCCCGCCGAGATGTGGGTGAGCGTCAGGGGCGCGGAGGGGGCCGACCGGCGGCGCTGCTGGCGCAGCGGGTTCCTGCGGCTGGCCTCACCGCTCGCGGAGGAACCGGTGCCGCTGGGCGTCGGCTGGCTCTTCCAGGACGTCACCGAGGCGAAGCAGGCCGAGCAGGAGGCCGCGCTGCTGCGGTTCCGCGCCAACCAGCTCCACCGGGCGGCGCGGGCCGCCGCCGAGTGCGAGGACCCCGCCGAGGCGGCCACCGTCCACCTGGACTTCGCCCTCGCGGGCTTCGCCGACCACGCGGTGCTCGACCGGGTGATCGACCAGCCGGCCGCGCCCGGCGCGGGTCCGGGCGCCGCGGGTCCGGCGGGCGAGGGCGGGCCGGTGCGGCTGGTACGGGTCGCGGCGACGCCTTCCGGGACGCCGGGGCCGAGCCATCTGGCCGGGCGCGCGGGACTGCCCGTCCGTTACGAGGAGGGCCATCCCGCCCTCCAGTGCGTGGACCGGGCCGGCTCGGTACGGGCCACCGCGGGCACCGTGGGCGCGGAGTCCGCGCGCGCGTGGGCCGTCGGGCGCCAGTGGCCGCCGGACTCCGTGCACGCGCTGTGCGCCGTCCTGCGCAGCCGCGGGCGCACCCTGGGCGTCGTGACCTTCCTGCGGACGGCGGGGCGCAGCCAGTTCGAGCGCACGGACGCCACGTACGCGGAGGACGTGGCCGTACGGATCGCGGGGGCGCTGGATCTGGCGGGGCTCGTGGGCGACTGACGCGAGGCACGGACGGGGCGGGCGGGCGTACCGGTGGATGCGCTCTGTGCGGTTCGCCGGTGGGCGCAGGAGCGTTGTCGGGTGCGGGTGCGGGTGCGGGTGCGGGTGCCGGTGCGGGTGCCGGTGCGGGTGCCGGTGCGAGTGCCGGTGCGCCCCGGTCAGCGCCGGTAGAAGATGCGGTCCCCGTACTCCCTCAGCACACGGCCGTTCCACTCGTGGCCGCCGTCGACGTTCCCCGAGCGCAGCAGCGGGGGCTCGATGCCGCGCTCGGCCAGCGCTCCGGCCGCCGTCGCCATCACCGCCTGGAGCACCGCACTGGTGACGACCGTCGACGCCGGGGCGAAGGGCGCCGGGACGGTGTCCACGGTCAGCTCCGCGTCCCCGACCGCGATCTTCGTGTCCAGCACCACGTCGCAGTGGTCCTTGAGGTACGTCCCGGAGCTGTGCCGGGACTTGGTCTCGGACGCGTACGCCACCGACGTCACCCCGACGACCTGCACGCCCAGGGCGCGGGCGTTCATCGCCATCTCCACGGGCAGGGCGTTGCGGCCGGACAGCGAGATGATGACCAGCAGATCGCCGGAGCGCAGGGGGCTGGAGTCCAGGACGGCGCCCGCGAGACCGTCGACCCGCTCGAGCGCGGAGCCCAGCGTGGCGGGCATCACGTCGACGCCGACGACCCCGGGGACGGCGAGCAGGTTCATCAGGGCGAGTCCGCCCGCGCGGTAGACGACGTCCTGCGCGGCGAGCGAGGAGTGCCCGGCGCCGAAGGCGAACAGCCGGCCGCCGTCGGCCACGGTGTCCGCGACGAGTTCACCGGCCGCGGCGATGGACTCGGCGCCCTCGTCCCGCACCCGCTGCAACAGGCCGATCGCGGCGTCGAAGAACTGCCCGGCCAGCTTGCTCTCGCTCATCGCGGAACCCTTTCGAGGTCGGTGGCGGCACGTCGGCATACTGGGGGGAGCACCGGTGCCCGGCCGGTGAGCCGGCGGCCCGGCACGGCACGGCCGCGCCGACGGCTCCAACGCCTTCGTCGTGTCGCGGATCACGTTGCGGTCTGGACCAGTGCCCTGTCAATACGGCTCCCGTACGGGCCCGGCCGTCGGCCGTCGCCGGTCCCGTGCGCGCAGGCGGTACCGCCCGTCGGCACCGGCGGGACACGGTTGTCAGTGGTATGCGTCAGAATTGAAGCCAGGGCCAGCGCACACGCCGGAGAGCCGACGAGCCTTCGGCAGAGCAATCGAGGGGCACGTATGTCCGGACTGATCGACACCACCGAGATGTATCTCCGCACCATCCTGGAGCTGGAGGAGGAAGGTGTGGTCCCCATGCGCGCCCGGATCGCCGAGCGGCTCGACCAGAGCGGCCCGACGGTCAGCCAGACGGTGGCGCGGATGGAGCGCGACGGCCTGGTGGCCGTCGCCAGCGACCGGCACCTGGAGCTGACCGAGGAGGGCCGGCGGCTCGCCACCCGTGTGATGCGCAAGCACCGGCTCGCCGAGTGCCTGCTCGTCGACGTCATCGGGCTCGAGTGGGAGCAGGTGCACGCCGAGGCGTGTCGCTGGGAGCACGTGATGAGCGAGGCGGTCGAGCGCCGCGTCCTGGAGCTGCTCCGCCACCCCACCGAGTCGCCGTACGGGAATCCGATCCCGGGCCTGGAGGAGCTGGGCGAGAAGGACGGGGCCGACCCGTTCCTCGACGAGGGCATGCTCTCGCTGGCCGAGCTGGACCCGGGCGCGGAGGGCAAGACCGTCGTAGTGCGGCGCATCGGCGAGCCGATCCAGACGGACGCCCAGCTCATGTACACGCTGCGGCGGGCCGGCGTGCAGCCCGGTTCCGTGGTCAGCGTCACGGAGTCGGCGGGCGGGGTGCTGGTGGGCAGCAGCGGCGAGGCCGCCGAGCTGACGACCGACGTCGCCTCGCACGTGTTCGTCGCCAAGCGCTGAGTCGTTGCCGGGCGCTGACTCCGCGTTCGCCGCCGAGCGCTGATTTCGCGCTCACTTTTACTGAGCGCTTACTTCGGCGGGGCCGTCCCGCGGTGACCTGCGGAGGCGTCAACTGGCGTGACGGGTGAGCGGTTTGTGGCGCTTTAGCGGCCGCACCGAAACCAAGATTCAGTGCGCGGAACCGCAGCGCGGCGACCGTTCGCGTGCGACGCTGTCGCGTGAGGCATATGACCGAGGGGCACTCGGAGGCCCTCGGTCGTCGGTCGACAGCGATGTCATACCCGGCCGGTGGGTGCTACCGGCCGTTGAAGGACCTGTACGGGTCCGGGGAAGGGGCGGGAGGATGTGCCACAGACAAGCCGAGGGCCCCGGCGCCTCGCGGCGCCGGGGCCTGTCCTCCCCTGTGCTGACCCGGAGCCCCGAGCTCTCAGGGTCATTCCCTGCGGACCGGTTTCCCCGAGCGGCCCGCTCCCCGCAGAAGATCTCCCCGCGGCGACGGCGGCCAACCCCTGAGCGGGGTCACCCGATCGAGGGGTGTTGGTGCGGGACGGAGCATTTTCGAATATGTATTCGATAGCGTGAGGGTGACGGGCCCTCACGACCCGCGTTGTACCCACCGGCGTACGCGGGTCCGCGTGAACAGTGCGTGGCGTGGATCTGTGGGACCGGCGCGAATGGCGTTACGGTGCGGCGCAGGCAGCACGGTGCCGCGGACAGCGGTGCCGACCTATCAGCGGGACAGCAGGAGCAGCGGGACGACCGGCAGTATGAACGAGGGGACCGGCGGGAGCGAGCGGTCCTAATGAGCCTGGGGGGTGCCAGGACGATGGTGCGGCGCATCGACGTGACCGGCGCGGGCGGTGTACGGCTCGCGGCCTGGGAGTTCGGTGATCCTCCCAAAACCGATCCGGCCCGGAACGGCTCGGTCGGCGGCGGTTCGGCCCGGAACGGGTCGCTCGGCGGCGGTTCGGTCGGGAACGGCTCGGCGGTCGGGAACGGTTCGGTCCGGAACGGGTCGGTGGACAGCCGGTCGGCCGGGCGCGGGGCGGCGCGGGACGCGGGCCTGGAGGGTGGCTCCCTGCGGGACGGTTCCGTGCGCGACGGCTCTGTACGGGAAGCCCTGGTGGGGGACGGGGGTGAGCAGGGCCCCGGGGTTCTTCTGCTGCACGGTCTGATGGGGCGTGCCTCGCACTGGGCGTCCACCGCCCGCTGGCTCTCCGAGCGGTACCGCGCGGTGGCGCTCGACCAGCGCGGGCACGGTCGCAGCGACAAGCCGCCGGTGGAGTACTACACCCGTGATGCGTACGTCGAGGACGCCGAGGCCGCGCTGGAGCAGCTCGGGCTCGCGCCCGCCGTCGTCATCGGGCACGCCATGGGGGCGCTGACCGCCTGGCAGCTCGCCGCCAAGCGGCCCGATCTCGTGCGGGGGCTGGTCATCTGCGACATGCGGGCCTCCGCGTTAGGCGCCGCGTCGCAGCGGGAGTGGGAGGACTGGTTCAGGGCCTGGCCCGTTCCGTTCGCGACGCTCGCCGATGTCCGCAAGTGGTTCGGCGAGGACGATCCCTGGGTGGAGCGGCCGAGCGCGGCGCGTGGTGAGTTCTACGCCGAGGTCATGGCCGAGTCCGGTGACGGGTGGCGGCCCGTGTTCGAGCCGGAGCAGATGCTCAAGTCCCGGGAGAGCTGGGTGTACGACGCGCACTGGGAGGAGCTGGCGCAGGTGCAGTGCCCGGCTCTGGTGGTGCGGGGGCTCGACGGGGAGCTGGGGCGGGCCGAGTCCCAGGAGATGGTGCGGGTGCTGCCCCGGGGGCAGTACGCGGAGGTGGCCGACGCGGGGCATCTCGTGCACTACGACCAGCCCGAGGCCTGGCGGACGGCCATCGAGCCGTTCCTGGACGGGGTGCTCGCGTCGTCGTGAGGCGGGGTGCTCGCGGGGCTCGCCTCGTGCCTCGACCTGCGGCCGGTGGTCGCAGCGCCTTCCCGCCGTGGTGGGCCGGGGCCGTGCCGGTACATCCGCCCGTCGCTTACGCGGCGTCCCGGACGTGCGTGGTGCGGGCTTTCTGATGACCACGTAAGCGACGGGCATTTGATGTACCGGCACGGCCCCTTCCGGGTGTTCGGCGGGTGCGGGCCGTCGGGCGTGCGCCTGACCCCTTCCGCGCGTTCGCGCCTGCGGGTGCTTCAGCCTCTGCTCACCGCTGTCAGGATCTCCGGGAGTCTGCGGGCCGTGCGCGGGGCCGCCAGGCGCAGGCCCAGGAAGGTGGCCGCGGCGCCGTACGCGATGCCCAGGGGGAGGAGGGGCCAGGTGGTGGCCGACGCGAGGTTCAGCCAGACCGTCAGGGTCAGGACGGGGGCGCACAGCAGGGCCGCCGAGACCATGCCGCCGAAGATGGAGATCCAGGCCAGGCCCGCCTGCCCCGGGGCCACGTTCTTGTAGCCCTCCTGCGGGATCGAGTACGGGAAGCGCGCTGAGGACCAGGCGCCCGTCGCCAGCATCGCGCCCAGCAGGGCGAACGACAGGCCGAGTACTTCGGGCAGGCGGCGCCACTCGTCGAGCATCGCCGTCGTCAGGACGGTCACGAGCGCCGTGTAGGGCAGCGTGATGACCAGGAGGGCCAGTGCGCGGCCGCGCAGCTCCAGATAGGCGTCCCGGGGTGAGGAAATGGTCAGCGCCACCGTCCAGAACGCCGAGGTGTCCTGGCCGAACTGGTTGTACATCTGGATGCCGAGCATGCCGGCGGCGAAGCAGGCGAAGTACGGGGAGCCGGTGCCCTGGAGGGCATTGAAGACCGGGACGATCAGGCCGATGGCGAGTGAGGTGACCCAGGCCGCCTTCGTCTTCGGGTCCCGCCAGACGTAGCGCAGGCTGCGCTCCATGACCGTTCCGGTGCGGCCGGCGGGCAGAAGGCGGCTCAGGCCCGTCGACGCGCGGGCACGGGTGGGCTGTTGGGCCGCCTGGAGCGTCGAGCCGTCCGGTGCGGTCATGAGCTTCGTCAGGCTGCGTGACCAGAGGGTCAGAAGCGACACCAACGCTGCCGCGCTGAGCAGTAGTTGGGCTAGTGCTGTGGCGTACGAGCCTTGCGATGCGTTGTGTACGGCCGCGATTGATGTGGCGGGTGGGATCCAGCTGATTGCGTCCGCTACGGGGTCCAGGCGGCTGATGCCGCCTGCCGTGCCCAGGGCCTGGATGCCGAAGTTGACGAGCTGGATGCCGATCGCGATGACCAGGCCGCTCAGGACCGCCAGGTCGCGGCCGCGGCGGCTGGTGAGGAGGCGGATGTTGGCGGCCGCCACGGCTCGGGCCAGGGCCACGCAGGTCAGCAGGGCGAGCGCCGTGCCGAGCACCGCGGTCACGTACGCCGCCGGGCCGTGGGCCAGGGCGATCACCGAGCCCGCCAGCAGGCAGAGGGTGAACAGGGGGCCTATGCCCACCAGCGAGGCGGTGAGCAGGGCCAGGATCAGGGGCCGGGGGCGCAGGGGGAGCATCACCAGGCGGGTGGGGTCCAGCGTCTCGTCGCCGCTGGGGAAGAACAGCGGCATGACGGCCCAGCCGAGGGCCAGGAGCTCCACCAGCAGGAGGGTGACGGTGGTGGCGTGCGCGGTGCCGCGCAGGGCGATGAGGCCGATGAGCTGGAGGGCGGCGAGTAGCAGGACCAGGACGGCCGAGGTGATGAACGCCGCCCGCCGGCCGGTGGACTGGCGCAGGCCGTTGCGCAGCAGCGACAGCTTCAGGCGTACGAGGGTGGGGGTGGTCGTGTTCATCGGGGGGTGCCGCCC
This sequence comes from Streptomyces sp. NPDC059785, assembly GCF_042732375.1. NCBI lineage: Bacteria > Bacillati > Actinomycetota > Actinomycetes > Kitasatosporales > Streptomycetaceae > Streptomyces > Streptomyces sp. NPDC059785. The sequence continues at coordinate 33,654 of NZ_JBHWHV010000021.1, forward strand.
AGCCAGTCCAGGTCGGAGTGGCTGGTCCGGGCCTGGGCGCCGACGAGTTGCAGGAACGCCTGCTGGAGCGAGGGGGCGTCGCCGCGCACCTCGGTGAGGGGGCCGTGGGCGCGGATGCGGCCCGCGGCCAGGACGGCCACCCAGTCGCACAGGGACTCCACCAGCTCCATGACGTGGGAGGAGAAGACCACCGTGGCACCGGAGGCGGTGTAGCGCTCCAGTACGCCGCGGATGGTCTGCGCGGAGACCGGGTCCACGCCCTCGAACGGCTCGTCCAGGAACAGGATCTCCGGGTTGTGCAGGAGCGCCGCGGCCAGGCCGATTTTCTTGCGCATGCCCGTCGAGTAGTCGACGACCAGTTTGTGCTGGGAGCCGGAGAGATCGAGGACGTCCAGGAGCTGGGTGGTCCGCTTGTCCACTTCGGCGCCCGGGAGGCCGCGCAACCTGCCGGTGTAGGCGAGCAGTTCGCGGCCCGAGAGCCGCTCGAACAGGCGCAGTCCCTCGGGCAGGACGCCGATCCGGGCCTTGACCTGCACCGGGTCCTGCCAGACGTCGTGGCCGACGACCTCCACGGTGCCCTGGTCGGGGCGGAGCAGGCCGGTCACCATGGAGAGTGTGGTGGTCTTGCCCGCTCCGTTCGGTCCGACGAGGCCGATGAACCGGCCGGCGGGCAGATCGAGATCGATACCGGCGACCGCTACCTGGTCACCGAAGCGTTTCCACAGCCCCCGTACGCGTACGGCGGCTGCTTCTTTCCGTGCTTCCTCCGTCATGTCTGCACGATACGGGGCCTGCCGTCAGCGGCGGACGTCCCGTCCACAGGCGTAGGCGAGGGGGGAGATGACTTCCTCCGCGTCCGGCAGCCAGCGGTTGGCCGCGGTCGGCCGGCAGGCCCACTGCACGGCGCCGCGTGATCCGTAACGGGTGGGCGGGGCCGCCACGTACGTGCCCTCGCCGAGGGCGACCAGGTCGAGGGAGGCGGGCAGCCAGCCGAGCCCCCGGATGAGGTCGGGGATCTTGACGGCGCCGCCGGGGAGCACGAAGAACTGCATGCGCCGGTCCGGCGTGCAGGTCACCGGACCGAGCGTCAGCTCCATGCGCTCCATGCGGGCGAGCGCGAGGAAACCGGCGGTCTCGGGCACGTCGATCGCGTCGAACGTACGCCCGGTGGGGAGCAGGATCGACGCCGACGGCTGTTTCGACCACATGCGGCGGGCGGCCGACGCGCTGCCCGTGGCCTGGGTCGCCCAGTCCTCGCGCGCCGGGTGCGCGCCGGGCAGCGTGCACGCCGGGTCACCGCAGGAGCAGCGCTGGGTGCCGTCGACGGCCTCCAGCCAGGTGCCGGGGAACACGTCCCAGTGGCGCTCCTCGGCATAGCGCACGGCGGTGTCCAGCAGCGCCTCCCCACGCTGGTGGGGGATCTGTGCGGTCTCGGTGACTGCCATGGTCTCTTCCACGATCAGCTCAACTCCCGGGTTCACAACGGGTTACGGGGGACGTGCGCGCGGGGGCGGAGCACTGATTTCGCACCTGGGGCGCATGGATGCACGGGTGGGGGCGCGCGCGGGCTATGGCAGCGGGGGGTGGGTAGCCAGGTGTGGGGCCCGGGCAATCGCCTTTACCCCGGCAATCCTCGCATGCCTCGCATCTTCCGTATCTCGGCGGGGCATCGATCTTCATGGCCGTGCTCCCGGGACGGAGTTCGGCTATTGAGGACATGACAAATCTGGTGCGTGGGCAGAGCACCACAGCCACAGGGGGTACGCCATGGCCGCAAGGCCGCTCGTCGCGCGGCAGCCGAACGAACGGTTGCAGGCGCTCATTCAGGAAGCGGGCTGCTCGAACGCCGGGCTGGCCCGCCGGGTCAACATGTGCGGGGCCGAACACGGTCTTGATCTACGTTACGACAAAACGTCGGTCGCCCGCTGGCTGCGCGGACAGCAGCCGCGGGGCCGGGCTCCGGCCATCATCGCGGAGGCGCTGGGACGCAAACTCGGCCGTACGGTCACGATCGACGAGATCGGGATGGCCAACGGCAAGAACCTCGCGTCCGGCGTCGGGCTCCAGTTCTCGCCGACCGTGCTGGGCGCCATCGAGCAGGTCTGCGAGCTGTGGCGCAGCGACGTGGGGCGCCGGGACTTCCTGTCCGGCTCGTCCGTCGCCGCCTCCGCGCTCGTCGAGCCCAGCCGCGACTGGCTGATCTCGTCGCCGGACTCGCAGGTCGCGCGGTCGGCGGGGCCCCGGGTCGGGCCCTCGGACGTGGCGGCGGTACGCGCCATGACGCAGGCCCTGGTCCAACTCGACCACCAGTACGGCAGCGGTCATGTGCGCCCGGTGGTCGTGCACTACCTCAACAGCGTGGTCTCCGGGCTGCTCGCCGGCTCCTACCGGGAGGCGGTCGGACGCGAACTGTTCTCGGCCGTCTCGCGGTTGACCGAACTCGCCGGCTACATGGCCATCGACACCGGCCAGCCGGGACTGGCCCAGCGGTACTACATCCAGGCGCTGCGCCTCGCGCAGGCGGCCGGCGACCGCGGTTACGGCGGTTACGTACTGGCCGCGTCCATGAGCCACCTCGCCGCGCAGCTCGGGAACCCGCGCGAGATCGCGCAGTTGGCGCGGGCGGCCCAGGAGGGCGCGCGCGGCCGGGTCACCCCGCGCGCGGAGGCGATGTTCCACGCGGCGGAGGCCAGGGGGCACGCGCTGATGGGCGACTCCCGGGCGGCGCAGGCCGCGTCCGGGCGGGCGGTCGGCGCCCTGGAGTCGGCCGACCCGTCCTCCGGTGACGACCCGGTGTGGATCGCGCACTTCGACGAGGCGTACCTGGCCGACGAGTTGGCGCACTGCCACCGGGACCTCGGCCAGCCGGAACCGGCCGCGCGGTACGCGCAGGAGGCCCTCGACGGGCACCCCGAGTCGCGCGCGCGGCGCCGGGCGATCGGCTACGTGCTGCTCGCCACCGCGCAGGTGCAGCGGCGCGAGGTCGAGGAGGCCTGCCATACGGGCCTGCGCGCCGTGGAGTTGCTCGGCACCCTGCGCTCCAACCGCGGCGCCGAGTACCTCGACGACTTCCAGCAGCGCCTGGAGCCCTACCGCGAGGAGCCGGTGGTGCGGGAGTTCGGGGCCCGCCTCGAACTCCAGGCAGCTGCCTGACCAAGGGAGTTGGGAAACCGCGCACGTAAAAATGGTGTGCGTGAGGTGAACGGATGCCTCTTTATGGCCTGAACGGGGCGCAAAGAGGCGCACTTGGTGGGAAAGGAGTCAAATACAGCGTACGGAGGGGCGGTTTCGTTACCCCGGTCACAGGGGTAGGAGGTCATGCCCTGTGCTGCGTGGCATCGGGTTGTGGGGACCCGGTAGCGTGAGCCGACGATTCCGAAGGTCCCCCAATCGTAGGAGCCCCGGTGACGCAGAGTGGACAGGGCGAGGAGCCCTCGGCGCGGCAAGCGCGCGAAGGCATCGTGCTGCCCTCCGACGGCGGTGAGCCCCTGCTGCCGGGGATGACCGGCGACCGGGCGGCACCGGCCGGCGGTCGGTCCTGGGGGCAGCAGTGGGGCCCCGCCCCGTCGGCGCCCCAGCAGCAGGACCACGGGACCGGACACGGTCCGGGACAGGGCTGGAGCGCGCCCGCCGCCGACGGCAACGCCCCGCAGACCCAGACCTGGGAGATGCCGGAGGCGTCCAGGTCCGGGTCCGCCCCGGCCCCGGACTGGGGCACCCCCGAGAGACCGGGCGGCTGGGACGCGTCCGCCGCGCCCCGGCACCCGCACGCGGGCGACCACGCCGCGCAGGGCTGGACGGGCACCACGTCGGCCGCGCTGCCCCCGGAGGGCGCGCCCCCGGCCTCGTACGGGACCACGGGCGGCCACCCCGGCGCCCTGCCGCCGCAGCACGCCGCGCACTCCTCGGCGCCGCTGCCGCCCGTCGCGCCCGCAGACGAAGGCGCGACCCAGTACATCCCGCCCGTCCCGGCCCACGACGACGGCGCGACGCAGTACATACCTCCGGTGGCCGCGGCCCCGGACGAGGGCGCCACGCAGTACATACCCCCGGTGGGTCCGGGCGCGCTGCCGCCCGAGGTGCCCGCCGACGCCGCGCAGTACCTGGGCCGCGCACCGCACGGCGGGGCGGGACCGCTGCCGCCCACCGCGGACCCCGACGCCCAGGCCACGCAGTACATCGCCCCCGTTCCCGCGGAACCGGCCGCCCCGTCGTACGGGATCCGTCCCGGAGGGCCCGAGGACCGCCAGCCGCCCGCCGAGTTCGACAACCTCTTCCGCAGCGAGCAGGAGGGGCCCGCCTCCACCCAGCAGCTGCCGAAGTTCGACGCGCCGCGTCCGGCGGGCGCGCCCCAGGCGGGGCCGCCGCAGGGCCCGGGGGCGCCGGGCGGGCGGGCCGCCGCACGGCGCGGCGGCTCCGGCGGCGGACGCGGCGGCCGTACCGGCTCGCGCGTGCCGCTGCTCGCCGCTCTCGGCGTGGGCATCGCGGTGCTCGGCCTCGGCGCCGGTGCGCTGCTCAGCAGCGGTTCGGGCGACGACGGCGGTGACGACGACAGCAGGACGGTCTCGGCGACGGCGCCCGCCACCGAGGGATCACCGTCCGCGTCGGCCGACCCGGTGAAGGAGCAGGCCGTCGCGCTCGACCAGCTCCTCGCGGACAGCAACAGCAGCCGTGACTCGGTGATCAAGGCCGTCGCGAACGTCAAGGCGTGCAAGGAGCTGGACCAGGCGGCCACGGATCTCCGCGACGCCGCCAAGCAGCGAGGCGAGCTGGTCACCCGGCTGTCGAAGCTCCAGGTCGGCAAGCTTCCGAACCACGCCGAGCTGACCACCGCCCTGACCAAGGCCTGGCAGGCGTCCGCCTCGGCGGACAACCACTACGCCGCCTGGGCCGACCAGGCCGCGGGCAAGAAGGGCTGCCGCAAGGGCCAGGCCCGTACGACGGGGCAGACGCAGGCGGGCAACAAGGCCAGCGGCACCGCGAGCGCGCAGAAGACCGAGGCCGCGAAGCTCTGGAACTCCATCGCGTCGAGCTACGGGCTGACGGAGCGTCAGCCGACCCAGCTCTGACGGGCGGCGGCCCGCGCCGGAGGCGTCGTTCAGCGCAGCGCGCTGGACGACGCGCTCTCCAGGATCTTCTTCACGTCGACGAAGCCGTTGCGCGCGGGCACGAGCTGCCCGTCCCGCACCACCTGGTACGTGACGTGGGCGTTGACCAGGCGCGGGAAGTCGACGGCCGCGATCAGGTCCTCGAACTGCCAGCTCAGCGCGGGCGTGAGCCCGCCGGTCCTGACCTTGAGTCCGTCGTCCAGCGCCCGCCGGATGCTCTGCGCGGTCACCTCGCCGTCCCCGAGGGACTCGACGACCTGCTTCAGCACGCCGTACGCGATCCAGGTGGTCTGCACGCCCGCGTCCGCCGGATCGATCCGGTTGTCCCCGAAGGCCTGCTGCTTGATCACCTTCTTCATCGGGTCCCAGCGGTCGTCGCTCGCCGCCGGGTACCAGCCCGTGACGTACGCCTCCTCGTACGGGCCCGACTTGCCGCCGGTGGTGTCGATCACCGTCTGGTCGACGCTGCCGAGCACCGAGGCGGCCCGCACCGACGGGTAGTCCTCGCGGTCGTGCCGGAAGGAGTCCATGAACGCGTCCGTACGGTCGCCGAGCGCGGCGACCACGCAGCCCTTCGCCGTGCTGTCGGCGCTCGCCCGCTCCAGGGCCTGCTTGGCCTGCCCGGAGTACCCGGTGGCGTCGTCGGGGGCCCGTACGTCGGCGGCGGGGTCGTGCCCGCCCTTCTCCAGGCCGGTGTCGATCAGCAGCGGCAGCTCGTCGCCGGCGATGGTGTCGGGCCGCACCAGGGAGACGCCGCCGCAGTTCTTGGCCAGCTCCTCGCCGAGGCCGGCCAGCAGCGCGGGCTGCCCGCCGTTCACCGGGTAGGAGAGCGGGCTCTTGAACTCGTCGTCGGTCAGCCCGTACCCGCCGATGTACGGGATGCCGGACGCTTGCAGCGGGGTGAGGAAGGAGCTGCCGTACTGGCTGTAGGAGCCGACGACGGCGACGACGTTCTCGTTGACCGCGCGCCGTGCGCACTTCGCGGCGTCCTGCGAGTTGTTGTGGTCGTTGCAGGTGAGGACCTTGAGCTCGTGGCCGTTGATGCCGCCCTTGGCGTTCACCCAGCGGGCGTACGCCTGGGCCATGGCGGGCATGCCGGGCTTGTTGGTCGCGGCCGTGTTGTCGGGCGCCCAGGTCATGACGGTGATGGGGTCGTCCCCGGATCCCCCTGTGACCCCGGGGACGACTCCACAGCCGACGGCCGACGACGCACACGCCGTCAGCGCGCACGCGGCCAGCAGCGCGGCCTTGAGCGGGCGGGAACGGAGGGGGGTGGAGGTGCGGGTGCGTCGCCTGCCGGTCATAAGCACACACGTTTCCGCCACATCGCCAACCCCGGAGTGACCGGCGGTCAACGTGGGGTGACGTGAAGGTGAATTGCGGGGGGCGGTGATCCGCTTCCGCGGCGGAACGTACGATCGGTGACCGTGCAAGGTTCGGAGAACTCTTCCCGTCGCGGGCGCCGCTCATCCACCATGGGCGTCATGCCACTGAACGACATGCCGTGGTGGCGCTGGCGCAGCAATGTGCGCTCCGCGCTGCACATGCTTTCCGACCCCGTCTTCCAGCGGGACGTCTGGCTCGCGGGCGTGGACGGCTACGGGGACGTCACCGACGCCGTGTACCGCCTGGTCGAGGACACCTGGCTGGACAACTGGTCGGCCGAGAAATACGTCGGCACGATCTTCCGCGACTCGCAGGAGGCGGCGCTCGTCGACACCGCCGTGCTGCGGGTGCTGCGGATCATGCACCAGGTCGGCCCCGACGCCCCCGTCTCCGCCTATCTCGACCACCACGGGTGGCCCGAGGCGGTACGGGCCGCCCGGGACGCGCACCTGCGGATGGCCGCGAGCGACGGCGAGGACCCGGACACGCCGCCCCGCACGCTCGAGGTGCTGAACATCATGACGCGGTCCGCCTGACGCCCGGGTGCCGGGCCCGTGGCCCGGGGCGGCCGGGGGCGGGCGGCCGGGGCACGGGGCGCACGGCGGGGGCGCACGCCGCACTGTGGACGGATTGACCACCGCGGCGGCCCGTGTGGGACCCTGTGCGGCATGAACGAGCAGCCCGTCCGCGCCGCCGCGGTGCCCGCCGACCAGTACGTCCTGACGCTGTCCTGCCCCGACAAGCAGGGCATCGTGCACGCCGTGTCGAGCTACCTCTTCATGACCGGCTGCAACATCGAGGACAGTCAGCAGTTCGGCGACCACGACACGGGCCTGTTCTTCATGCGCGTGCACTTCTCGGCGGAGGCCCCGGTGACGGTGGAGAAGCTGCGCGCCAGCTTCGCGGCGGTCGGCGACTCCTTCCAGATGGACTGGCAGATCCACCGGGCCGAGGAGCGGATGCGCGTCGTCCTCATGGTCAGCAAGTTCGGCCACTGCCTGAACGACCTGCTCTTCCGCGCGCGGACCGGCGCCCTGCCCGTCGAGATCGCCGCAGTGGTGTCCAACCACACGGACTTCGCCGAGCTCGTGGCGTCGTACGACATTCCCTTCCACCACATTCCGGTGACCAAGGACACCAAGGCCGAGGCCGAGGCGCAGGTCCTGGAGCTGGTGCGCGGGGAGAACGTGGAGCTCGTCGTCCTCGCCCGCTACATGCAGGTGCTCTCGGACGACCTGTGCAAGCAGCTCAGCGGCCGGATCATCAACATCCACCACTCCTTCCTGCCGAGCTTCAAGGGCGCCAAGCCCTACCACCAGGCCCACGCGCGCGGGGTGAAGCTCATCGGCGCCACCGCGCACTACGTCACCGCCGACCTCGACGAGGGCCCGATCATCGAGCAGGAGGTCGAGCGCGTCGGCCACGGCGTGACCCCGGACCAGCTCGTCGCCATCGGCCGCGACGTGGAGTGCCAGGCGCTGGCCCGCGCGGTGAAGTGGCACGCCGAGCGCCGCATCCTGCTGAACGGCCGCCGCACGGTCGTCTTCCCGTAGCCCCACGACTGCCTGGCAGCCCACCGGCCGGCGGTCGCTACATCCGGCTCAGTGACGCCGCGGCGAACAGTACGTCCTTGATCGCCGCGCGGTCGCCGTCCTGTCCGGCGGCCGCGTCCTCCGGCGCCACGTGGCCCGCCGCCAGCCGGCAGAACTCCACGCCGTCCAGGGCGACATGCGCGACCTCGCGGTCCGCCGTGGCGAGCGCGGCCGGGGAGTCGAGCGGGATCAGCCACTCCCCGCCGCCGGAGCCCTCGATCTCCAGCCGCAGACTGCGCCCCGGCGAGCCCGCCGCGACGAGATGGCGCGGCGCCGCCGCGTCCGCCCGCCCCGCGCGCCGCCGTTCGGCCAGCGCCACGGGCAGCAGCCGCGCCGCCAGGTCGATCATGCGGTGCAGATGCCGCGGCGCCGGCGGCTGGTACGGGTAGTCCACGGCCTCCGCGATGTCGTCCGCGTGCACCCAGCACTCGAAGGCGCGGTCCAGCATCGCGTCGCGCAGCGGCAGCGTGAACGCGCCGTACGGCACCGCCATGCCGCCCCGGCCGCCGCCCGCGAAGGACACGGTGCGCACCAGGTCGTGGCTCTGCTCCCGCCACGGGCCGCGCAGCGACCGGGTGGGCGGCTGGTCCGATGCCTTCCAGTACGCCTCCGTGCGCCCGGTGGGATTCGCCTCACCGGGGCGGGCCGCGCCGAGCGGGTCCTCCAGACCGAGCGCCACGGCCACCAGGCCGTCGACGCTGAGCAGATGTGCGATGACACCGGCGACGGTCGTGCGGCGCACGGCGGGCGCGTCGTCCGCGAACCAGCGCAGCCGGACCGGCGCGTGCCAGTCGGCCTCGCCGATGTCCTGCAACAGGGCGTCGAGGCGCGCGGCCTCGGCGTCGTACGGGGCCGCCCACTCCGGCACCGGGATGCGCGGCGGGCGCCGCTCCAGGCAGCTCTCCAGGACGCGGGTGCGCAGCGCCGGGTCGAGGTCGAGGCTCTCCGCGGGGTGCAGCAGGCCGACCGCCTCGCGCAGCCGCCGCGCCTCGTCCGCGCACGGGCCGCAGCCCCCGAGGTGGTCCTCGACGGCCGCCGCCTCCTCCGCCGAGCAGGCGGCCAGCGCCCAGGCGCCCAGCAGCGACTTCAGCACCCGGTGCGCCAGGACGGGAGGGGTGGCCGGGGGCGGCGGGGGTCCGGGCCGTCCGGTGCCGAGCCGCGGCAGCGAGCGCCCGGTGTCCTCGACGGAGGACCGGGGCGGGGGTATACGGGGGCCGGGCTCCCCGGCGGGATCACCCTTGCCGGGACCCGGGGGCCTGCCGGGACCGCCGCCACCACCGGCGGCGCCACCGCTGCCGTACCGGCTGTGCGGCCCGTACGGATCGTACGGATCGTGCGCGCCGAAGGAGCCGAAACGTTCCGGGCGGTCGGGGTGGTCCGGCTGTGCGTTCAAGGGGCACCCCCGTGGCCGGGCGGCGCCCCGGCGGGGCCGACGTCGTGGGCGGTGGCCAGCAGTTGGAGGCCGAGGCGGAGCCGGCGGCGGGACTCGTCCTCGGTGATGCCGAGGTCCGCGGCGGTCTGCCGGTAGTCGCGGCGCTGGAAGTAGGCGCGCTCCAGGGCGGCCCGCAGCGGGGTGGGCATCGAGGTGACGATGTAGTCGGCGCGGGCGGCCACCGAGGCGCGGCGCACCTTGTGCTCCAGGTCCTCTGCCGTGCCGCCGCCGTCGCCGAGCGCCGCGGTCTCGGTGGCGCGCAGCCGCTGCACGGCGAGCCGGTGCGTCAGCGTGGCCAGCCAGGAGCGGAGCGGTCCCTGCTTGGGGTCGTACGTCTCCGGGTGCTCCCAGACGTGGGTGAAGACCTCGCGCGTGATGGAGTCGGCGGACCGTTCGTCGCCGACGACGCGGTGGGCGAGGCCGTGCACGAGCGAGGCGAACCGGTCGTAGAGCTCGCCGAGCGCGGCGGCCTCGCCGCGGGCCAGCCGCTGCTGCATCTTGCGGTCCCAGCGAGGCGGTGCGTCGTTGCTCGCCATGCGGCCACCTCACCCCTGTCCGTGCCCGGTGCCTGTTCCGTGTCGACGTGTGCCCAGGTGTCCAGCCTCTGTGCACCACTGTCTCGAATGTAGTCGGCACGTCTAAGAGCGCACGCCCCTTTACCGCAATGTGCGCCCCCCGACAGGAGACGGATGGTAAGGCCCTGCGGGTGACGGACGGTGTGCGGTGTATCACCGCTCAGCAGCCGGAAAGGGACCGTCCACCCCGTGCGTTCGGGCGCGGGGCGGTGTTTCATGGGACGACCGCCTGGGCAGCCGCGCTGAAAGAAACGTACGGACTGCTTCCGGTTGCGAAGGGCGGGCCGGCGGGCGGCGACGAGAGGCATGGCGGTGACGCTCAAAGTGACCGACGGGGAGCACGGCGAGTGGGCCGTGCTCCAGGTGACGGGCGAAATGGACCTGATGACGTCGCCGGTGGTGCGCCAGGGGGTGCACGACGCGGTGGCGGACGGCCGCCACAGCCTGGTCCTCGACCTCTCCGACGTGCTCTTCTGCGATTCCAGCGGGGTCGGCGTGCTGATCGCATCCCGCCGTCTCATGCACTCCTGCGGGGGCCGGCTGCGGCTGATCCTGCCCGCGCAGGGCGCCGTCGACGGCTCGCACGTCAACCGGGTGCTGGCCGCCCTCGGGGTGCGCCGCCTCTTCGACGTCTACCAGGACCTCGACGCCGCCCTGGACGAGGACTCGCGGCCCCTCTCGGCGTGACGCCGGCCACATCGTCCCAGTGACTCTGATCACATCAAGTGGGTGGCGATGCCACACAGTTGTCCCGGAATTCCCGCGGTCTTGGTACAAGCGTCGTTTTCCCTGCCTGTCGGGGCACCCGCGTCGTACGCTCCCTGCCAGGCAAACCGGCAGTCCGGCTGTGAGTCCGGCTGAGATGTAAGGCGGTCCGAACACGATGATCAGCACCGAGTACGAACGGCGGATCGCCGCCCGGTTCGCCACCTTCGACCAGGACGGCAACGGATACATCGACCGGGCGGACTTCAACGCGGCCGCCAAGGCGGTCCTCGCCGCGTTCGACACGGCGGCCAGGTCGGACAAGGGCCAGGCCCTGTACAGCGGTGCCGAGGCGTTCTGGCAGGGCATGGCCGGGATCGCGGACCGGGACGGCGACCAGCGCATCACGCGGGGCGAGTTCGTCGGCGGCGCGGTGAAGCGGCTGCGCGACAACCCCGAGCGCTTCGCGGAGATCGCCCGCCCCTTCCTGCACGCGACGCTCGCGGTGGCGGACACCGACGGGGACGGCTCGGCCACGGTCGACGAGACCGTACGCGTACTGCGGGCGCTGGGCGCCACCGAGGAGGTCGCGGCGTTCGCGGCCGGCGCGCTCGACGCCGACGCCGACGGCCGGATCGGCGAGGCGGAGATCGTGAACGCCTTCGCCCGCTACTTCACGGTGCCGGAGTGACACCGACCCGCTGAGCACCGGCCGTGGAGGCCCGTCACCCGTACCGCTCCCGCAGCCGGTACTTGAGCACCTTGCGCAGCGTCTCGTTGCGCGGCAGGGCGTCCACCACCTCCAGTTGCTCCGGCAGCTTGTGCACGGACAGCCCCTGCGCGCGCAGGTACGAGGTGACCGCGGGCAGCGTCAGCTCCCCGCCGTCCGGCGGCCGTTCGACCACCGCGCAGACCCGTTCCCCGCGCTCGGCGTCCGGCAGTCCGATGACGGCGACGTCGCCGACGTCCGGGTGCCGGTGCAGCAGGTCCTCGATCTCCTTGGCCGAGATGTTCTCGCCCTTGCGGATGATGACGTCCTTGCGGCGGCCGGTCAGCACCAGGTGGCCGCTGCCGGTGAGGTGTCCGAGGTCGCCGGTGCGCAGGAAGCCGTCCTCGTCGAACGCCTCGGCGCTCTGCGCCGGGTCCAGATAGCCCTGGCAGACGGCCTCGCCGCGCAGCCGCACCTCGCCGTCCACGATCCGGATGGTCATGCCGTCGGGCGGCCGCCCCTCCGTCGTCGCCAGGTTCTCGGCGGTGTCGTCGGGGGAGCCCATGGTGATCATCGGCACCTCGGTCATCCCGTACCCGTGGGTGAGCTGGACGCCCATCTCGCGGACGACGTCGTGGTAGAGCGCGGGCGGTTTCGGGGCGCCGCCGCCGGCCAGCAGCCGCAGCGTGGGGACGACCGGCTCGCCCGGCCGCTTGCGCTGCTCGGCCAGGAACAGGGAGTAGAAGGCCGTGGAGCCGCCGGCCACCGTCACCCCGTGTCTGCGGTAGTCGGCCAGGGCGTCCTCCATCGCGAAGTGCTCGAACATCACCGCCGGGAACCCGTACAGCAGCAGCATCACCGTGTAGTCGGGCCCGGCGATGTGCGCGTACGGGAAGGCCATGGAACCGACGTCGGCGGCCGACAGGCGCAGCGCGTGCGCCAGGCAGGAGCCGCCCGCGATCAGCGAACGGTCGGTGTGCAGCACGCCCTTCGGATCGGACGTCGTGCCGGAGGTCCAGTAGATCCAGCGCACGGCGCCCCCGTCGGCGGGCGGGTCCGGCAGCGTGGCCGGGTCCCCGTCCGGCAGGACGTCGTACGCCTCGAAGACGCCCTTCGCGCCGAGCCGCCGCGCCATCGCCGTGTGGTCGAAGCCGCGCCACTCACCTGGTACGGCGAAGAACTCGGCCGCCGAGGCGCGCAGCGCGAAGCCGACCTCGCGGTCCCGGTAGAAGGGGATCACCGGCGACTGCACGGCGCCGAGCCGGGCCAGCGCGAAGGACAGCAGCGCCGTCTCGATCCGGGTGGGCAGCTGCCAGGCGACCACCGTGCCGGGGCGCACCCCCATGGCGTACAGGCCCGCCGCGACCCGTTCGGCGCGGTCGTGCAGCGCGCCGAAGGTGAGGGAGCGCCCGCCCTGGAGGAGGACGGGCCGGTCGGGGGTGCGGCGGGCGCGGCGGGTCACGAGCTCCCAGAGGGTGCGGGAGGCGGCCAGGGCGTGCGCGGTCCCGGCGGTCTCTGCGGTCTCGTTCACGGGCGCTCCCCTCGGCCGCTACGGCCCGCGGCGACTTGAGCTGACGGCATGTCAGATGGTGCGCAGAGCGTAGGGCGCACCGCCTTGTCGGTCCAGGGGTGCGGGGCTAGCCTGCAAGGCAGACAATCTGACGGGTCATCAGATACAGCGGTGCGGGAGCACCGGATCAGCCCTCACGGTGGAGGTCCCCATGACGGAACTGCCGCGGATCGTCAGCGTCGACGACCATGTGATCGAGCCCGAGCACCTCTTCGAGACCTGGCTGCCGCGGAAGTACCGGGACCGCGGGCCCAAACCGCTCACCGCCGGGATCGGCGAACTCGCCTACGTCGGCGGCAAGTACCGGATCACCATGGACCCGGACGGGCCGCCCACCGACTGGTGGGTCTACGAGGACCTGAAGTTCCCGTACAAGCGGAACATCGCCGCCGTCGGCTTCGACCGGGACGAGATGACGCTCGAGGGGATCACCCGCGCGGAGATGCGCCGGGGCTGCTGGGACCCCAGGGAACGCCTCGCCGACATGGACCTCAACCACGTCGAGGCGAGCCTGTGCTTCCCCACCTTCCCGCGCTTCTGCGGGCAGACCTTCGCCGAGGCGCACGACAAGGAGGTCGCGCTGGCGTGCGTGCGGGCGTACAACGACTGGATGGTCGAGGAGTGGTGCGGCGACAGCGGCGGCCGGCTGATCCCGCTGTGCCTGATCCCGCTCTGGGACATCGACCTCGCGGTCGCCGAGATCCGCCGGAACGCGGCGCGCGGCGTCAGGGCGGTCACCTTCTCCGAGATCCCGACCTACCTGGGGCTGCCCTCGATCCACTCCGGGTACTGGGACCCCTTCTTCGCCGTGTGCGAGGAGACCGGCACGGTCGTGAACATGCACATCGGGTCCAGCTCCCAGATGCCCGCCGCGTCCCCGGACGCGCCGCCCGCCGTCCAGGCGTCACTGAGCTTCAACAACGCCATGGCGTCGATGATGGACTTCCTCTTCTCCGGTGTCCTGGTGCGGTTCCCGCGGCTGAAACTGGCGTACTCGGAGGGCCAGATGGGGTGGATCCCGTACGCCCTGGAGCGCGCCGACGACGTCTGGGAGGAGCACCGCGCCTGGGGCGGCGTCCGCGACCTGATCCCCGAGCCGCCGTCGACGTACTACTACCGGCAGATCTTCTGCTGTTTCTTCCGGGACAAGCACGGGGTGGCGTCCCTGGACGTCGTAGGCCGCGACAACGCCACCTTCGAGACCGACTACCCGCACGTCGACTCGACCTTCCCGCACACCAAGGAGGTCGCCCTCGACCATGTGCGGGGCCTGGACGACGAGACCGTCCACAAGCTGATGCGCGGCAACGCCATCCGCATGCTGGGCCTGGACCTCGATGACCGCGCCGGCACCGTACGTACCGGGTGATGGACCTCGCGGACACCTCCGAGGAGGCGGAGTTCCGGGCCGGGCTGCGCAAGTGGCTCGCGGACGTGCTCCCCGGACTGCCCCCGAAGCCGCCGCCAAACGACTGGCCGGGACGGCGCGCGTACGACCTCGGCTGGCAGCGGACGCTGTACGACGCCGGGTACGCGGGGCTGCACTGGCCCGTCGACGCGGGCGGCCGGGGCGCCCCCGCCGCCCAGCACCTGATCTTCCTGGAGGAGACGGAGCGGGCGGGCGCGCCCTATGTGGGGGCGGGTTTCGTCGGGCTGCTGCACGCCGGGCCGACCATCGCGGCCGAGGGGACCGCCGGGCAGCGGGCCCGCTGGCTGCCGCCCGTGCTGCGCGGCGAGGAGGTCTGGTGCCAGGGGTTCTCCGAACCGGAAGCGGGCTCCGACCTCGCGGCGCTGCGCACGCGCGCGTGGCGCGACGGCGACGACTACGTGGTGAGCGGGTCCAAGATCTGGACCTCCCACGCGGAGGTGGCCGACTGGTGCGAACTCCTCGTGCGCACGGACCCCGCGGCCCCGAAGCACCGCGGCATCTCCTGGCTCGCCCTGCGCATGGACACCCCGGGCGTCACCGTACGGCCGCTGCGCACCCTCGCGGGCTCCGCCGAGTTCGCCGAGGTCTTCCTCGACGAGGTGCGGGTCCCCGTCGCGCACCGGGTCGGCGCCGAGAACGACGGCTGGCGGGTGAGCATGGTGACGCTGTCCTTCGAGCGCGGCACCGCCTTCGCGGGCGAGGTGGTCGCCTGCCGCAGACTCCTCGGCGAACTGGCCGCCCGCGCGCGCGAGGACGGCATCTGGGACGACCCCGCCCTGCGCCGCCGCCTCGGCCGCCTGAACGCCGAGTTCCGCGCGCTGTGGCGGCTGATCCAGTGGAACGTGAGCGAGACGGCGGGCACCCGGCGCGGGCCGGGCCCGGTGCCCGGCGCCGGCGGCTCCGTCTTCAAGCTCCGCTACTCGCACGCCCGCCAGGAGCTGTACGAGGCGGCGGCCGAGGTGCTCGGCACCGGCGCCCTCGACCTGCGCCACGAGTGGACGGCCGGCCGGCTGTCGGCGCTGGCGTACACCATCGCGGCCGGCACCTCGCAGATCCAGCGGAACATCGTCGCCGAACGGATCCTGGGCCTGCCGAAGGAACCGAAGGAACCGAAGTGACCGGGGGAGCCCTGAGCCCATGCGCTTTCAACTGACGGACGACCAGCGCGCCTTGCGGCGGGGGACACGGGAGCTGTTCGAGGCGCGGTTCGACCGGGCGGCGCTGCGGCGGGCCGTCGACCACGGCGGTCTCGACCGGACCCTGTGGCGGACGCTGGGCGAGGCGGGCCTCTTCGCGCTCCGGCTGCCCGAGGCCGACGGCGGCGTGGGACTCGGCCTCCCCGAGGCGGTGCTCGCCTTCGAGGAGGCGGGCCGCGTCCTGCTGCCGGGCCCGCTGGTCGCCACCCACCTCGCGGCCGGCGAGATCCCGGGCGCGGCCACCGGCGAGACCGTGGTGACGGCCGCGTACGGGGGCCTGGTGGAGTGGCTGGAGGAGGCGGACGTCGTGCGGGGGCTGGAGGAGGCGGACGTCGTGCGGGGGCTGGAGGAGGCGGACGTCGTGCGGGAGCTGGACGCGGCGGACCTCGTACGGGAGCTGGACGCGGCGGACGCGGTACGGGGCCTGGACGCGGCGGACGCCGTACGGGGAGCGGGGGCCGTTGCCGGGCCGGTGCCCCTGGAGTCGGTGGACCCGCTGACCCCGCTGCACCGCAGTACCCCTCCCGCTCGGGCCGTTCCCGCTGGTCCGGCCGATCCGGTCGTCGTGCTGCTCACCGCGGCCGAACAACTGGGCGGTGCCGCCCGAACCTGTGAACTGGCGGTGCAACACGCCCGGGCACGCGAGCAGTTCGGGCGGCCGATCGGGGCCTTCCAGGCGGTCAAGCACCTGTGCGCGGAGATGCTGGTGCGGGTGGAGACGGCGCGCGCGGCGGTCTACGCGGCCGCCGTGACCGCCGATCCGCTGGACGCCGCGGCGGCCCGGCTGCTCGCGGACGACGCCGCCGTGCGCGGCGCGCGCGACTGCCTCCAGGTGCACGGCGGCATGGGCTTCACCTGGGACTCCGAGGTGCATCTGCATCTCAAGCGCGCCTGGGTGCGCACGCGCCGCACGGGCGATGTCACGCACAGTGAGGAACTGTTGGCCGGAAACCTGCTGTCCGCGACGGCCCCGTGAGGCCCCGTACCGGCTGAGCGTGGACAGCCTCGGTGAGGGTGTCGCGGAGCGCGGCAATCCGTCGTTACGGAGCGTGATCGGTGGTTCGGCCCGTCGACCGCGAAGTCACGGCCCGGAGTCGGCGCCGTGCTCGGGTACCTTGGGTGAGATGCGAGTGGTTCCGAGGCCGGGTCTTCCCGGCGCCGCCTCCCGGGTGGTGCCGGAGTCGGCGATGCGTGCCGCTGGCAGGGCAGGACGGCTCGCCGTCACTGCCTGTTCGACTCCCCGCAGCGAGCGTCGCACAGTATGCCCTACGCGTACTCCTTCGCGCTGGAATATGCCCGAAGCGCTTGTTGGGGTGACTGTACGTCAACCATGCTGTTTCCTCAGGGGATCACGTTCCGTGATTCCAGATCCGGCCACGCAGGCGATGGCCGTGATCGTGGCCCTGGTGAGGCGCGAGGCGATGTGTCCGCCGGTTCGGATGGTGTGAGCGGTGCAGGTGCTTCAAGTGCAACTGGAGATCCGGCCCGACCCCGCGGAGGTGGGGCGCGCCCGGAGATGGGCCCGTTCGCGGCTTGCCGGGTCCGGTATAGAGGCCGATGAGCCGCTCGCGGAGACCCTGATCCTGCTGGTCTCCGAACTCGTCACCAACGCGGTGGTGCACACCGGCTGTCCGGCCGTGCTGCGGCTGCAATTGCACGACGTGCGGCAGGACTCGTCCGGTACGCCGGCCGGCACGGTCCGGCTGGAAGTGACGGATGCCAGCGCATGCCCGCCGATGCCCCGGCACGCGGAGGGCGAGGAGACGGGCGGCCGCGGTCTCGAGCTCGTCGACGGTCTGGCGGACCGCTGGGGCTGGGCGCGCGAGGGCGTCGGCAAGCGGATCTGGTGCGAACTGGACCGCTGCGCCGCGTCGGGTGCCGTACGCGCGGCCGCGTACCCGGCCTACGACGGTCTCGCCCGCGAGGCGGTGTAGCGGCCGTCCGCCGCGGCGCGCGATCTGTAGCGGCGCCGCGTTCCCCTGCCGGGCCGCGGCCGGTGCCGTACGGATGGCGGGCTCGGAATACGACCAGGCCGCGCGCGCGAGGGTGCACGGTCCGTGCATACATGCACGGATTCCGCTTCCGCGGCGCGAGCCGTGACGGAATGCGCCGGGCCGTGCTTCCGTTGCGGTGGTCATAAATCGGACGTAAGTGATGAATGCCTGAACGGGTGTTGACGTGGCGTGTCCGTTTGATCACGCTTGTGTTCAGTGATTCGCCGTGAGGGGACGACGAGGGTTTCGGTGACGGGAGCCCTCGACGAATGCGGATCGCGATTCGGCGTCGGCTCCTCATGGGCCAAGAGGGAGCAGGGCGGGAACGCCGGAGCCGGATGGCGGCGCGCGGTGCCGTGCTCGGGGCGAGCAGTGACGCGCCGCCAGCCGATCCTCGGGACGGCTGCCGTTCTCAGAGAACGGCGACCGGGGCCACAGGGGTTCCCGTACCGCCCGTGAACGGCTCCGGCATCGCTGACAGCAGGAAGCTGTACCGCCCCTCTTCTCCACAGGCTGTGGACAACTCTTCGAGATTCCAGTTCTGGCCCTGGAGCATCCCCATCTCGACCAAGTGGAGCGCGTGCACGGGCAGCCACAGATCCTCGATCTCCGGCGGAAAGATCTCGAAGGTGAGGGTGTCGTTCGCGACCGCGGCGACGTCGCGCGCGTGGAACCACTCCGGCGTACGGACCGACAGGCCCGGCGACGGATACCCGTACGCCTCCCGGTCGCCGGAGAGCAGGACGCGGAGCTGGCCGGTGCGGACGAGGACGATGTCGCCGGGCCGCACGCGGGTGCCCGCCAGGTCCTCGGCCGCGTCCAGGTCCTCGGGGGTCACGGCGTGGCCGCCGTCGAGGCGGTCGGTGTTCCGGGCGCGGGCGACGTCGAGCAGGACGCCGCGCGAGACGATGTGGCGCGGCTTGTCGATGCCGCCGAACTCCGCCCCGCCGTGCGCCGTGACCGTGCCGGCCGGGCGGCCGTTGTAGAGCCTGCCCGCGTGGGAGACGTGGGACAGCGCGTCCCAGTGGGTGGCCGCCTGCAGGCCCATCGTCACGGCGTCGTCGCTGCACGCCACGGTGCCGGGTCCGAACAGCTCCTGGTTGATCTGCACCATCACGTGCAGCGGATTGACCCGCCCCGGGATCAGGCCGGTCTGCACCCCGTCCTGGCGCAGCGGCAGCGCGAGCGGGACGCGGCGCCCGGTGCGGACCCCGGCGGCGGCCTCGCGCACCACCGCGTCGGTGATCAGGTTCAGGGTGCCGGTCTCGTCGTCGGCCCCCCAGCGGCCCCAGTTGTTCACGCGCCCGGCGATCTCCTGGAAGGCCGGATGCGTCGTCGGTGCTGACATGGGTCCTCCCCGGGGCTTGTCTCCGGCTGTCCGGCGGGTTCTAGAATCTAACGGACCGTCAGAAACCGCGGGAAGGGGCCGGGCGTGGGGAACTTCTTGGCAGGCAAGGTCGTCGCCGTGACCGGGGCGGGACGGGGGATCGGACGCGCCGTCGCGCTCGCCGCGGCGGCCGAGGGCGCCCGCGTCGTCGTCAACGACCACGGGGTGTCCGTCGAGGGCGCCGAGCCGACGAGCGCGGTCGCCGACACGGTCGTCAAGGAGATCGAGGCGGCGGGCGGCGACGCCGTCGCGGTGGCCGACGACATCTCCGTCATGGCCGGCGGGCAGCGCGTCGTGGACACGGCGCTGATGTCGTACGGGCGCCTGGACGGTGTGGTGTGCGTGGCGGGGATCCTGCGCGAGCGGATGCTGTTCAACATGACCGAGGAGGAGTGGGACGCGGTCGTCGCCACCCACCTCAAGGGCACCTTCACCGTCTTCCGCGCGGCCAGTGCCGTCATGCGCGAGCAGCGCACCGGCACCCTGATCGGCTTCACCAGCGGCAACCACCAGGGGTCCGTCTCCCAGGCCAACTACAGCGCCGCCAAGGGCGGGATCATCTCCCTGGTGCGCAGCGCGGCGCTGGGCATGCACAAGTACGGGGTGACGGCTAACGCGGTCGCGCCCGTCGCCCGTACCCGGATGTCGGCGAAGGTCCCGATGGACCTCGCCGAGATCGGCGAACCGGAGGACGTGGCCGCCCTGGTGGTCTATCTGCTCTCCGACCGCGCGCGCGGGGAGGGCATCACCGGGCAGGTCTACACGGTGGCCGGGCCCAAGATCGCCGTGTGGGCGCAGCCGCGTGAGCTGCGCGCGGGCTACGCCGAGGGCCCCTGGACGCCGGAGCGGATCGCCGACTTCCTGCCCGGGACGGTCGGCACCGATCCGATGCCGCTGCTGGAACGGGTGACGGAGATGGCGCGCGCGGCGGCAGCGAAACGGCAGTCCCATGGGTAGCGGCCTGGTGACCGGCGGCCGGGCGGCGCGACCCGCGCGCGGGACGTGGTGAGCGTGGACTTCGGATTCGGACCCGAGGACGAGGAGTTCCGGCGGGAGGCGCGGGACTGGCTCGCGGCTAATCTTCCGGGCGAGCACGCGGGTGACGGCGAGCACGCGGGTGACGGCGAGCACGCGCGTGACGGCGGGCACGCGCGTGACGGCGAACCCGCGCGTGACGGCGGGCACGCGTGTGCGCGTGCGCGGGGTGCCTGGGAGCGGGAGCTCGGACGGGCCGGCTGGATCGGCCTCGGCTGGCGCGAGGACGGCTACGGCAACCGGACCGCGTCCCTGACCCAACAGGTCGTCTGGGCCGAGGAGTACGCCCGCGCGGGCGCGCCCGCCCGCAGCGGTCACATCGGCGAGAACCTGCTCGCCCCCACCCTCATCGCCCACGGCACCCCCGAGCAGAAGGCCCGCTTCCTGCCCGCCGTCGCACGCGGCGAGGAACTGTGGTGCCAGGGCTACAGCGAGCCCGGCGCGGGCTCCGACCTGGCCGGCGTGCGCACCACCGCCGTACGGGAGGGGGACACGTACCGCGTCCGCGGGCAGAAGATCTGGACCTCGCTCGCCCACGAGGCGCACTGGTGCTTCGTCCTGGCCCGTACCGAGCCGGACTTCGTGCGGCACCACGGGCTGTCCCTGCTGCTCCTCCCGATGGACCAGCCGGGCCGCGTCGAGATCCGCCCGATCCGCCAGCTCACCGGCACGAGCGACTTCAACGAGGTGTTCTTCGACGGGGCCCTGGCCCGCGCCGGGCACGTCGTCGGCGGCGCGGGGAACGGCTGGCGGGTGGCGATGAGCCTGCTCGGCTTCGAGCGGGGCGTGTCGACGCTGGCCCAGCAGATCGGCTTCGCCCGGGAGCTGGACGAGGTGATCGCGGAGGCCGTCGCCACGGGCGCGGCCGACGATCCCGTCCTGCGCGACCGGCTGGTGCGCCAGTGGGCCGAACTGCGCGTCATGCGCTGGAACGCCCTGCGCACCCTGGGCGGTGCGGACGCCGCCGAGCGGGGCGCGCCGAGCGTGGCCAAGCTGCTGTGGGGCCGCTGGCACCAGCGGCTCGGCGAACTGGCCGTCCAGGTGCGCGGCAGCGCCGCCGCCGTCGGACCCGCCGGCTGGTCGGCCGACCGGCCCTACGAACTGGCCGCGGCACAGCACCTGTTCCTGTTCAGCCGGGCCGACACGATCTACGGCGGCTCGGACGAGATCCAGCGCACGATCATCGCCGAGCGGGTGCTCGGCCTGCCGAAGGAGCCCCGGGGACGGGCGGAGCGCGGAGGGGAGCCGGTGTGATGCGGGGTGTGGTGTTCGACGGCGAGCGGACCCGGGTCGTGGACGACCTGGAGGTACGGGAACCGGGACCCGGCGAGGTGGGGGTCGCGGTCGCGGCGGCCGGGCTCTGCCACAGCGATCTGTCGGTGGTGGACGGGACCATCCCGTTCCCGGTGCCGGTGGTACTCGGGCACGAGGGCGCGGGCGTCGTGGAGGCGGTCGGCGCGGGCGTCCGCCATGTGCGGCCCGGCGACCACGTGGCCCTGTCCACCCTCGCCAACTGCGGTGCCTGCGCGGACTGCGACCGGGGACGGCCCACCATGTGCCGCACGGCGATCGGGCGCCCGGAGCGGCCGTTCACGCGCGGCGGGCGGCCGGTGCACCAGTTCGCGGCCACCTCGGTCTTCGCCGAACGGACCGTGGTCAAGGCCGTCCAGGCGGTGCGGATCCCCGCGGACGTGCCGCTGACCTCCGCCGCGCTCATCGGGTGCGGGGTGCTCACCGGCGTGGGCGCCGTGCTGAACCGGGCGCGTGTCGACCGCGGGGACAGCGTGCTCGTCATCGGCACCGGCGGGATCGGGCTCAACGTCATCCAGGGGGCGCGGCTCGCGGGCGCCCTCAGCATCGTCGCGGTGGACGCCAACCCGGCGAAGGAGGCGGTGGCCCGCCGCTTCGGGGCCACGCACTTCCTGCCGTCGACGGACGGCGTCCGGGACATCCTGCCCACGGGCGCGGACCACGCCTTCGAGTGCGTCGGACGGACCGAACTCGTCCGCGAGGCCGTCGACCTGCTCGACCGGCACGGGCAGGCGGTCCTCCTCGGCGTCCCCGCCGCCACGGCCGAGGCGTCCTTCCGTGTCTCCTCGATGTACCTGGACAAGTCCATCCTCGGCTGCCGCTACGGCTCCTCACGGCCCCAGCGCGACATCGCCCTGTACGCCGGGATGTACCGCCAGGGACGGCTGCTCCTGGACGAACTGGTGACGGCGGTGCACCCGGTGGAGGACTTCGAGAAGGCGGCGGACGACGCGCACGGGGGGAGGGTGGCGCGGGCGGTGCTCACGTTCTGACGGCAGCGAGGGCACTGGCGGCAGCGAGGGCACTGGCGGCCTGAGGGAGCTGACGGCCTGAGGGAGCTGATGGCCTGAGAGCGCCGGCGGGCTGAGGGAGCTGACGGTCGGGCGAGTTATCCACAGGGCTGGGGAAAATTCTGGGGACTGTCGGCGCTCCCGTCTAGCTTCGGCACATGACATACCGCGACGTCGTCTCGAAGAAGGTCATGGTCTGGGCCCTGGTGTCCGTCGGCGCCCGGATGCCGGTGGCGATGGCCCCGCTGGCCCTGGTCTTCCTGGTCCGCGAACGCCCCGGCGGGTACGCGCTCGGCGCACTCCTGGCCGCGGTCTACGTGGCGGGGGAGATCGTCGGCGCCCCGCTGCTCGGCATGTACTTACGCCCGGAGCGGGCCCGTGCGCATCTGGCCGTGGGCCTGGCCGCCGGAGCCACGGGCTTCACCGGACTCGGCCTCCTGCCGGACGCGCCCGCGGCGGTCCTCGCGCCGCTCGCGTTCCTCGCGGGCGCCGCCCCCGCCGCGGCCACCGGCGGCCTGCGCACGCTGCTCACCGGCCTCGTCGCCCAGCGGGCCGTCACCCAGGCGCTGTCCGTCGAATCGACGCTGGTCTCCGCGATATGGGCGCTGTCCCCCGTGACCGTCACCGGCCTCGCGCTCGGCGCCGCGCCCCGCGTCCCGCTGCTGCTCGCCGCCGGTCTGATGGGGGCGTCCGTCGCGGGGCTGTGGCTGCTGCCCGCGGGCTGGGCGGCGAACCCGGCCGACCGGGACGGCGTCTCGATGCCGCGCCTGCTGGCCCGCGGCTGGCCGGTGTACGTCACGGGCGCGGCGAGCCTGTCCGTGCTCGCCCTCGCCGAACTCGTCCTGCCCGCGCTCCTGGAGCAGCGCGCCATCGCCGTGGGCTGGTCGGGACCGCTGCTCATGGGCCTCGCCCTCGGCTCCGGCGTGGGCGCGATCCTCTACGGGCTGCGCTCCTGGCCGTGGCGGCTGCCCACGCTGAGCCTGGTGCTGATGTGCGGCGTCTCGGCGTGCATCGCGCTGGTGGCGCTGATACCCCGGGCCGGCTGGATGGCGCCCGCCCTGGCCGGCGCGGGCGTGCTCCAGGCCGGCGTGATGGTCACCCGTAACCTTACGCTGCGCGAGGCCCTCCCGCCGAGCGCCCTGGCCGCGGGCTACTCCGTGATGTACGCCGCCGTCGGCCTGGGCTACGCGGCGACCGGCTCCCTCGCGGGCGCCCTGCTGCGCTTCGTCGCCCCCTCGACCGCGATCCTCGCCGGGGTCGGCCTGACGCTGCTGCTCACGGTGGCGGGCGCGACGGGGGAGTACCGGCGCACGGGGAGCGGCAGCGGCGGTGGGCGGACCGTGTCAGGCGCCGGTGGTGTGGCCGGCCCGGAAGGTGCGCCGATAAGCCGTGGGGGTCACGCCGAGGGCGGCCTGTAGATGCTGTCGCATCGACTGGGCCGTGCCGAAACCGGCGTCCCTGGCGACCTGGTCGACCGAGAGATCGCTCGACTCCAGCAGGTGCCGGGCCCGTTCCACGCGCTGCTGGGTGAGCCACTGGCCGGGACTGACGCCGGCCTCCTCGCGGAAGCGCCGGGTGAAGGTGCGCACGGACATGGCCTCCTGCTCCGCCATGTCCCGCAGCTGGATCGGCTCGTGCAGCCGGCCCAGCGCCCAGGCGCGCGCCGACCTGGTGGTGGCCACCTGCGGTTCGGGCAGCGGCCGGTGGATGTACTGCGCCTGTCCGCCGTCGCGGTGCGGCGGTACGACGGTGCGGCGGGCCACCTCGTTGGCGATGGCGGTGCCGTGGTCGCGGCGTACGACGTGCAGGCACAGGTCGATCCCGGCGGCCACCCCGGCGGAGGTCAGCACGTCGCCGTCATCGATGAACAGGACGTCCGCGTCGACCCGCACGCGCGGAAAGAGCCGCTGGAAGTGGTCGGCGGAGGCCCAGTGCGTGCTCGCGGGCCGGCCGTCGAGACGGCCGGCCGCGGCGAGGACGTAACCGCCGGTGCAGATCGACACCAGTCGCGTGCCGGGCCGCAGTCGGTCGAAGGCGGCGGCCAGTTCGGGCGTCAGCACGCCCTCCTCGTACACGGGCCCGAGTTCGTAGGAGGCGGGGACGACGAGGGTGTCGGCGGTGGCCAGCGCCTCGGGTCCGTTCTCGACGAGGACGGCGAAGTCGGCGTCGGTGGCGACGGGGCCGGGCGGGCGGACGGAACAGGTCACGACTTCGTAGAGGTGGCGGCCCGCGCTGTCCTTGGCGCGCCCGAAGATCCGCTGGGGGATGCCGAGTTCGAAGGGCAGCAGCCCGTCGAGCGCGAGCACGACGACGCGGTGCGGCCGGAAGGGCTCGGTACGACCGTCCCGCCCCTCCCGGCCGTCGGCGGCGTCCTGGGGGTCCGTAGCGGTGGCTCGGCCGGTCGTGCCGTCTCGCTCCGACGTACCGTCTCGGTCCATGGCCCGATCCTAGCGAATGCTGTCCTTCGGGCCACTCGTTCGGGCGGGCCGCGGGACGGAGGCTCTTGGGTGTGACCCAGACAACGGATGCCCTCGCAGACGCACGTGCCCCCCGGCCCGGCAGACAGCCGCGGCGCCCTGCCCGCGTCCACCGCGCGTGGTTCGTCGCGGCTGTCACCTTCGTGACGATCATCGGCGCGGCCGCCTTCCGTTCACTGCCGGGCCTGCTAATTGACCCGCTGCACGAGGAATTCAACTGGTCGCGCGGCATAATCGGCGCGGCCGTCTCGATCAACCTCGCGCTGTACGGGCTGACGGCGCCGTTCGCGGCCGCGCTGATGGACCGCTTCGGCATCCGCCGGGTGGTGGCCGTCGCCCTGGTGGTGATCGCCCTCGGCTCCGGGCTCACCGTGTGGATGACCGCCGTCTGGCAACTGCTGCTCTGCTGGGGTCTGCTGGTCGGGCTCGGCTCGGGCTCGATGGCGCTCGCCTTCGCGGCCACCGTCACCAACCGCTGGTTCACCGAGCGCCGCGGCCTGGTCACCGGCATCCTCACCGCCGCCTCGGCCTCGGGACAGCTCATCTTCCTCCCGCTGCTGTCCTGGATCGTCACGGAGCACGACTGGCGCCCCGCCGCCGTGACGGTCGCCCTCGCGGCCCTCGCCGTCGTGCCGTTCGTCTGGCTGCTGCTGCGCGACCACCCCGCGGACGTCGGCCTCGCGCCGTACGGGGCGAAGGAGTTCACGGCGAAGCCGGAACCCGTGCCCGGAGCGGCCCGCCGGGCGGTCACGGTGCTGTTCTCGGCGGTCCGCACCGGTCCGTTCTGGCTGCTCGCCGGGACCTTCGCGATCTGCGGCGCCTCCACCAACGGCCTGATCCAGACCCACTTCGTGCCCGCCGCCCACGACCACGGCATGCCGATCACGGCCGCGGCCTCGCTGCTGGCGGTCGTCGGGGTCTTCGACGTGGTCGGCACGGTGGCCTCCGGCTGGTTCACCGACCGCTTCGAACCGCGCCGGCTGCTGGCGGTCTACTACGCGCTGCGCGGCGTCTCGCTGCTGTTCCTGCCGATGCTGCTGGCGCCCAGCGTGCACCCGCCGATGGTCTTCTTCATCGTCTTCTACGGCCTCGACTGGGTGGCCACCGTCCCGCCCACGCTTGCCCTGTGCCGGGAGCAGTACGGCGAGGACAGCGCCATCGTCTTCGGCTGGGTCCTCGCCTCCCACCAGGTGGGCGCCGCGGCCGTGGCCTTCCTCGGCGGCGTGGCGCGGGACGCCTTCGGCTCGTACGACGTCGTCTGGTACGCCTCCGGGGCGCTGTGCGCGGCGGCGGCGCTGATGGCCCTGGTGATCAGGCGCCGGCCGGTGCGGACGCCGGTTCTGGCCCAGTAGCCGCCGGTCCAGCGCCGCTCGACGGGCTCAGGCGAAGCGCCCCTTGTGGAAGAGCAGGGGCGCTTCGTCGTGCTCCGGGGTGCCGAGCGCGTTCACCCGGCCGACCACGACGAGGTGGTCGCCGCCGGTGTGCACGGCGTGGATCGCGCAGTCGATCCAGGCGAGAGTGTCCGCGAGCCGGGGCGAACCGGAGACCGGCGCCGCGTCGTACGCCACCCCGGCGAACTTGTCCGTGCCGCTCACCGCGAAGCCGCGGCACAGCTCGCCCTGGTGAGCCGCCAGCACGTTCACGCAGAAGACGCCGGCGCGGGCGATGCGGGGCCAGGTCGTCGACGTACGGCCGACCATGAAGGCGACCAGCGGCGGGTCGAGGGAGAGGGAACAGAAGGACTGACAGGCGAAGCCGGCCGGACCGGACGCCTGCCCGTCCCGCGCGGGCGGGGCGGTGATCACGGTGACGCCGGTCGGGAAGTGCCCCAGGACCCGGCGGAACTCGGCCGGGTCGACCGGCGCCCGTTCGTCGTCGGCGACCGCGCGCAGCTCCGGCCGCGGCAGCGGCTCGACCGGGCCCGTCGAGGTAAGGGCCCCGGCCGACCTGAGGTAGCGGACGGCGGCGGCTGCCATGCCTGCGTGTCCCATCACCCCTTCATTGAACCTGACGAACCGTCAGTTCGGAAGGGTTGATCCGGGCGGGCGGGAAACAGCGCGCCTCACCGGCCACGGCACGCCGGTTGGAAGCACCGGCCACGGACAACCGGCCACGGCATACCGGTCGGCGGGCATCGGCCACGCTTCACCGGCCACGGAAGCGGGGCGCGCGTCGCTCGACGAAGCTCGCCACTCCCTCCAACGCGTCCGCCGTCGTCATGTTGATCTCCTGGGCGGCGGCCTCGGCGGCGAAGGCGGCGGCGCGATCGGAGTCGAGGGAGGCGTTGACGAGCTGCTTGGTGAGGGCGAGGGCGCGGGTGGGCCCGGCGGCCAGCCGCTCGGCCCACGCACGGGCCGTCCGCTCCAGCTCGGCCGGCGGGACGACGCGGTTGACCAGGCCGAGCCGTTCGGCGTCCGCGGAGTCGAGGGCGTCGCCGAAGAACATCAGCTCCTTCGCCCGCTGCGGCCCGACGAGTCGCGGCAGCAGATAGGCGCCGCCGCCGTCCGGGACGAGACCGCGCCGGACGAACACCTCGATGAAACGGGCGGGTTCGGCCGCGAGGACCAGATCGCAGGCGAACGCGAGATGGGCGCCGAGTCCGGCGGCGGTGCCGTTCACGGCGGCGATCACCGGCTTCTCGCAGTCCAGGACGGCCGCGATCAGCCGCTGGGCGCCGAGGCGGAGGGTCCGGGCCACGTCACCGGGTACGCGCTCGCCCGGAGCCGGGGTGCCTCTCAGGTCCGCGCCCGCGCAGAAGCCGCGTCCGGTCGCGGTGATGACGACGGCCCGTACGTCCGGGTCGGCGGACGCCTCCGCGAGCCGGTCGATCAGCCGTTCCCGCAGGTCAGGGGTGAGGGCGTTGAGCGCTTCCGGCCGGTTGAGGGTGATCCACGAGACGGCGTTGTCAGTGGCGTGCAGTATCAATGAGTCAAGGCCGGGGGATGGGCCGGACGACGTGCGGGGGGAGGCGGCCGTGGGATCAGAAGTGGCTCGGGACACGGGTGCGCTCCGTTTCGTACGACGCCGGTTACGGCGGTTCGTATGCCTCGTATCTCTCGTATGCCTCGCATCTCTCGTATTTCCCGTATTTCTCGTACGCCTCATGCGCCGCGCCGGCTCAGTGACATACGGCCAGCGCGTCCAGCGCCACGGCCCCCTGCCCCCGGGGCAGCACCATGAGGGGGTTGATGTCCAGCTCGGCGAGGTCGTCGCCGAGTTCGAGGGCCATCCGCTGCACCCGGAGGATCACCTCGACCAGCGCGTCGACGTCCAGGGGCGGGCCGCCGCGGACGCCGTCCAGGAGTGCCCGCCCGCGCAGCTCGTCGAGCATGTCCCGCGCCTGCTCCTCGCCGAACGGCGGCACGCGTACGGCCGTGTCCCGCAGCACCTCGACGAGGACGCCGCCGAGCCCCGCGGTCACGGTCGGCCCGAAGAGCGGATCGTGGGTGACGCCCACGACCAGCTCCGCGCCCCGCTGGACCATCTGGCAGACGAGGACGCCGTCCAGCTCGATGTCCTCGAAGCGCGCGACGTCGGTCAGCTCCCGATAGGCGTCCCTGACCTGGCTCGCGGAGGTCAGCTCGACCTTCACCAGGCCCAGTTCGGTCTTGTGGGCGATCCGCGCGCCGGAGGCCTTCATCACCACCGGGTAGCCGACCAGGCCCGCCGCCCGCACGGCACCGGCCGCGCTGGTCACCAGCTGCTCGCGCGGCACGCGGATCCCGTACGCCCGCAGGAGCTGTTTCGCCGCGTGCTCGCTCAGCCGGCGGCCGGGCCGCATCAGTTCGCGGGCCTTGCGGAAGGACGGCGAGAGCGTGCGCGGTGCCTCGTCGAAGGGCGAGCGGTAGGCGGAGACGAAGCGGTGGTGGCCGAGGTAGGCGCGGACGGCGGTGATGCAGTTGGCGAAGGTGCGGAAGGTGGCGACGCGGGAGGAGCCGAGCAGCGTCTCGCGGTAGGCGGCCTCGGTGCCGACCGGCGATCCCCACACCACGCACACCAGTTTGTCGGTCTCCTCCGCCGCGTCCACGAGATCGCGGACGAGCCGGTCGCTCATCGGCGGGAAGGGCCCGGTCACGGGACAGATCAGTACGCCGGTCGCCGGGTCGGCGAGCAGCGAGTCGATGATCTTCCGGCCGCGCTCGTCGCCCACCGGGTGGCCGCCGGTGTCGACCGGGTTGGAGACGTCGAGGTACTCCGGTATCCACTGGTGCAGCTCCGCCTGCTTGGCGGCGGAGAGGGCGGGCAGGGGCAGACCCGCCTCGGTCGCCAGGTCCGCGAAGTGCGCGCCCGTGCCGCCCGAGATCGAATAGACGACGACGCCGTCGGCCTGCGGCGGGCGGGCGCGCGCCAGTAGCGCCGAGGTGTCCTGGAGCTCGTCGAGTCCGTCGACGCGGATCACGCCGTACTGGCGCAGTGCCGCGTCCACCACCGCGTCGGCGCCGGTCAGCTTGCCGGTGTGGGAGGCGGCCGTGCGGGCGCCGGTCTCGGTGCGGCCGACCTTGACCGCGACGACGGGCACCCGGCGGCGGGCGGCGCGGTCGGCGGCGAGCAGAAAGGAGCGGCCGTCCTTCAGCCCTTCCAGGTAGCAGGCG
Source organism: Streptomyces sp. NPDC059785 (assembly GCF_042732375.1). NCBI lineage: Bacteria > Bacillati > Actinomycetota > Actinomycetes > Kitasatosporales > Streptomycetaceae > Streptomyces > Streptomyces sp. NPDC059785. The sequence continues at coordinate 63,162 of NZ_JBHWHV010000021.1, forward strand.
ATGGCGCCGGTCTCGGGGCGCTCGGCGAAGTAGGCGAGGAAGTCGGCGGCCTCCAGGTCGGCCTCGTTGCCGGTGGGCGCCCAGTGGGAGAGGCGGATGCCGAGTTCCTGGAGAGCGAAGACGGGCCGGCCCTGGTGTCCGGACTGGGTGATGAGCGCGATCGCGGGGCCGTCGAGGTCGTCGCGGAAGAGCTCGAAGGCGTTGAGGTTGGTGTTGGGCCCGAGCAGCCGCAGGCCGGAGCGGCCGACGGCGGCGGCCAGCCGGTCCTGCGCGGCGGCGCCCGCCGGGCCGGTCTCGGCGAAGCCGGAGGCGAAGACGACCGCGAACCGGGCCTTGGCCTCGGCCAGTTCGCCGAGCACGGGAAGGGGGTCGCCGACGAGGAGCACGCCGAGGTCGACGGGTTCGGGCAGGTCCGCGACGGAAGGGGAGCAGGGGATGCCGAAGACTGCGGTCCTGGTGGGGTGCACGGGGTGCAGTCGGGCGCCGACGCGCTCGGCCCAGGCGACGAGTTGCCGGGTGATACCGGCGTTGGGCCGGCCCTCGGTGTCCGAGGCGCCGACGACGGCCACGGACTCGGGACGGAAGAAGCGGTCCAGATCGGGTACGGCGGCGTGCAGCGGCCGGCCGCTGACGTCCGTGTCACCGGCCTCGGCGGGACGGCCGTGGACGACCGGTGAGGGGTGCTCGCCGCAGGCGATGACCCGGGCCCGGCGGGAGTCGGTGGTGAGGGTGCCGTGGGTTGATCCAAGCATCGGTCCGCCCGCTCCTGTGCGACAACCAAGTAACTGACGTACCGTCAGATTACTGAACAGGAGCGGCGGCAGGAACAGGCGTGCAGGGCTGTTACGGACGTCCCGCGGCGCGGGTGCGGGCCGAGCGGCGTGCCACCGCCTTGGCGATCTTCTCGGCGTCGAGGGCCAGTTCGCGGAACATGCCGCTGATGGGGTTGGTGAAGCCGGTGAAGTACAGACCGGGCGCGTTGCGGGGGCTGCGGGCGCCGTGCACCGTGGGACGCCCGCGGCCGTCCAGCACACCGAGGTGCCCGACAAGATCCTCCAGCCCCCGCCGGTACCCGGTCGCGGCGACCACGGCGTCCGGGGAGATGCGCGTACCGTCCGAGAGAAGCACCTCACCCTCCTCGAAACCGTCGACGGCGGCGACGACCTCCACTCGCCCGGTGCGTACGGCGTCGATGAGGCCGACGTCCTGGACCGGGATGGCGCCCTCGCGTACGCGCGAGTACAGCCCGGTGTCGGGCCGGGGCAGCCCGTGGGCCGACAGGTCGGGGATGCTGATCCTGGCCAGCGGTCCGGCCAGCCGGTCCACCAGGCGGACCGGCAGCCGGCGGCACAGGATGCCGGTGTACTGGGCGGCCCAGCCGGCCGTGGAGCGGCGCACGATGTGCGGCGCGGTGCGCACCGCGAGCCGCACTCGCGAGGCGCCGCCCTCGGCCAGGTCGACGGCGATCTCGGCGCCGGTGTTGCCGACGCCGACGACGAGGACGTCCCGGCCGGTGAACGGGGCGGCGTTGCGGTAGTCGGCGGCGTGCAGGAGTTCACCCGGGTACGCGGCGCGGCCGGGCCAGTCGGGCAGGCGCGGGGTGTGGTTGTGGCCGGTGGCGACGACCACGGCGCCGCCGGTCAGCTCGCGGCCGCCGGTGGCGTGCAGCACCCAGTCGTCGCCGGACCGCTCGACGCGGGAGACCTCCACGCCGGTGATGATCTCCAGCTCGTGGTGCTCGGCGTACTTCTCCAGGTAGCGCACGACGTTGTCCCGCGAGACCCAGCGCCCGAAGCGGCGCGGCATCGGCAGCCCCGGGAGTCCGGACAGCCGGCGTGTGGTGTGCAGGTGGAGCCGGTCGTAGTGGCGGCGCCAGGAGGCGCCGACGTGGTCGGCCCGTTCCAGTACGACGGCGCGGACGCCGCGGGCGCGCAGGGCGTGGGCGGCGGCGAGCCCGCCGGGACCGCCGCCGACGACGTACACGGGGCGGTCTTCGTGGGACGGCACCGTGCGGGACGTCGGGGAAGCGGTCGATCCGGTCATGAGCGCGAGCGTAATCACGCCGTCGCTTGATGGGTCTCGGTCAAGACCGGAATCGATTGCGAATAGATCACGGATGCGGACGCGTCCCCCCGCCGAAGTCTTGCGCGGACCGCCGCCATACGCTGAACTGACGTACCGTCAGATAAAACTCAAGGGCGTGGACGACATGGACACGATCTGGCTGACCGGTGCGGAATGGCTCGCCGTGCTCCGTATCGGGCTCGGGCTGTGGTGGCTGGAGAGCTGGCGGCACAAGGACAAGAAGAGCTGGTTCGAGCGGGGCACGGGGATCGCGTGGGCGGCGGACGTCGCCGCGAAACACCGCTGGAACGCGGTCCGCGGCGGCTTCGAGACGGTGGTGGCGCCCCGCCCCCGGACCATGGCATACGTCGTCGTCTACGCCGAACTCGCGCTGGGCCTCGGCCTGGTCGCCGGTTTCCTGACGCCGGTGGCCCTGTGTGCGGGGCTGCTCCTCAACGTGCTGTATCTCGTCCTGATGATCCACGACTGGGCGGAGCAGGGCCAGAACTCGATGATGGCGCTGATCTCGCTCGTGGCCGTCTTCGGCATGTCGTGGCAGACCTGGTCGGTGGACGCGGCGATCGGCCTGTTCGCGTGACCGGGCCGCAGGGCAGGTTCGACGTGCCGGAGGCGGACGCCTTCACCCGCCCGTACTGGGAGGCCACGGCGGACGGCACGCTGCTGCTGCGGCACTGCGCCGCCTGCGACCGCGCCCATCACTACCCCCGCGAGTTCTGCCCGTACTGCTGGAGCGAGGACGTGGACTGGCGGCCCGCGAGCGGCCGGGCGGTCCTCTACACATGGTCGGTCGTGCACCGCAACGACCTGCCGCCCTTCGGCGGGCGCACTCCGTACGCCGCCGCCGTCGTCGACCTGGCGGAGGGGCCGCGGATGATGACCGAGGTGGTCGGCTGCGAACCGGAGGCGTTGCGGGTGGGCATGGCGCTGGAGGTGACGTTCCGCGCGCTGGGGGAGATGTGGGTACCGGTCTTCGGACCCAAGGGGCGGCCCGGGTGTGAACCGGCCGGGGGCGCGGGTTTCAATGGCTGAATGTCCGACGTCCACGAGCAGTACACGAACTCCCCCTTCCCGGACCTCCACGGCCACGGTCTGCGATTGCGCCCGTGGGATCCCGAGTCCGACATCGATGCCGACGCCTGGCTGCGCGGGCTGACCGACCCGGAGTTCCAGCGCTGGAACACACCTCTGAAGGCGATCACCGACATCGACGGAGCCCGGGAGTCGCTGCGGGCGCGCGCCGAGAGCACGGCGTCGGGCACCGCCGCGTCGTACTGCGTGACGGACGCGGCGAGCGGCACGCCCCTCGGACACATCGGCGTCAACGAGATCGACCACGTCATGAGCGTCGCCCGGATCGGGTACTGGGTGCTCCCCGAGGCGCGCGGCCGTCAGGTCGCCACCCGTTCCCTCGCGCTGGCCGCCCACTTCGGCTTCACCGACCTGGGCCTGAACCGGCTGGAACTCGGCCACGCCCTGGGGCACGAGGCGTCCTGCCGGGTCGCTGAACGGTGCGGTTTCCGGTACGAGGGAACGCTGCGCGGCGCGATGTTCGAGACGGGCAGGCACGACGCGTTCAGAGACGTACACCTGCACGGCCGCATAGCAGCGGACGAGGCCCCGAAAATCGACTGACTACGGCCAGAGCAGCTCCCGCTCCCAGCCACTGCCCGTACGGCGATAATCCAGCCGGACGTGCCGCCGCCGGGCATCGCCCTGGAAGAACTCGACCTCCTCGGCCTCCAGGCGGTACAGGGTCCAGGTAGGCACAGACGCGTCCGGCTCGCGCCCGGCCCGCGCCCAGGCGGCCTCGGAGGCCCGCTCCAGCTCCCCGTACGAGCCCAGGACCTCGCTCTGGCGGCCCACGAGGGCGGCGGCCAGAGCACCGGTGGACCGGGCGTGCAGATCGGCCGCGCCCTCCTCGGCGGGGGCGGCCGTGACGGGCCCGCGCACCCGCACCTGGCGCCCCTGCACGGGCCAGTAGAACCCGAGGGCGGCGTACGGGCGCTCCGCGAGCTGACGGCCCTTGCGGCTGCTCGCGTGCGTGGCGAAGGACCAGCCGTCCGGCCCGGCGCCGTGCAGCATCACCGTGCGGACGTCGGGCAGCCCGTCCGCGCCGGCCGTGGCGAGCGACATGGTGTGCGGCTCGACCTGCCCGGCCGCCACCACCTCGGCGAACCACCGCACGAACAACGCCAACGGCTCCGCGGGCGCCTCCTCCGGCACGAACCCGGGCAACTCGGTGTCCCACACCCGCAACGACCGCAACAGCTCATGAAGATCGGCTCCCATGCCCCGAGTATGGCCGCCGCCCCGCGCCCCGGAGCGCACCTGCTCCCCGCACCGCCGGGCAGGTACCACCGACAACCCGAGGCGGCCCGCGCACGGAAGGGGCCGCACCGGTACATCAAATGCCCGTCGATCACGTGGTCGCACACCAACGGAACCTCCTGCACCCCGGAGGTGACCGCGGGAGCGACGGGCGGATGTACCGGTGCGGTCCCGACCCCCCACCGGAGCCGAAGCCGGAGCCCGCCCACCGGAGCCGCAGCCGGAGCCGGCCCACCGGAGCCGCAGCCGGAGCCCGCCCACCGGAGCCGCAGCCAGACCCGCAGCCCGCACGGCGGGAACCGTCGTTACCGCCCCAGCACCACCGTCCCCGAAGAGCAGAACCACCCCCCGGTCCCGGAAGCCACGGCCAGCCGCGGCACCGCCCCGTCGGCCCGCCGCACCTGACGCCCCACCCCGGCCTCCCCCCGGAGCTGCCGCACCGCCTCCACCAGCAGAAACAACCCCCGCATCCCGGGATGCTGAGCCGCGAGACCGCCACCGTCGGTGTTCACCGGCAGCTCCCCGGCCAGCGTCAGCCGCCCCTTCTCCACGAACGCACCGCCCTCGCCCTTCGCGCAGAACCCCAGATCCTCCAGGGTCAGCAGCGTCATGTACGTGAAGGCGTCGTAGATCTCGGCGACGTCGATCTCGTCCGGACGCACCCCGGCCCGTCCGAAGGCGAGCCGTCCGCTCACCGCCGCGGGCGAGACGGTGAAGTCGGCCCACTCGGACATCGTGGTGTGGGAGACGTGCTCACCGGTACCGAGCACCCACACAGGCAGGCTCCGGCAGTCGCGCACGTACTCCTCGGCGGCCAGCAGCACCGCCGCGCCCCCGTCGGAGCGCAGACAGCAGTGCAGCTTGGTGAAGGGATCGGCGATCACAGGACCCGACAGCACGTCGTCGACGGTGATCGGGTCGCGGTACAGCGCCTCGGGGTTGGGCACGGCGTTCGCCCGCGCCTGTACGGCCACGGACGCGAGCTGCTCCAGCGTGGTGCCGTACTGGTGCATGTGGCGGCGCGCGGCCATCGCGTACTTGGCGACGAGCGTGTGCCCGTAGGGCACCTCGAACTGGAGCGGCCCCCGGGAACCGAACGACAGGTCACCGGTGCGGCGCCCGGCCCGGATGTCGGCGCGGGCGGTGGACCCGTAAGCCAGCAGAACCGCACGCGCGCGGCCCGCCGCGATCGCGTCCGCCGCGTGCGCCGCCATGACCTCCCAGGTGGAGCCGCCGACGGAGGTGGAGTCCACCCACACGGGCCGCAGCCCCAGGTACTCGGCGACCTCGGCCGGGGCGAGCGTGCCGAGGCCCGCCGAGGCGAACCCGTCGATCAGCGTCCGGTCGAGCCCCGAGTCGGCCAGCGCGCGGCGCGCGGCCTGGGCGTGCAGCGCGTACGGGGTCGCCGCGTCCAGCCGGCCGCAGTCGGAGAGGGCGGCGCCGACGACGGCGACCCTGCGCCGCCCGGGTGACGTCATGTATCTGACGGTACATCAGCTACGCCCGAACGGCGCCACCTCGCTCCGCACCGCCCCGCACCGCTGGTCATCGAAGGACCCCGGACCTACGATGACGCTTCGCCTGACGGGCAGTCAGCTAAAGAAGGGCCCACTCATGGACGCCCGCTTCACCACGGAACAGGACGAGATCCGCCGGGCCCTGCGCGAGGTCCTGCACCAACGCTGCGGCCCCGAGCAGGTGCGGACCGCGGTACGGACCCCGGACGGCCACGACGGAGCGCTCTGGCAGACGCTCGCGCACCGGCTCGGCCTGCCGGGCCTCGCGCTCCCGGAGACGTACGGCGGTGTCGGCTGCCCGGTGACCGACCTCGTCCTCGCCTGCGAGGAGACCGGCCGCGCCCTCGCCCCCACACCACTGCTGCCCACGGCCGTACTGGCAGCCCCGCTGATCCTGGCCCTCGGTACGGACGCCCAGCGCACCGCGCTGCTGCCGCGGATCGCCTCGGGCGAGCTGACCGCCGCGCTGGCGGTGCCGGGCAGGGCGCTGCCCGTCGCCCTCGGCCTGACCGGCGACAACGGCGGGAGCTGGGCGGGCGGCGGCCGGGCGGGCGGCGTACAGGCGAGGCGGTGCGGGACCGGCTGGCGGCTGCACGGCGAGGCGGACCAGGTGCTGGACGGCCACAGCGCCCGGCTGCTCGTGGTGGCGGCGCACACGGGCGGCTATGCGCGATCGCGGACGCTGCTGTTCCTGGTCCCTGCCGACACCACCGCCGCAGGGAACACCACCGCCGGACTGAGACGAACACGCCAGACGGCGCTGGACGAAACCCGCCCCCGCGCATGCGTCGAACTGCGCGACGTCCCAGCCGAGTTGCTGGGGGACGCCGAGAACGCGGGTCACGTGCTCCGCGCACTCGCCGACACCGGAAACGCGACCGCCGCCACCCTCGCCGCGGAGGCCGTGGGAGCCGCGGACCGGATGCTGGAGCGGACGGTGGCGTACGCGCGGCAGCGGGAGCAGTTCGGCCGGCCGATCGGTTCGTTCCAGGCGGTCAAGCACAGGCTCGCGGACGTCCACGTACGGGTACAGGCGGCCCGCTCCGCCGCGTACTACGCGGCCTGGTCGTGCGGCACCGGCGGCGACCGAGCGGGCGCCCTCGCGCTGGCCCAGGCGCTCGACGCGCTGCGGCTGGCGGCCGCCGAGGGCATCCAGCTCCACGGGGGGATCGGTTTCACCTGGGAGCACGAGGCGCACCTGTACTTCAAGCGGGCGGCGGGCGACGAGCTGCTGTTCGGCCCGGTGCACCGGTTGCGGGCGCACGCGGCGGACGAGGCGGGGCTGTTCGCGACGGCGGGGCCGGTACGGGCCGTACGGGCCCCGGAGACCGTGAGAAAGACGGTGGTCCGGTGACCAACAAGGCGAAGGGGACGGCCCCGGTCGTCCGACTGGCACAGCGGGTCTCCTCCACAGAAACCTTCGCACGGCTGGCGCCGAGCATGCTGCCCGCGTTCGACCGCGCCGTGCACCGGCTGACGCGCGGCCGGGTCCTGCTCAGCGCGCGACTCCTGCCGGGTGTTGTCCTCACGGCGCGCGGCGCCCGCAGCGGACTGCCCCGGGAGACACCGCTGGCCTGCATGCCTGAGGGCCAGGGACCGGACAGCTGGATCGTCGTCGGCTCGAACTTCGGGCGTCCGCGGCACCCCGCGTGGACCGCGAACCTGCTGGCGCACCCGGACGCGGAGATCAGCTGGCGGGGTACGCGCGTCCCGGTCACGGCGCGCCTGCTGGCGGGGGAGGAGCGGGCGGCGGCGTGGCGGGCGGTGCTGGAGTTCTGGCCGCCGTACGCCACGTACCAGCGGCGGGTCACGCGGGAGATCCGGCTCTTCAGGATCGAGCGGCGCCAGGAGACCGGGCGTTGAGCGCCGGGAGCCCGGACGTTGAGCGCCGGAGACGGGCGGCAGTCCACGCCGGTGGACTGCCGCCCGCATGACAGGAGTGGAACCCGGAACCGGTCCGCAGCCGGAGCCGGAGCCGGAGCCGGAACTGACGGCTGTTTCGCCTCCGCAGCCGAATCCGAGGGCTACTTCGTCGGCTTCTTGCCCGTAACCCCGAGATACACCAACAAAGCCAGATTGGGCTTGAGTTCGGCCTGCTTGACGCCCCAGGTCGAGAAGCCCTTCTGGTGCGAGGCGACCGCGGCCAGCATGGCGACGAGCGACCCGGCGACGGCCGGCGGGCTCACGTCCTTGTCGACCTTGTTCTTCGCTTGCAGATCGGAGATCGCGTCCGCGAGGGAGTTGTTGACCGAGTTCAGGATCTTCATGCGGAGCTTGTAGAACCGCTTGTCGCCCTCGGCGGCGCCGAGATCGACCACCCGCAGGAGCGCGTCGTTCTTGCGCCAGAACTCGAGGAACCCGTCGACGAGTTCCTGCGCGGTCTGCCATCCGGCCTTGCCGACCCAGGAGCGCCCTTCGAGCAGCTCGGTCAACCCGGCGCCCTCGGAGGCCATTTGCTCGGCGAGTTCGAGGACGGCGCCCTCGACGTCCGGAAAGTACTGGTAGAAGGTCGCCGGTGACGTGCCTGCCTTCCGGGCGACATCAATGACTTTGACGTCCCGGTAGGGCGAGGTGCTGAGCATTTCTCTGAGGCAGTCGAGCAGCTTCTGCCTGGTCGCCTGCCCACGCCGGCCGGCCACACGGCCGTCGACGGTACGCACTTGTCCTGTCATGCCGTCAGCTTACCGAGGGGTGATCGGAGCGCGATTCGGCCGAGTGCAAATGGGGAGTAGGCCCCCGGACCGGGCCCGGAGGGCACCGTTTTCCGGACAGCGGCGGACGCCGGTCGGATGCCGGTCACGATCGGCCGAGAGGCGCGCACTCACCGTGCGACCGGCGTCACCGCCCGTTAGCTTGGCCGCATGGTCGATCACGCGGCGTCCGCCGCACCCGCCCCCTCCGCCGAGGGCGTGCCCTGCTGGGTCGACGCCCAGTTGCCCGACGTGGCCGCGGGCAGGCGTTTCTACGGAGAGCTCTTCGGGTGGTCCTACCGGGAGGCGTACAGCGCGCCGCGTACCCCGGGTACGCCCGGTACGGAGCGCGCCGCCTCCGTGTGGGCGTATCTCGGCGGCCGGCCGGTGGCGGGTCTGGTGCCCAAGCGGGACGGGCGGATGCCCACGGTCTGGACGGTGTACTTCGCCGCGACCGACGCGTCCGCGCTGGCCGTACGGGTCCGGGAGGCCGGCGGCCAGGTGATCACGCAGCCGCTGCCGGTGGGCTCCCTGGGCACGTCCGTGCTGGCCGCCGACCCGCAGGGCGCCGTCTTCGGCCTCTGGGAGCCCGGCCGCCACCCCGGATTCGGCAGGCACCACGAGGTCGGCACCTTCTGCCGGGCGGAGCTGTTCGCCCGGGACCCGTCCGCGGGCTTCTACGAGGAACTGTTCGGGCGTGACGCCCCCGAGGCGGGGAGGAACGCGGCCGAGACCGGCCGGGGACCGCTGGCAGGCGTCTTCCCGGCCGAGATGCCGCCCCACTTCCTCGTCCACTTCGGCGTACGCGACTGCGACAGCGCGCTGGGTACGGTGCTGCGCCTCGGCGGCCGGGTGCAGGCACCGCCGTTCGACACCTCGTACGGACGGGTGGCGGTGGTCACCGACAATCAGGGGGCGTCGTTCGTCCTGCTCCAGCGCTGAGCCGGTCCCTGGACGCAGGGGCGCGGGCTCCGATCCGGCACCGAGGCGTTTTGTACCCAGACACCCCGATTCTGCCCCGGGTTCGCAACCAGTGGCCCGGACAGGAAGAATCGGGGTGCGTGCCGCCACGGCGGTGCGGTGGTGAGACGCTGCACGGGGTCGCGTTCCATACGAGTTCCGTACGAGGACGAAGCGGCCCGTACGGGGAGGTGGCAGGCAAGTGGTGGATCAGCTGACGCAGCACGATCCGCGGCGGATCGGGCCGTTCGAGGTGCTGGGACGGCTGGGGGCCGGCGGCATGGGGCTGGTCTATCTGGCGCGCTCGGCGTCCGGTCGGCGCGTGGCGATCAAGACGGTCAGGACGGAGCTCGCCGAGGACCAGCTCTTCCGGGTGCGGTTCACCCGTGAGGTCGAGGCCGCGCGGGCGGTGTCCGGGTTCTACACGGCGGCCGTCGTCGACGCCGACCCGCGCGCGGCCGTGCCCTGGCTGGCCACCGCCTATGTGCCCGCCCCCTCCCTCGAGGAGATAGTGAACGAGTGCGGGCCGCTCCCGGCCCAGGCGGTGCGCTGGCTGGCGGCGGGCGTCGCGGAGGCGTTGCAGTCCATCCACGGCGCCGGACTCGTGCACCGCGACCTGAAGCCGTCGAACGTGCTCGTGGTCGAGGACGGTCCCCGCGTCATCGACTTCGGTATCGCCTCCGGCGTCTCCAACACCCGGCTGACCATGACGAACGTCGCGGTCGGCACGCCCGCCTACATGTCGCCCGAGCAGGCCAAGGACTCGCGCAGCGTGACCGGCGCGAGCGATGTGTTCTCGCTCGGCTCGATGCTCGTCTTCGCCGCCACCGGACACGCGCCCTTCCACGGCGCGAACCCCGTCGAGACGGTCTTCATGCTGCTGCGCGAGGGCCCGGACCTGGAGGGGCTGCCGGACGAGCTGCGTCCGCTGATCGAGTCCTGCATGCAGATGGAGGCGACGGGCCGCCCCAACCCGGCCGACCTCCAGGCGCAGCTCGCGCCGCATCTCTTCGGCTCCGGCTCCGACGACAGCGGCACCGCCTCGGCGTGGCTGCCCGAGCGCGCGGTGAGCCTGATCGAGGGCAGGCGCGGCGGCCGTCCCGCCGTCCGGCCCCCGGCCTCGCCCCGCAGCGGCGGCCGGGGCAGCGTCGCCGCGCCGCCCCCGCCGCCGCACCCGCCCGCACCAGTACCGGTCGGCGCGCCCGGCACGGGCCCGGTCCGGCTGGCCGGCGCCCAGGTGCCGATCGGGCCCGGCCCGCGCGTCGCCGACGCCCGCGCCGCCGCCACCCAGGCGCCGCCCCCGGAGGCGGGCCTCGCCGCGTCCTGGTCCCGGCCGCGCCCCGGGGTCAACGGCGCCGATCCCGCGCCCGTCGTGGCCCCGCCCGCCCCGGAAGCTCCGGCGGGCTGGCGCCCCTGGCGGTTCCGTATGTCGAACGACGTCTGGGGCACCCCCGAGGTCGTCGAGGACCTCGTCTACGTCACCTCCTTCGAGGTGCACGCCCTGGACGTGGCCACCGGCCGGCGCCGGTTCAAGACGCGCGACGTAGCCTGGTCGATGGCGGTCGCGGACGGCCGGATCCACGCCTCCGACGGGCCCACGCTGTTCGCCCTTGAGGCCCGCGAGGGCGGTGACCTGTGGCGGCTGTCGACCGACGCCTGGGTGTACTCGCTCAAGGCCGACCGGGGCACCGTCATCACCGGCACCCGCGGCGGCGCGGTCCAGGCGTGGGAGGCTTCGAACGGCCAGAAGCTGTGGGAGATCACCGGCGTCCAGACCGACTTCGAGTCCCCGGAGGCGGGACCGGCCGTCCACGACGGCACGGTCTACGTGTGGCAGGACGCGCGGCTGCGCGCCCTGGACACCCGTACCGGCGACGAGCGCTGGTCGTACCCGATCGGCGACGCGGCCTCCTGCGGCGGCGTCCCGGTCCGGCTGACCCCGGGCTCCGACGGCTACGTGTACATCTGCGCCGGCACCCGGGTGCTCGCCGTCGACGTGGCGAGCGGGCACGTGCGCTGGCACTTCGAGGCCCCGGCGGTCTTCCTGAGCCCGCCGACCTTCGCGCCGGGCCCGGCCGTGACGGGCGGCGGCGTCTACCTCGCCGACTACCTCGGCACGGTGTACGCGCTCGACGCCACCGACGGCCGCGACCGCTGGCGGATCGCCACCGAGTCCCGCTCCTCGACCGAACCGGTCCTGGTCGCGGGCGGCCATGTGCACGTGGGCAGCGGCAAGGGCCTGTACACCCTCGACGCGGTGACGGGCACGCCCAAGTGGCGCTTCCAGGCGGGCGGCGACATCGTCGGCGCCCCGGCGGTGGCCGAGGGCCGTATCCACTTCGGCTCCACCGACCACCTGCTCTACACCCTCAAGGCCGACGACGGGCGGCTGCGCTGGAAGCTGGCGACCGGCGGCGAGATCACCGGCGCTCCGGTGGTCAAGGACGGCGTGGTGTACGCGTGCAGCAAGGACCGCTGCGTGTACGCGCTGGACGCGGAGAAGGGCACGGGCACGGCACGCACGGCGTGAACCGTACGAGGCGGTCCACCCCGTACGGTCCGGGACGGCCGTCGCACCCGACACGGAAGGGGTGGGGACGGCGGCCGTCGCCCCCGACGCTACGCCCGGTGCCCGCCCGGCGCCATCCGGTGACGTGTTCGTGACATGCCTGAGTAGGCTGAGACGCATGCGAATCCGGGGGAGTGGAATCAAGCTGACCGCGACGCTGGGCCTGGTGGTCCTGGCCCTGACCGGCTTCTCGAGCCGCGGGCACGGTCACAGCAGCCACGGCAGCGGCGGCGGCGGTTGCAGCAGTTCGAGCCAGGACCACGACAGCTCTTCGTCGACGTCCGGCGGCAGCTCGTCGGGCGGCAGCACCTACGACGACGACAGTTACGACGACGACTACTACGACGATGACGACGACGACAGCACCAGCAGCGGCAGCACCGGCGGCTACAACCGGCGCCCCACGCACCGCTCCACCTCCAGCGCGTCCGGCAGCGGTCTGAAGGACGGCACCGTGAAACTGGTGAGCTGCGCGACGCAGAAGCGGAAGTACGCGACCGTCGAGGTCACCAACCCGAACAAGAGCGAGCAGACCTTCTCCGTGTACCTCGCCTTCCAGGACGCGGACGACACGGCCGTGGCGCAGGGCACCAAGGAGGTCGAGGTGCCCGCGAAGGGCACGGTGACCACCCAGGTGCCCGTGGACGACGACACGTACCTGGACGAGCTGGACCACTGCACGGCCAACGAGGTGGCGTCGCTGGCCGACTGAGGGCCCGGAAGCCCTCGGTCCAGTTCAGCGGGTGCGGAACTCCCGGCGGCGGGCGGCGAACAGCTCCGCCTGCCGCCCGGCCGGCAGATTGCCGAGCGCGACCAGGTCACCGGCGTGCGCGAGCGCCCGGGACCGCGTCGCCTCCTGCGCCGCCCAGCAGGCCCGTACGGTGCCCTGCACAGCAGTTGCCGGGTACGAGGCGAGCACGGCCGCGCAGCGCAGGGCCGCGGCCTCCGCCTCGCCGGGCGCCGTCACCTCGGACACCAGGCCCACCTCGTACGCCCGCCGCGCGGACACCCGTTCCGCCGTGCCCATGAGCGCCAGCCTGGCCACCTCCCCGGCCGGCATCCGCTGGGCGAGCAGCGCCGTCTCGTAGGCGCTGACCATGCCGTACGTGGTGTGCGGGTCGAAGAAGACGGCCGTCTCGTCGGCGATCACGAAGTCCGCCTCGCCCAGCAGGTAGAAGGCGCCGCCGCAGGCCATGCCGCGCACGGCGGCGATCACCGGCGTCCACAGGCCGTTCGCCTTCGGCCCTACGGTGAGCAGTGGATCGTCCGCCATGTGGGGTGAGTCCGGCTGCGGTACGTCCGCGCTCCGGTCGATGCCGGTGCAGAAGGCCCGCTCGCCCGCGCCGGTCAGCACGACGGCCCGTACCGAGTCGTCGTGGCGGAACGAGCGCCAGGCGGCTGCGAGTTCGGCGGCCAGGGCGAGGTCGATGGCGTTGAGCCGGTCCGGCCGGTCCAGGGTGACGACGGCGACCCCTGTGCCGTCCGCCACGCTCACGCGCAGGCCGCCGCTCACGGGCGCTCCAGCACCCAGCGCGGCACGACCGGGCCGCCGGGGCCCGCCGGGGCGAAGACCGCCTGCACCCGGGCCCCGATCCGCAGCCGCCGCGGGTCGACGGAGTCGAGCCGGGCGCCGGGCCCGCTGACCACGTTCCCCACCAGCCGGATCCGCGGCGCCTCGGCCAGTTCGACCACGACGGCGTTGTACGGGGCCTGTTCGGCGTAGCCGGGCAGCAGCGGCGGGTGCGGGACGACGTACGACCAGATCCGGCCCCGGCCGCTCGCCGGGCGCCACTCGCTGTCGAAGCCGTGGCAGTGCGGGCAGCAGGGGCGGGGCGGGAAGCGCGGTTCGCCGCAGTCCGGGTCCGCGCAGTACTGGACGCGCAGTTCGCCCTGGGCGGCGTACCGCCAGAACGGGGCGCCGTCGTCGTCGGGGACGGGAAGGAGGAGGGCGTTCTCGTTCGTGGTCACGGCTGTCTCCTCAGTTCCTGAGCAGGAGGGCGGAGGTGGGGACGCCCTCGCCCGCGGTGACCAGGCAGGTGGCCGCGCCGGGTATCTGGGCGGTGCTGGTGCCGCGCAGCTGCCGCACGCCCTCGGTGATGAGGTTGAAGCCGTGCACGTACGCCTCGGAGAGGCCGCCGCCGCCGGTGTTGAGCGGCAGCCGCCCGCCGGTCTCCAGAGCGCCGCCCTCGGTGAAGGCGCCGCCCTCGCCGCGCCCGCAGAAGCCGTAGCCCTCCAGGGAGAGCGGGATCAGCGCGGTGAACGCGTCGTAGATCTGCGCGACGTCGACGTCCTCGGGGGTGAAGTCCGCCTGTTTCCACAGGTGCCGGGCTGCGGTCCAGGCCGGTCCGGTCAGCGGGTCGTCGTTCCAGTAGTTGACCATGCCGTGGTGCTGGGCGGGCAGGCCCTGGGCGGCGGCGTGCACGTAAACGGGGCGGTGGCGGCAGTCGCGGGCCCGGTCGGCGGAGACGACGACGCAGGCCAGCGCCCCGTCGGTCTCCAGGCAGTTGTCGAAGAGGCAGAGCGGTTCGCTGATCCAGCGGGAGGTCATGTACATCTCGCGGGTCAGGGGGCGCTCGTACATCACGGCGGCCGGGTTCTGGTTGGCGCGGTTGCGGCAGGCGAGGGCGACGTTGAAGAGGTGGTCGCGGGTGACGCCGTACTCGTGCATGTAGCGGCGGGTCAGCATGGCGATCTCGTCGGCGGGCCGCAGGAGTCCGAAGGGGCGGGTCCACTGGGCCGGGGTGGGCAGCTGCGCGGTGGTGTTGCGCCAGGGGCGCGGCCCGCTGCCGCGTTTGCGGGACCGCCAGGCGACGCCCACGGTGGCCTGCCCGGTGCGGATGGCGGCGGCGAGGTGGGCGACGGTGGCGCACGAACCGCCGCCCCCGTAGCCGACCTTGCTGAAGTGCGTGAGGTCGCCGAGGCCGAGCGCCTTGGCGACCTCCACCTCGTCGGTCTCCTCCATGGTGTACGAGGCGAGCCCGTCGACCTCGGCGGGCGTGATCCCGGCGTCGTCCAGGGCGGCCAGGATCGCCCGGCAGGCCAGCGTCTTCTCGGACTCGGGCAGGTGCTTGGCGAAGGCCGTCCGCCCGATGCCCGCGATGGCGGTGGCGTCCTTGAGGCCCGCCGGTGCGACGGCCGTTCTGCCCGCCGTGCTCGCTGTCATGGACGCACCTCCGCACGCGGCCGACTCTGCTGACAGCCCGTCAGGCTACCGCTAATCTGACGGTCA
This sequence comes from Streptomyces sp. NPDC059785, assembly GCF_042732375.1. Lineage (NCBI taxonomy): Bacteria > Bacillati > Actinomycetota > Actinomycetes > Kitasatosporales > Streptomycetaceae > Streptomyces > Streptomyces sp. NPDC059785. The sequence continues at coordinate 78,540 of NZ_JBHWHV010000021.1, forward strand.
GTCAGGTACAGCGAAGCGGACGATCACACGGCCCGGGAGGCGGACGATGCGCGGAGACCTTCAGTGGGGCTCCCTCCCCGGCCTGGTACGCGCCGCGGCCGGACGGTACGGCCACGTCGAGGCCGTGATCGAGGGCCGCACCCGCGTCACGTACGCCGAACTGGGCGCCCGTGTCGAGCGCGCGGCGGCGGCCTGCCTGGCGAGCGGCGTACGGACCGGCGACCGGGTGGCGATCTGGGCGCCCAACACGCTCGACTGGATCGTCTGCGCGCTCGGCGCCGTCTCGGCGGGCGCCGTCCTGGTCCCGGTGAACACCCGCTTCAAGGGCGCCGAGGCCGCCTACGTGCTGTCCCGCAGCCGCGCCCGGCTGCTCTTCGTCACCGGCACCTTCCTCGGCACCTCGTACGTGGCCTCGCTGCGCCGGGCCGCGGGCGAGGGGGAGGGGACCGGTCCGCTGCCGGGCCTGCCGCACCTGGAACAGGTGGTGGTGCTCTCCGGCGACGCCCCCGCCGACTTCCGCACCCTCAAGGACTTCCTCGCGGGCGGCGAGGCCGTGCCGCCCGGCGAGGTGCGGGACCGCGGCTCCGCCCTCACCGGCTCCTCGCCCTCGGACATCGTCTTCACCTCCGGGACCACCGGCCGCCCCAAGGGCGCGGTGATCACGCACGCGCAGACACTGCGCGCGTACGCCGTCTGGGCCGAACTGGCCGGGCTGCGCGAGGGCGACCGCTATCTGATCGTGAACCCGTTCTTCCACACCTTCGGCTACAAGGCGGGCATCGTCGCCTGTCTGATGCGGGGCGCCACGATGATCCCGCAGCCCGTCTTCGACGTGGACACGGTGCTGGCCAACATCGCCAAGGAGCGCGTCTCGGTGCTGCCGGGACCGCCCACCCTGCACCAGTCCCTGCTGGACCACCCCTCCCGCGACGCCCACGATCTGTCGGCGCTGCGCCTGGTGGTGACGGGCGCGGCGGTCGTGCCGCTGCGACTGGTGGAGCGGCTGCGCGCGGAGCTGCGGATCGACACGGTCCTGACGGCGTACGGGCTGTCCGAGGCGAGCGGCATCGTCACGATGTGCCGCCGCGGGGACGCCCCGTCGGTGATCGCCGCCACCTCCGGCCGGGCGATCCCGGACACGGAGGTACGGGTGGTGGACGCGGCCGGGGAAGAGGTCCCGGCCGGCAACCGCGGCGAGGTCCTGGTCCGCGGCTTCAACGTGATGGCCGGCTACTTCGAGGACGCCGCCGCCACCGCGGAGGTGCTGACCGGGGACGGCTGGCTGCGCACCGGCGACGTGGGCGTGCTCGACGCGGACGGCAATCTGCGGATCACCGACCGGATCAAGGACATGTTCGTCGTGGGCGGCTTCAACGCCTACCCGGCGGAGATAGAGCAGCTGCTCGGCCTGCACCCGGACGTCTCCGACGTGGCCGTGGTCGGCGTCCCCGACGCCCGCCTCGGCGAGGTCGGCATGGCCTACGTCGTACGCCGTCCCGGCGCCACCCTCACCGCCGACGACCTGATCGCCTGGTCCCGCCGGGAGATGGCCAACTACAAGGTCCCGCGGAGCGTGGCGTTCGTACCCGGGCTGCCCCGCAACGCGAGCGGCAAGGTGGTGAAGGGGGAGCTGCGCCGGGGCGCGTCCTGAAACCGGGCCCGGACGCACGTCGGCCGCGGCGGCTCCCCCTTGCCCGCGCCGCCGCGGCCGTCCCCCGTGCCCCCCTTGCTCCCCCGTGCGGTGAGGCTCGTTAGGGCTTCTCCTCCGTGGCGTGGACGTTGTCCGTGGAGGTGTCGCCGGTCTCCTCGTCGGTGGCGAGCAGGTTCTTCGTGGCGAGCGGCTCGCTCGTCGCGTGCACGTTCTTCGTGGTGACCGGCTCGCTGGTGGCGTGGACGTTGTCGGTGGTGTTCTCGTCGCTCATGACTGCACTCCCCTGACAGTTGGAACAGCTGGGTCTTCGTTCGGAAAGGGACCCGCCCGGCGACTCCCCCGTGGGTCGCCGGGCGGGCACCTTCTTGGCCGGATCACCCTAAGGTGCGGCCCTTTGCCGCCCCGCCTGCCCCCCGACGCGACGGATCGACACGTTGAATATGCCGTGCGGCGATAAACGAACGATGAACGAGCAGGACCGCCCGCCTCCGGGCCTGTTCACGGCCCTTGCGGACGGCCCTGGCGGCCGGGGGCCGGGACCTTGCGAGCGGCCCCGGCGGCCGGGTGTCAGGCCCCGGCGGGCGGTCTTGTGCGGCGGTTGTCAGGCCACGGCGAGCGGCTTCAGCAGCCCGCGCACCTCTTCCGCCTCGGCGGCCCCCAGCGTCTCGTAGATCTCCAGGGCCTCGCGCCAGCAGACCTGGGCGCGGCCGATCTGGCCTATGCCGCTGAGCGCGCGGCCCAGGACGGTGAGCACGTTACCCCGTCGCCACTCGCCGCCGATGCCGCGCAGCACCGTCAGCGCGAGTTCGGCGTTGGCGGCGGCGCCGGCGGCGCGCCGCGCGGAGAGGTCGACCTCGGCGAGCCGGAACAGGGTCATGCCCTCCCACAGCCGCTGCCGGCTGTCGCGGAAGACGTCCAGCGCCTCCTGGAGCCGCTCGGCGGCCTGGCCGAGCTGCCCGCTCTGGGCGAGCGCGAGGCCCAGCGCGTAGCGGCCGTTGGCGGACCTCAACGCGTGGCCCATGTCGTCGTACATGACCGTGCCCTGCTGGGCGAGGGCTACGGCGCTCGCGGTCCGGCCCTCGGCGAGGTGGATCCGGGAGAGGTTGCACAGGGCGCTGGCCTCACCGGGGCGGTCCTCCAAGACGCGGAAGCCCTCGAGGGCCTGGGTGAGGAGGGCCTCGCCGTCGTCGTGCCGGTTCTGGTAGAGCGCGATCACACCGCGGATGTTGGAGGACCAGCAGCCGGTCATGGGGTCCTCGCAGGCCAGGGCCAGTTCCACGGCCCGGGCCGCCTCCTGGTCGGCGAGGTCGAAGCGGCCGGTGAACTGGTGCACGAAGGCCAGCGCGTTCTGGGCGCGGGCCTCGGCGCGGGTGTGGCCCAGGGCCCGGGCGGCGGCGACGGCGGCCTCGGCGACCGCCTCGTACCCCTTGGAGTTGGCGCCCGACTCGGCGACGTCGACGGCGGCCCAGAGGCAGTCCACGGCCCGCGACAGGGTGTCCGGGCCCATCGACTGCCGTACGCAGGCCAGCATGGAGACCGCCTCCGCGTACAGCCAGTCCTGGGCGCGGTGGCGGTCCTCGAAGACCAGGCCCGGGTGGCGGGCGTTCTCCAGGTGGTCCACCAGGCGGTCGCCGGGCCGCTCGAGCGCGTACACGCCCGCGACCGTGGCCAGGTAGAAGTCGAGGAGTCGGGAGAGCGCCGCGTCCCGCTCGCTCGGCGGCTGCTCGTCGCGCTCGGCGCACGCACGCGCGTAGAGCCGTACGAGATCGTGGTAGCGGTAGCGGCCCGGCGCCGCCGACTCCACCAGGGAGGTGTCGACCAGGGACTCCAGGACGTCCTCGGCCTCCTCGACGGGCAGGTCCAGCATGGCGGCCGCGGCGGCCAGCGAGATGTCGGGGCCGTCGGCCAGGCCGAGCAGGCGGAAGGCGCGGGCCTGCGCGGGCTCCAGCTGGCCGTAGCCGAGCTCGAAGGTGGCCTTGACGGCCAGGTCGCCGGCCTGGAGTTCGTCCAGGCGGCGGCGCTCGTCGGCGAGCTTGGAGGCGAGCACCGAGACGGTCCAGGTGCGCCGCGAGGCCAGCCGGGAGGCGGCGATGCGGATCGCCAGCGGCAGGAAGCCGCAGGCGGCGACCACGTCGAGGGCGGCCTCCCGCTCGGCCGCCACCCGCTCCTCGCCGACGATCCGGGTGAAGAGCTGAAGGGCTTCCTCCGGGGACATCACGTCCAGGTCGACCAGGTGCGCCCCGGCCAGGTCCACCATCCGCACCCGCGAGGTGACCAGTGCCGCGCAGCCTTCCGTGCCGGGCAGCAGCGGGCGGACCTGGGCGGCGTCGCGGGCGTTGTCCAGCAGTACGAGCACCCGGCGGCCGTCGAGCATCGAGCGGTACAGGGCCGAGCGCTCCTCCAGGGTGTCGGGCACCTCCGCGGCGCCCAGGGCGCGCAGGAACGAGCCGAGCACCGTCTCGGGCTCCGCGGCGCGCGGCCCGGTGCCCTGGAGGTCGACGTAGAGCTGGCCGTCGGGGAAGGCGGTGCGGGCCCGGTGGGCGACGTGCACGGCCAGCGTCGTCTTGCCGACGCCGCCGATGCCCGCGAGCGCGGAGACGGCCATCACGCGGCCCTCCGCGGAGGCGAGGATGTCGCCGAGCTCGGAGACGAAGGAGACCCGGCCGGTGAAGTCGGGGACCGTGGCCGGGAGCTGCGCCGGGCGCACGGGCGCGGCGGCCGGTTCGGCGGCCGGCGCGGACGGCTCGGCGAGCGCCGGGTCGGCCTGGAGGATGCGCCGCTGGAGCTCCTTGAGGCCGGGGCGGGGGTCGACGCCGAGTTCGTCGGCGAGCAGCCGCCGGGTGTCGGCGTAGACGGCCAGCGCCTCGGCCTGGCGTCCGCTGCGGTACAGCGCCAGCATCAGCAGCTCGCGCAGCCGCTCGCGCAGCGGGTGGGCCGCGGTCAGCGCGGTCAGCTCGGAGACCGCCTCCGCGTGGCAGCCCTGCTCCAGGTCCATGTCGAGCAGCGACTCCAGGAGTTGCAGGCGCCACTCGACCAGCCGGGTGCGCTGGTTCTCCGCGTACGGTCCCGGGACGCCGGCCAGCGGCTCGCCGTCCCACAGCTCCAGCACCTCGTGCAGCACCGCGCGGGCGTGGCACAGGTCGCCGCCGCTCTTGGCCTTCTCGGCGTCGGCGGCCAGCTGCTGGGCCTGGGTGAGGTCGAGCGCGCCGGGGTCCGGCAGCCGCATGGCGTAGCCGCCGGACTCGCTGACCAGGACGCCGTGGTCGATCACCTTGCGGAGCCTGGAGGCGTAGGTGCGCACGGCGGCCAGCGCCTGGGACGGCGGTTCGTCGCCCCACAGCGCGTCGATCAGCTCCGCCGCGGTGGCGGTACGGCCCTCGCGCAGCAGCAGCGCGGCCAGCAGGGCGCGTTGCTGCGGGGACCCCATGGGCAAGGACTCGTCCCCGCGCCAGGCGCGCACCGGGCCGAGCACGGCGAAGCGCAGCGCCGCCGAATCATCGGGGCCCCGCTGCTCCGGCACTCGCGGTACACCGTCCATTGCTGCCCCCTGCCAAGCGTCATGACAACGAGGCCAGTTTGCCTTGTTCATGGGGGATGCGTCAGCCGTGGGAGAGAGCGATCACAGTGGGACGGACGGTGCATCACAAGGTTCTCACGCGCTCTCCTCACATTTCCGCTCGGATTCGACCGTCTGGGACGGGAATGTGCAAGGCTCCCGCATACCTGACGGGTCGTCAGTTCGGCGCTACGGTGACCCGTATGGAGACCACGAAAAGCAGGGAGCGGCCAGAGTTCACCTTCCCGAGGATCATCTCGGTGGACGACCACACGGTGGAGCCGCCCGAGGTCTGGCGGGACCGGCTGCCGGCGAAGTACCAGGACGCGGGCCCGCGCATCGTCCGCGCGCCGCTGAAGGAGATGTCGTTCCTCGGCGGCCGGTTCAAGCCCGTCATGGGCGCCCCGGGCGACGAGGGACCGCTCGGCGACTGGTGGGTGTACGAGGACCTGCGCCGCCCGCTCACCCGCCTCGACACCGCCGTCGGCTGTTCCCGCGACGAGATCCGGCTCGAAGTCATCACGTACGAGCAGATGCGCCCCGGCTCCTACGACGTACCCGCGCGCCTCGCCGACATGGACGTCAACCACGTGCAGTCGGCGCTCTGCTTCCCCACCTTCCCACGGTTCTGCGGGCAGACCTTCACCGAGGCCGACGACCGTGAGCTGGGCCTTCTCGGGGTGCGCGCGTACAACGACTGGATGGTGGAGGAGTGGTGCGGCCCCGCGGCCCGGGGGCGCCTGATACCCCTGACGCTGATCCCGCTGTGGGATCCGCAACTTGCGGCGGACGAAGTACGGCGCAATGCCGCCCGTGGCGTACGCGCGGTGGCCTTCTCCGAGATCCCGCCCCACCTGGGGCTGCCGTCGGTGCACACCGACGACTGGGACCCCTTCCTCGCCGCCTGCGCCGAGACCGGCACGGTCGTCGCCATGCACATCGGCTCCAGCAGCCGGATGCCCTCCACCTCCGCCGACGCGCCGCCCGCCGTCGGCTCCACCATCACCTTCGCCAACTGCTGCTTCTCGATGGTCGACTGGCTGATGAGCGGCAAGTTCGAGCGCTTCCCCGGGCTGAAGGTGATGTACGCGGAGGGGCAGATCGGCTGGATCCCGTACATCCTGGAGCGCGCCGACGTGGTCTGGGAGGAGAACCGGGGCTGGGGCGGCGTCGCCGACAAGGTGCACCGGCCGCCCTCCGAGCTCTTCGCCGAGCACGTCTACGGCTGCTTCTTCGACGACGCCTTCGGCCTGAGGAACCTGGACGCGATCGGCGTCGGCAACGTCCTGTACGAGACCGACTACCCGCACTCCGACTCCACCTGGCCCAAGTCCCGCGAGGTCGGCGAGGCCCAGATGGGCCACCTGGCGCCGGACGTCGTGGAGCGGATCGTGCGCGGCAACGCCATCGAACTGCTGGGGCTGACGAAGGACGGCCTGTGGGCGGGCTGACCGCCTGGCCGGGCGAGTGGCCGGCCTACGGCATCCAGCTCCCCGTCCAGTCGCAGAGCACGCTCTACGCCGAGGCGTGGGAGGCGCGCGCGGGTGCGGACGACCTCGCCGAGATCGCCCGCACCGCCGACCGCTCGGGCTTCGCCTACGTCGCGGCCTGCGACCACGTCGCCGTGCCGCGCCGCCTCGCGGACGCCATGGGCACCGTCTGGTACGACCCGGTCGCCACGCTCGCCTTCCTGGCCGGGGTCACCTCCCGCGTCCGGCTGCTCAGCCACGTCGCCGTGGTCGGCCTGCGCCACCCGCTCGCCACCGCCAAGAGCTACGCGACCCTCGACCACCTCTCCGGCGGCCGGCTGATCCTCGGCGTCGGCGCCGGGCACGTACGGGAGGAGTTCGAGGCGCTGGGCGCGGACTTCGCGCGGCGGGGCGCGGTCCTGGACGAGTCGGTCGACGCGCTCCGGGCCGCGCTCGGGCCCGAGGAGTACCCCGTCCACCACGGCGAGCGGTATTCCTTTGAGAGCCTCGGGCAGCGGCCCAGGCCTGCCCAGGAGCGGGTGCCGGTCTGGGTCGGCGGCTCCTCGCCCGCGGCCGTCCGCCGGGCCGCCGAGCGCGGCGACGGCTGGCTGCCGCAGGGCGACCGGCGCGAACGGATGCCCGCCCAGATCGCCCGGCTGCGCGAGCTGCGCGCCGAGGCGGGCGTCGGGACCCCGCTCGTGATCGGCGCCATCACCGAGCCGCTGTACGTCGGCGAGGCGGCCTGGGACGTGGGCCGCCGCACCCTGACCGGCACCCCCGAGGCGCTCGCGGAGTCGCTGCGCGCGTACCGGGCGATGGGTGTCGGTCAGCTCCAGGTCCGCTTCCGCGCGCGCTCGCGCGGCGAACTGACCGACCAGATGACCGCGTTCGGCGCGCAGGTCGCGCCCCTTCTCGACTAGGAGTGCCATGGGCAGGCTGGACGGACGGGTCGTGCTGATCACCGGGGCGGCGCGCGGGCAGGGCGAGCAGGAGGCGCGGCTCTTCGCCGCCGAGGGTGCCGAGGTGGTCGTCGCGGACGTGCTGGACGAGCCGGGCGCCGCGCTGGCGGCGGAGATCGGCGCGACCTATGTGCACCTCGACGTGGGCCGGGAGGACGACTGGCGCACGGCCGTCGCCGCGGCCTCAGCCGCGTACGGCCGGATCGACGGGCTGGTGAACAACGCCGGCATCCTGCGCTTCAACGAGCTGCTGAACACCCCGCTCGCGGAGTTCCAGCAGATCACGCAGGTCAACCAGGTCGGCGTCTTCCTCGGCATCAAGGCCGTCGCCCCCGAGATCGCGGCGGCGGGCGGCGGGACCATCGTCAACACCAGCTCGTACACGGGCCTGACCGGCATGGCGTACGTGGGCGCGTACGCGGCGGCCAAGCACGCCGTGGTCGGGCTGACCCGGGTGGCCGCGCTCGAACTGGCGGGCCGCAACATCCGCGTCAACGCCGTCTGCCCCGGCGCCATCGACACCGCGATGAGCAACCCGTCGCTGCTCGACCCGGAGCGCGGGAGAGACCGGGAGCGGGGCGGAGACCGGGAGCGCGGCGGAGGGGACGGCGGGGCGGCGCTCGACGCGTACTACGGCAAGCGCGTGCCGCTCGGCCGGATCGGCCGCCCCGAGGAGGTGGCGCGCCTGGCGCTCTTCCTCACCGGCGAGGACTCCTCGTACATCACCGGACAGCCGTTCGTGATCGACGGCGGCTGGCTGGCGGGGGTCAGCGTGCTCTAGCTCGTCCCCTTCCCTTGACTGCCCCGGTGGCCGGTGGAACAGTCGGCCCCATAATCTGACGGTGCGTCAGAAACACCGTCGTTCACGCGGAGCACGAACGAGGAAGAGGACGGTGAGGCGCCCGTGGAATTCGGCATCTTCGTACAGGGCTACGTGGGCACACGCGCCGACACCGATCCGCTCGCGGAGCACAAGGCGCTGATGGAGGAGACCGAGTACGTCATCCAGGCGGACAAGGCGGGCTTCAAGTACGCCTGGGCGTCCGAGCACCACTTCCTGGAGGAGTACTCGCACCTCTCCGCCAACGACGTCTTCCTCGGCTACCTCGCCCACGCCACCAAGCGCATCCACCTCGGCTCCGGGATCTTCAACCCGCTCGCCCAGGTCAACCACCCGGTGAAGGTCGCCGAGAAGGTCGCCATGCTCGACCACCTCTCCGAGGGCCGCTTCGAGTTCGGCAGCGGCCGGGGCGCGGGCTCGCACGAGATCCTCGGCTTCCTCCCCGGCATCACCGACATGAACCACACCAAGGAGATCTGGGAAGAGACCATCGCTGAGTTCCCCAAGATGTGGCTCCAGGAGGAGTACCAGGGCTTCCGGGGCAGGCACTGGTCCCTCCCGCCCCGCAAGGTCCTGCCGAAGCCGTACGGGAAGTCCCACCCCGCCATGTGGTACGCCGCCGGGTCGCCGCCGTCGTACGCCATGGCCGCCCGCAAGGGGCTCGGCGTGCTCGGCTTCAGCGTGCAGAAGGTCTCCGACATGGAGTGGGTCCTGGAGCAGTACAAGACCGCGATCACTCAGGCCGAGCCGGTCGGGGACTTCGTCAACGACAACGTGATGGTGACGTCGACGGCCGTCTGCGCGCCGACGCACGCGGAGGCCGTACGGATCGCCGCGAGCGGCGGACTGCACTACCTCCAGTCGCTCCTCTTCCGCTACCACGACACCTTCCCGCGCCCCGAGGGCATCCCCGTCTGGCCCGAGACACTGCCCCCGTACACCGAGGAGATCATCGAACTCCTCATCGCCGAGGAGCTGATGATCTGCGGCGACCCCGACGAGGTGCTGACCCAGTGCAAGCGCTGGGAGCAGGCGGGCGCCGACCAGCTCTCCTTCGGGCTGCCGGTCGGCATCCCCAGCGAGCAGACCCTCCAGACGATCCGGCTGGTGGGCGAGCACGTCATCCCGAAGATCGACACGGACCCGGTGCACCGGACGACCCGGTTCCGCCGGGCCGCCGAGTAGGAGGTCCGCCGAGATGCTCGACCACCTGATCAGGGGCGCGACCGTCGTGGACGGCACGGGCGCGCCGGGATTCACCGCCGACGTGGGGATCCGGGACGGCCGGATCGCCGTCGTCGCCGCCACGGTGCGCGAGGAGGCCCGTACGGCGGAGGACGCGGCCGGGCTGGTCCTCGCCCCCGGCTTCGTCGACCCGCACACCCACTACGACGCCCAGCTCTTCTGGGACCCGTACGCCACCCCGTCGCTCAACCACGGCGTGACCACGGTCGCGGGCGGCAACTGCGGCTTCACGCTCGCGCCGCTCAACCCCCACCGCCCCCAGGACGCCGACTACACCCGCCGGATGATGTCCAAGGTGGAGGGCATGTCCCTGGTCGCCCTGGAGCGTGGCGCGCCCTGGAACTGGCACACCTTCGGCGAGTACCTGGACGCCCTGGACGGCCGCACCGCCGTCAACGCCGGCTTCATGGTGGGCCACTGCGCCCTGCGCCGGCACGTCATGGGCCCGGACGCGGTGGGCGGACAGCCGACGCGGGAGCAACTGGCCGAGATGGTGGCCCTGCTCCACGAGGCGATGGAGTCCGGCGCCTGGGGCCTGTCCACCACCCAGTCCTCCACCCACTCCGACGGCGACGGGAAGCCGGTCGCCTCCCGGCACGCGCTCCCCGCCGAACTCCTCGCCCTGTCGCGGGCCGTCGGCGAGCACGAGGGCACCCAGATCGAGGCGATCGTGGCCGGCTGCCTGGACCGGTTCAGCGACGCGGAGATCGACCTGTTCGTGGAGATGAGCGCGGCGGCGGGCCGCCCGCTCAACTGGAACGTCCTCACCATCGACTCCGCCGTCCCCGAACGCGTACCGCGCCAGCTGGAGGCGAGCGAGCGCGCCCGCAAGGCAGGCGGCCGGATCGTCGCGCTCACCATGCCGATCCTCACCCCGATGAACATGTCGCTCGGCACGTTCTGCGCGCTGAACCTGATCCCGGGCTGGGGCGGGATCCTGGGCCTGCCGGTCCCCGAACGGATCGAGAAGCTCTGCGACCCGCGGGTACGGGCGGAGCTGCTGCGCCACGCGAACAGCGAGGAGGCCGGGGTCTTCCGCCGCCTCACCGACTTCTCCCGGTACGTCATCGGCGACACCTACAGCCCGGCGAACGAGGGCCTGACCGGCCGGGTCGTGAAGGACATCGCGGCCGAACGCGGCCAGGAACCCTTCGCGTGCCTGGTCAGCATCTGCGCCGCCGACGAACTGCGCACGGTGCTGTGGCCGATGCCCACCGACAACGACCCGGCGTCCTGGGCGCTGCGCGCCGAGACCTGGCTCCACGAGGACGTCCTGCTCGGCGGCTCCGACGCGGGCGCCCACCTGGACCGGATGTGCGGCGCCCCGTACACCACGCGCTTCCTCGGGGACTGTCTGCGCGGCCGGAAGCTGGTGCCGCTGGAGCAGGCGGTGCGGATGCTGACCGACGACCCGGCCCGGCTCTTCGGCCTGCGCGACCGGGGCCGCGTACAGGAGGGCTTCCACGCCGACCTGGTGCTCTTCGACCCGGACCGGATCGACGCGGGCAAGGCGACCCTCGTGCACGACCTGCCGGGCGACAGCCCGCGCCTGGACTCCAGGGCGGTCGGCGTCAGGGCGGTGTGGGTCAACGGCGTCGAGGCGATCCGCGACGACGTGGTCACGGGCGCCGTACCGGGCAAGGTACTGCGGTCGGGGCGGGACACCAGGACGGTGAGCACGCGGTGACCGGGCGGGCCGCCGGTGGGCAGCAGCGGCTGTACGTCGGGGGCTCGTGGGTGGAGCCCGAGGAAGGCCGGTACGAGGTGATCGACCCGGCGACCGAGGACGTCGTCGGGCTGGCCCCCGAGGCGTCGCGGCGGCAGGTGCACGAGGCCGCGGCGGCGGCGCGGGAGGCGTTCGGGGCGTGGTCGCGCACGGCCCCCGCCGAGCGTGCCGCGATCCTCGACCGGGCCGCCGGCCTCATGGCGCGCGACCTCGTCCCGTACGCCGAACTGGCCCGCGCCGAGAGCGGCGCGACGACGGCGACGGCGCGCGGGATGCAGGTGGGTGTCGCCGTGTCCCGCTTCCGCCGGTACGCGAAGGGCGCCCTGGAACCGGTCGAGCAGGCGATCCCGCCGCAGGTGACCGAGGCGGGCCCGTTCGGCGCCGCGGCGGTCCTCGGCGCGCTGGCCGTCCGCCAGCCGGTCGGCGTCGTCGCCTGCGTCACCTCGTACAACAACCCCTGGGCGAACCCGGCGGGCAAGATCGCCCCGGCCCTGGCGATGGGCAACACGGTGGTGGTGAAGCCTGCACCGCAGGACCCCCTGTCCGTCTACCGCATGGCGGAGGCCCTGGAGGCGGCGGGCGTCCCCCCTGGCGTGGTGAACGTGGTCAGCGGCTCGCGCCCGGAGGCCGGGGAGGCGGCCGTGGACTCGCCCGACGTCGACATGGTCAGCTTCACCGGCTCGACGGCCGTCGGGCGGCGCATCGCCGAGGTGTGCGGACGCGGCATGAAACGCCAGTTGATGGAGCTGGGCGGCAAGGGCGCGGCGGTCGTCTTCGACGACGCGGACCTGGACTCGGCGGTCAGGGGCATCGGTACGACGTTCTCCTTCTACAGCGGCCAGATCTGCACGGCACCGACGCGGGTGCTGGCCCAGCGGGGCGTGTACGGGGAACTGGTGTCGCGCCTCGCCGCGTACGCGTCCCGGCTCCCGGTCGGCGACCCGCGCGAACGCGGCACGGTCGTCGGCCCGGTCATCTCGGCGGCCCACCGCGACCGGGTGGAGTCGTACGTGGAACTGGGCCGGAAGGAGGGCGCGAGGGTGGTGACGGGCGGCGGACGCCCGGGTCTTGGCAGGGGTTTCTATGTCGCCCCCACGCTGCTGGCGGACTGCACGCCGGACATGCGGGTGGTGCGGGAGGAGATCTTCGGCCCGGTGGTGTCGGTGCTCCCCTTCGACGACGAGGAGCAGGCCGTCACCCTGGCCGACGACACCGACTACGGCCTCATCGACTACGTCTGGTCCGGCGACGTGGCCCGCGCCTTCCGCGTCGCCCGGCGGCTCCGCGCGGGCGGCGTCGGCGTGAACACGGCGGGCCGCAACATGGAGGCCCCGTTCGGCGGCTTCAAGAAGAGCGGGGTGGGCCGGGACGTGGGCTCGTACGCGCTGCACGCGTACAGCGAGGTGCAGGCGATCGTGTGGGCGGGGTGAGCGGGCGGCTGGCCAAAGGGAGCGTGCCGGCGGCTCGCCGAAGGGGTGGTGCGGGCGGCTCGCGAAGGGGATTGTGCGGGAGGTGTGTGAGGCGTGTGATCCGGGGGCCGCCGCAACCGTCCGCCCGTACGGTGCGTGTTAGCCTCCCGACAGCGTTGATCGTCCGCGTACGGGGGTACAGGGTGGGTTCTTCGGACGGCTATCAGATCAAGTCCAAATCGGGGATGGCCGGCCAGGCCGGGGAACTCAGCGGTGCGGGTGACGACATGGAGCTGATCCGTGCGGCCGTCCCCGCGGTGACCTACACGGCGGACACCCTGGGCTCCGAGGACGCCGTGAAGGCGTTCCACGCGTTCGCCACCGCCTGGGAGACCGAGGCCAAGACGCTCGCCGAGGCCCTGCACGAGCTCGGGAACAAGGTGCGGCTCTCCAAGGGCGCGTACGCCGGGGCCGACGGCCTCGTGGAGACGGGCGCCAACGACGTCTCCGTCGGCGAGAGCAGTCTCACCCCTACGTCCGCACCGGCCGGCCGCTCCTCGGCCCTGTCGGCCTACTGAGGGCGGGCCGATGTCGGGCTTCTTCTTCCCCTTCCCGGAAGACACTCCCTCCGGCCGCCGCGAGTGGCTGGCCCACCTGCGCGAAAGAGTGCTCAGCGTCGACAGCAAGAACGAGGTGCTCGACGTGATCGACAGCGCGCTCGCGGTCAACGCCCCGGACGGCAGTGAGGGCGCGCTGGAGGTGGTGAGCCAGCGCTACAGCGGCCGGGTCGGAGACGTCGACGACGTCTTCGACCGGGTGGACCGGGTGGCCCGCAAGGGTCTGCCCGAGGTCTGGGTCGGCGACACGAGCGTGCTCGCCACCGACGCGGTGAACGCGGCAGGACGCGCCGTGACGCACATGTCCGAGACGTTCACGAAGGGCGCGAAGGTCCTGCTCACGCTGGGCGACGCGCTCGGGGAAGCACAGCGGCTGGACGAGAAGGGCCGCGGGCAGCTGCGGGAACAGAAGACGGCGCTCGGCGGCCGGGACGGCTTCTTCGACGATCTGCACGAAAACGACGAGGAGGAGTGGGACCGCAAGAACGCCGCCCACTTCGCGGCCTTCGGTCTCGACGACATGCACAAGGCCGCCGCCGACGCCGAGGAGGCCGCCCGGGTCGCGGCCCGGGAGCTGAACAAACTGGCCTCCGAGGCGCGCACCGGCAAGATGAAGACCAAGGAACTCACCGCCGTCGACAAGCTGATGCTCGCCGACACCGCCGTCGCGGGCACCGCCACCGAGCTGAACGAGATCCTCTCGGCGGACGACATGCAGCGCGCCTCCCAGCGGCTGGACGGGCTGAACGCCAAGGACGAGCGGGCCGTGGAGAAGATGCTCGCGGGCGCGTCCAGCCCGCAGGAGCGGGCCTACCTGATGAAGGCGCTGGCCGCGGGGCACAGCGTCGCCGACATCGAGAAGTTCCGGAGCAAGATCCACGGCAAGGACCCGGACTGGCTGCGCGCACATCTCACACCGGTGGTCACCGCCTCTGACAGCATGAACGACGAGGGTCTGGCGGAGGACGGGTCGAACAACAACAAGGACTTCATGGCCTTTGACGGCCAGGGCTGGAGCCAGGGCGGCGACGGCTCCGAGGGCACCTGCGTGGCCTCCTCCACCGTCACCGCGCGCGCCATGGTCGATCCCCTGTACGCCCTCGACCTCACCGGCGGGCCCAGCGGGCAGGAGAACGACGGCGACGCCTTCAGGGAGCGCCTGGTGGCGGAACAGCACCGGCTGCACGAGGAGGGCGACGGGGGCGACGGCTGGAACGGCATGGACCTCGAAGGCAAGGAGCGCATCGTCGACTCCACGATCGGAAGCGCCACCGGCGACGACTACGAGCGTCACGACGTGAGCAGCGCCGACGACCGCAGGGCGGCCCTCAACGACATCGAGAAGGCCGTCGCGGACGGCAAGCCCGTGCCCATCGGTGTCGAGGGCAAGAACGAGGACGGTGATCGGGTCGGCCATGCGATGACGATCATCGGCCAGGAGGGCGACATGCTTCAGATCTACAATCCCTGGGGCACGACCACCTGGGTCAGTGAAGACGACTTCATCAACGGGCACATGAACAAGGCCTCGGACAAGGACCTTCCCAATGCGTACAGCGTTCTGCTTCCCGAGTAGGGCGATCGGCGCGGTCGTCGCGGCGACGTGCCTCGCGTTCGTCGCAGGCTGCGGAACGGACACCGACGAGCCCACCGGGCGGGGCACGGGGACCACCTCGGCCTCCCCGGAGAACGCCCCCTCCAGCCACCCCACCCAGGACACCAGCATCACCGCCGAGACCGGGGAGCGCTTCACGCTGGTCGTCGACGAGAACGTCTCCACCGGCGAGAAGTGGTACCTGGCGGCGCCGAAGCCCGACAGCGCGGTGGTACGCGACCGAGGCCAGGAGTACGAGGCCTCGGCCGACGCGGAGAAGATGGACGGCGCGGGCGGACACCGCGTCTTCACCTTCGAGGCCGCCGGCAAGGGCAGCACGAAGATCGTGCTGATGCACTGCCCGGTCTACGCCTGCAACGGCAGCACCACCTCTCCGGCCCCGGCGACCGGCGCACCGTCCTCGGTCCCCGAGCCGAAGAGCATCACCTACACCGTCACCGTCGGCTGAGAGCCGGTGTCCGACCGCGACGGACGCGCCAGCCGAGACCAGACCCCGAGGCCCGCCATGCCTGACGAAACCCCGCACCACCCCGACCGCACCGACGACGAGCTGGCCAGGCTCGACATCGCCCTCCTGGTCCGCTACGGCCTCACCGCCCCGCCGGGACCGAGGCGCACCGCGCTCTTCGGCGACGGAGCGGCGGGCGCGGCGGTGGTCCTCGACCGCCTCGGCACGGAGCCGCGCTCGGTCGCGTTCCTCGCCGACACGGTCCGCGCCGGCGGTCTGGCCCGAGCGGTCGACCTGCCCGAGCCGCTGCCCCGCCGGGAGGCGGCGGTCCTCGTACGCGACTGGCTGCGCGCCGGCACGGAACTCGCGGGCGGGCTGGCCGCCGACGACACCGCCGCGACGTGGCTGCGAGCCGTGGCGACGATCATCGAGGTGAAACAGGTGGCGAGGGCGCGGGGCTGATCCGGGACCGGAGCCCTGTGTACGTGATCTGACCACGAGATCCGAGGCTGTGACGTGAGCACGTGATCTGAGTACGGCGACGGATGTGGGGCGCCGGGCCGCGTTCGTAGCGTGGGCCTCATGGAGAACACCGGCACCGCGTCCGCATCGCCCGTCCCCGCCGCCACGGCTCGGCGCTCCGCCGCGCAGTGGGCGGGACTGGCCGTCCTGGCGATCGTGGTCCTGCTGACCGGCGCGTTCGTGTACGTCTTCGGCCCGCTGCTCGCGATCTCCTGCGGCAGTTGCCAGGACGGCGTCCGTGACGTGGGCGCGGGGGCGGGCACCGTGCTGCTCGCGCTCGCCCGCTTCGGCGTCCCGCTCACCGTGTTGGGTGCGATCGGCGCTATGGCCCATTCCCGAGGGGGTGCCCGAGCGGGCGCGATCGGCTTGGGCGTGCTGGTGGCCCTGCTGATCGCGATGGCGGCGCTGGCCGCGGCGTGATGACGGCGGCTCTCAGGGGCGGTTCCTCTTCAGCGCGCTGAGGAGGGCGGAGAAGGCGGCGGGGGTGGTGGCGAGGACGGTTTCGGTGGGGTCGGCGCTTTCGGTGAGGTGGATGGTGTCGGGGGCCTGGGATATGTGCAGGCAGGCTTCGCCTTCTTGGCAGTAGGACGACTTCTGCGGGGTCAGAGAGACGTGAACGCACGATTCCCCCTGGGCGCAGTGTGGGGATTTCTTCCAGGAAGAGGCGATGTTTAGGCAGGCTTCGCCTTGGGCGCAGTAGGACGACTTCCGCCAGATGGTGGTAGGCATCTCGGGTCACCTCACGGGTGATGCGTGGGGGTGTCAGGCGCACCGCTCGCCTTGAGGGACCCGAGAAACGCGGCGAATGCGGCGGGGGCTGCTAGCAGTACCGCGTGAGTGGGGTCGGCGCTTTCGGTGAGGTGGATGGCTATTTGGCCGTGGGAGACGTGGAGGCAAGCGTCGCCTTGGGCGCAGTAGGACGACTTCTGCCAGTTCTGCGTGCTCATGGACGATTCAGTCCTTTCAGAGTTCCCGGGTGATCGTGTTGATGAGGGCGCGCGATTTCTCCGGGGCCAGGGCGATGCCCTCGACCGTGTCCAGTAGCAGCCGGTACTTGTCCAGAAGCGCCTCGGCATCCAGTTGTACGGGCGCGTGAAACTGATCGAGCTGGGCGGTGTCCAGTTGCGGCACCGGTCCGTGCAGGTAGTTGATGGACTGCCCCGCGCCCGGGAAGGCGCCGACATCGAACGGGAGTACTCGCACGGTGATGTGCTCTCGCTCGCTCATGTCGAGCAAATGCTGAAGCTGAGCACGCGCAACGGTCCGGCCGCCGACGTTCATGCGCAATGCGGCTTCATGAATCACGGTCCGATAGTTCACCGGGTGGGTCTCGTGCAGCACTTGCTTCCGACTCAGTCGAAAAGAGAGGCGATGCTCCGCCTCAGCCGGTGTGAGAGCGGGGATCGCGTGGCGGAAGATCTCGCGGGCGTGGTCCGAGGTCTGGAGCAGCCCGGGCATGTACGAGGAGTAGACCGTGCGCACGGCGGTGGAGTGGTGCTCCAGCTCGGCCACGTGCAACAGGCTTGCCGGCAGAAACTCGCGATACGTCTCCCACCAGCCAGTCGTCTTCTCCGTCGCCATGCGGACCAGTTCCTCGATGAAAGCCTGGTCCGCGCAGTCGTACATGCGAGTCATGGCACGTAGTCGGTCCGGGCCGACGCCGAAGCGGGCCGACTCTATGTTGCTGAGCTGCCCCTGACCGATGCCGAGCGTGCGTGCGGCCTCGGTCGCCGTCATGCCTGCTCTCTCGCGCATCTTGCGCAATTCAGCGGCGAGCCGGAGGCGACGGGCTGATGCCGGTGGCCTTGGGGGCATTAGAACTCCTGCGATCAAGCGCGTAGTTGGGGCTCTCACTCATACGAGCTAACTTCTTTCAAGTTATCTCGAAACGCGCAAGAGCTACTTGCGGATGCCCTAGGTTCTCCGCAGGCGCCCCGCCCAGAAGCACCCCGCTCGACGGAGCGGCCGGGTCACTGGGCACCGGATACGAAGTTCCCCATCTCCCGACCGGACCAAGTCCTTCTCGTGATCGGACACTTCCATGCCCACCGTATCGCCGCCCTGGTCCTACACCCTCCAACTCCCGCACGACGTGCGCGCACCGGGCGTCGCACGCGTCACCCTCCGCGCCGTCCTCGCCGCCCACGGTCTCGCCGCGTCCGCACCGACCGCCGAGCTGCTGGCCTCGGAGCTGCTCACCAACGCCCACCTGCACACCGAGGGCCCGTACGCCCTGCGCGTCCTGTCCGGCACGGACCCCGGTCGCGTGCGCGTCGCGGTGTGGGACACCGATCCGAAGGTCCCGCCCGGCTTCAGAGGCGTACCGCCGCAGGCCGCCGCCGCGATGACCGACGAGCACGGCCGGGGGCTCCCCCTCGTACGGGCCTGCGCCGACGCGTGGGGCTCCTCCGTGCTGCGCGAGCTGGGCTCGTCGAAGGGCGGGAAACTGCTGTGGGCCGAGTGCGGGGAGTCGCGGTGAGCGGTGGGCCGCGTGCGGGAGCAGACGCTGTCCGATGTCCGACGTGGGCGCACAGCGCCATACTGAGAAAACGAGGTCCCGCTGGAAGAGGCCGAGCCCGCCAGGAAGCTGTACGCACACCGGCCGACGCCCCACCTCACCCCTGCGTCAACCCGTCCAGGTCCACCCGCACAGTAAGCAGCTCGTTCCCCAGTACCCACACCGCCGCGCTGTTCAGACGGGGCAGGGTGCGCAGGCGGGCCGTCGGGTCGTCGTCCGGGAGGATGTGGGCCGTGCCCTCGTGCCAGCGGCCCCGGATGCGGACGCGGACCCGCGGGTTCACGCGGATGTTGCGCACGTACTGGGACTTCTCGCCGAACTCGGAGACCAGCCAGAAGGCGTCGCCGATGCGGCGGCCGCCGACCGGGGTGCGGCGGGGCAGGCCGGAGACTCGGCCGGTGGTCTCCAGGACCGTCTGGAAGGGCAGGCGGCGCAGCAGCGGGTTGCCGATACGGCGCTGGAAGGAGGTGACGGCCCGGTGCTTGAGGTCGGTCTTCAGGTCGGTGCGGCGGGGCATACCCCGATCATCCACCCCTGGCCGGTCCCACGACCGTCACCGACGCCCGGGGGCCATCGGCTCAGTCACTGCTCCCGCCCCAGGAACACCGGATTGGTGAACGCCGCCAAGGCGCCCGGCAGCGGGCCCGCCGCCGTCTCGTGGCGGAGCTCCGCCCGTACGTACGCCGCGTTCGCCGGGGTCGTGTGCCATTCGGCTGTGCCCTCGCCGGAGACCGGGAGGGGGCCGGTCGTGAACAGGGTGCCCTGGTCCGTGACGAAGCGGATCGTGCAGCGGGGTGCGCCGGTGGCCTCCAGGCGTACCGTCACCGGGGTGTCGCGGGGGACCTCCAGGCGTTCGCCGATGCCGGCGTGCTGGCCGCGGGGGCCGGTCGCCGAGAAGGCCAGGGTCACGGTCTTGGACTCCGCCACGTACGAGCGGCCCGCTCGGATGCCCTCCTGGATCGCCTCTCGGGACAGGTCGTCCGCGAGGACCACCGTCTGCGGGAGGCCCACCGCGTCCGGGTCGCGGTGCGCGTCGCTGTTGCCCATCGCCGGGATCCAGGACGACCGGCCGCCCGAGCGCACCGCCGCGACCAGCATGCCGTCCCAGTCGGCGAGCGCCACCTCGTCGTCGGCCGTGTACGGGCCGTTCCACACCTCGACCGCGTCCGCCTCCCCGAAGCCGAACTTCCAGTTGCAGCCGATGCAGGTGGCGTGCGGGTGGGCCGGGACGACCAGGCCCCCGGCGCGGCGGATCCGGCGGGCGTAGCGGCCGAAGCGGTTGTCGCGGGCCCGGTAGCGCCAGTCGACGAACGTGCCGGGGTCGGTGCCGAGCGCCACCACGTGGCCGTTCCGGGTCGTCACCTCCTCGCCCAGCATGATCAGCAGGTCGTCGTCCGCCTCGTCGGCCCAGTGGGCGTGCGCGGAGTGCGTGTTGTGCTCCGAGGTGTTGATGAAGTCCAGGCCCGCCGCCCGGGCGAGGGCCGCGATCTCCGCCGGGGTGCGGCGGCCGTCCGAGTACCAGGAATGGAGGTGGCAGTCGCCGCGGTACCAGGACCGGCCCCTGCCCTTCGCCCGCACCGGCGGGTAGACCGGCTTCGCCACCTCGCCCGGTTCGCCGTACGTGAGCGTGACCGTCACCTCGTACGGCAGGCCCTGCGGGGCGACCGTGTACGGGCCGAGCGCGATGTGCCAGGTGCCGGGCCGTACGGGGCCGGGGAGGTAGCCCGGCGTGGCGTCGTCCGCGCGGAGGAAGAACTCCGTGCGCGCGCCGCCCGACCAGCCCCGGAAGCCCTCGCCGCCCAGCTCCGTGCCGCGCTCGTCGAAGATGCCGATGTCGAGCGCGTTGCCCGCCGTGCCGGCCGGCACCGACGGCTTCTCGTAGGTGTAGGAGACCTTGATCTCCCGGACGCCGGACGGTACTTCGACCGGGAGGTACACGTAGTCCGGGGAGCCCGTGGGCAGGGTGCCGCGCACCGTCCGCGTCACCACCGTGCCCGCGGCACCGGATGCGCCCCGGCCGGATCCGCCGGCCCCTTCGGCGCGCTCGGTCCCTTCGGCGCCCTCGGCGCCGCTCGCGAAGTCCACGCCGCCCAACGTAAGCGCGGCGGCGGCTCCCGTCACGAACAGGGCGCGTCTGCCGAGCCCGTGGTCCTGGCCGTGCTCGTGCTCGTCCTCGCACATGCTGCTGCCTTCCTCGAAAGACGGTGATGAGCGGCTGGAGTGACGCGGGTCCACTCTCGTATTCAGCCGTGAACTCAGCGGTACGGGAAGGGGAGCGGTGCCTTTCGGAACCGTGCTACCGGTGGTAGGAGGTAGCGCATGCGTATCGCCGTCACCATCTTTCTGACCGACGAGACGATCGGGCCGGTCCGGCTCGCCCGGGAACTTCAGGAGCGCGGTTTCGCGGGCCTCTACCTGCCCGAGCACACCCACATCCCCGTCGAGCGCACCACCCCGAACCCCTCCGGCGGCGAGCTGCCCCGCGAGTACGGCCGCACCCTGGACCCCTTCGTCGCGCTCGCCCAGGCCGCGGCCGTGACCGGACGCCTCGGGCTCGGCACGGGCGTCACGCTGATCGCCCAGCACGATCCGATCGCCCTCGCGAAGACGATCGCGACCCTCGACCACCTCTCCGGCGGACGGTTCACGCTCGGGGCCGGCTTCGGGTGGAACGTGGAGGAGGCCGACGACCACGGGGTGGACTGGCGGACCCGGCGGGACCTCGGCCGGGACCGGATCGGGCTGATGCGGGCGCTGTGGGCGGCCGGGCCGACCGCGTACGCGGGGACGTACGGGAGCGTGCGCGCCAGCCATGCCCATCCCAAGCCGGCGCAGCGGCCGAGGGGGAGCGTGGTCGGGCCGAGGACCCTGCTCGGGGGCGCCGCCGGACCGGTGCTCTTCCAGCACATCGGCGAGTACGCCGACGGGTGGATGCCCATCGGGGGCGGCGGCCTCGGCGAGTCGCTGCCCGTGCTGCGGGCCGCCTGGGACCGCGCCGGGCGCGACCCCGCCGCGCTCCACGTCGTGCCGTACGCCGTGCGGCCCACCCCAGGAAAGCTCGCCCACTACACGGACCTCGGCATCGAGGAGGTCGTGGTCCAACTGCCCTCCGCCGGGGAGCCGGAGGTCCTGCGGGCGCTCGACGCGTATGCCCAGTACGTGCCGCGTGGCGCGTGACGGGCGCCCCGTACAGGCCGCGTCCCGCGTGAGCGGAGACACCCGTCAGCCACGTTTTGGCTGATCACCCCGGTCGTATGCTCGAAGGATGACGACTTCCGAGACCCCCGCGACCCCCGCGACCGGAACCGGGCCGACCGCCAACGCCATGCGGCGCGCGCTGAAACGGGCGCGGGACGGTGTCGCCCTCGACGTCACCGAAGCGGCCGTGCTGCTCCAGGCGCGCGGCGCCGACCTCGACGACCTGACCGCCTCCGCCGCCCGGGTGCGCGACGCGGGGCTCGAACAGGCGGGCCGGCCCGGCGTCATCACCTATTCCAAGAGCGTCTTCATCCCGCTGACCCGGCTGTGCCGGGACAAGTGCCACTACTGCACCTTCGTCACCGTGCCGGGCAAGCTGCGCCGCGCCGGGCACGGCATGTTCATGTCCCCGGACGAAGTCCTCGACATCGCCCGCAAGGGCGCCGAACTCGGCTGCAAGGAAGCCCTGATCACCCTCGGCGACAAGCCCGAGGACCGCTGGCCCGAGGCCCGCGAATGGCTCAACGCGCACGGCTACGACGACACCATCGCCTACGTACGGGCCATCTCGATCCGGATCCTGGAGGAAACCGGGCTGCTGCCCCATCTCAACCCCGGGGTCATGACCTGGACCGACTTCCAGCGGCTCAAGCCCGTCGCGCCGTCGATGGGGATGATGCTGGAGACGACCGCCACCCGCCTGTGGTCCGAGCCGGGCGGCCCGCACCACGGCTCGCCGGACAAGGAGCCCGCCGTGCGGCTGCGGGTCCTGGAGGACGCGGGCCGTTCGTCCGTTCCCTTCACCAGCGGGCTGCTCATCGGGATCGGCGAGACGTACGAGGAGCGTGCCGAGGGGCTGTTCGCGCTGCGCCGCGTCGCCCGGTCGTACCACGGCGTGCAGGAGCTGATCATCCAGAACTTCCGCGCCAAGCCGGACACCGCGATGCGCGGGATGCCGGACGCGGAGCTGGACGACCTGGTCGCGGCCGTCGCCGTCGCCCGGCACATCATGGGCCCGGCCGCCAACATCCAGGCGCCCCCCAACCTGGTCGACAGCGAGTACGCCCGGCTGATCGGCGCCGGGATCGACGACTGGGGCGGTGTCTCGCCGCTGACCATCGACCACGTCAACCCCGAGCGTCCCTGGCCGCAGATCGAGGAGCTGGCCGAGCGGTCCCGTACCGCCGGTTTCGAGCTGCGCGAACGGCTCTGCGTCTACCCGGAGTTCGTCACCCGCGGCGAGCCCTGGCTGGACCCGCGGCTGCTGCCGCACGTCCGGGCGCTCGCCGACCCGGAGAGCGGCCTCGCCCGCCCGGACGCCACCGTCGAGGGCCACCCCTGGCAGGAGCCCGAGGAGGTCTTCCAGCCCTCAGGCCGCACCGATCTGCACCGCACCATCGACAGCGAGGGACGCACCTCCGACCGGCGCGACGACTTCGACGAGGTGTACGGGGACTGGGGTGCCCTGCGCGAGGCCGCCGCTCCCGGCATGGCGCCGTCGCGCATCGACACCGACGTACGGGCCGCCCTCGCGACCGCCGCCGACGACCCGACGAAGCTCACCGACGACGAGGCGCTGGCCCTGTTGCACGCGGACGGCCCCGCGCTCGACGCGCTGTGCCGGATCGCGGACGACGTCCGCAAGTCGGCGGTCGGCGACGACGTCACGTACATCGTCACGCGGAACATCAACTTCACCAACGTCTGCTACACCGGCTGCCGCTTCTGCGCCTTCGCCCAGCGCCGCACCGACGCCGACGCCTACACGCTCTCCCTGGACCAGGTCGCCGACCGGGCGCAGCAGGCGTGGGACGTGGGCGCGGTGGAGGTCTGCATGCAGGGCGGTATCCATCCCGACCTGCCCGGCACGGCGTACTTCGACATCGCGCGCGCGGTGAAGGAGCGGGTGCCCGGCATGCACGTGCACGCCTTCTCGCCGATGGAGGT
This sequence comes from Streptomyces sp. NPDC059785, assembly GCF_042732375.1. Classification (NCBI taxonomy): domain Bacteria; kingdom Bacillati; phylum Actinomycetota; class Actinomycetes; order Kitasatosporales; family Streptomycetaceae; genus Streptomyces; species Streptomyces sp. NPDC059785. The sequence goes on from NZ_JBHWHV010000021.1 coordinate 102,261, forward strand.
CGTCAACGGCGCGACCCGTACGGGCCTGTCGATCCGCGAGTGGCTGTCCGCCGCCAAGGAGGCCGGGCTCGACACCATCCCCGGCACCGCCGCCGAGATCCTCGACGACGAGGTCCGCTGGGTCCTCACCAAGGGCAAGCTGCCCACGGCGACCTGGATCGAGGTCGTCACCACCGCGCACGAGCTCGGCATCCGGTCGAGCTCCACGATGATGTACGGGCACGTGGACCAGCCCCGGCACTGGCTCGGCCACCTGCGCACCCTCGCGGGCATCCAGCAGCGCACCGGCGGCTTCACCGAGTTCGTGACCCTGCCCTTCATCCACACCAACGCCCCCGTCTACCTCGCGGGCATCGCCCGCCCGGGGCCGACGATGCGCGACAACCGCGCGGTCACCGCCATGGCCCGCCTCCTGCTCCACCCGCACATCCCCAACATCCAGACGAGCTGGGTCAAGCTCGGCACGGAGGGCGCCGCCGAAATGCTCCGCTCCGGCGCCAACGACCTGGGCGGCACGCTCATGGAGGAGACCATCTCCCGTATGGCGGGCTCCAGTTACGGGTCCTACAAGTCCGTCAAGGACCTGATCGCGGTGGCGGAGGCCGCAGGCCGCCCGGCCGTGCCGCGCACGACGCTCTACGGCGCCGTCCCCGAGGAGCGGCAGCGCGCCGCCGCCGCGTCGGACGGGCATCTTCCGGAGCTGCTGCCGGTACTGGAGCAGTAGCGCCCGCACGCGGGGGTGCTCGTGCGGCGGATGGCCGTGCCCCGGTGCCGGACCCCATGCGGCCCGCCGCACGGGGTCCGGCACCGGCAACCGGGACCGGAGCGGCACCGGTGCCGGAGGCTAGGGCGTCCGGAGGTAGTCCGCCGTCCGGCCGCCGCCGGGCAGATGGATGACCAGCAGGACGATGCCGCTGAGCGTGACGACGCGGGTGGCGGCGTCCAGGCCGTTCCAGTCCGCCGACTGCCACATCGCGAACCACTCGCCGCCGATGGCGATGAACCCGGCCCCGAACAGCAGCAGGAGCATCAGCAGCCCGATGGTCGCGATCCGCCGGGCCCGCGCGTCGTCGCGCCGCGCGTACAGATACGTACCGGCGATCAGCACGAGCGCGGCGGCGGTCTCCCAGACGATGATCGCGACGTACGCCGCGTCCTGCCAGAAGTGCGAGGTGATCGCCCGCCACATCAGGTCGTCGTCCTTGAACGTCGTGTCCATCGCCAGGACATGGCGGACGAACTGCTGGTTGGTGCCGAAGTCGGTGATGTTGCCGAAGGCGACTAGGGCGGTATAGAGGGCCACCGTGGCGGTGAGCAGGGTGGCGGCGAGATGAAGTACGCCTGAGGGAGGGGTGGTTCGCGAGTCGGCCATGGTTCAAGTGTTGCCACCGTACGGCTGTGGGACCCAGCCGTTTTCCGGCGGGGTGGGAGAGACTGGGTCCGGCGTCCCGGTCCTGGCGGGCGGACGCGGACGCGGAGGAGTGGGCGGAATGGTGCGGCGTCGGGCGTCGATGCAGGAGCTGATCAGGGACCGCAGGCGGCACGGCTTCATCGGCAGGGCCGCCGAACGCGCGGCCTTCCGGGCCAACCTGGAGCTGGCACCGGAGGACGAGCGGCACCGGTTCCTGTTCCACGTGCACGGCACCGCGGGCGTCGGCAAGACCTTCCTGATCCGGGAGCTTGAGCAGGCGGCGCGCGACCGCGGCGCGCTCACCGCCCTGGTGGACGAGCGCGCCGAGGACCTGCCGGAGGCGATGGCCGCCATCGGCGAGCAGTTCGCCCGGCAGGGCCACCGCTTCAAGGACCTCGACCGGATGCTGGCCACCCACCGCGAGCGGCGCCACGAGGCCGAGGCGGCGGTCCTGGAGACCCTGGACCGGGACGGGAACGCGGACGGTGACGGGAGCGGGAACGGTGACGGGAGCGGGGAGCCGTCGGCGGCGAGTCTGACGGTGGCCCGGATGGGGGTGGCGGGCGCGGGCCTCATACCGGTCGTCGGGCCCTTCGCCGGAGCGCTCGACGCCGAGCGGGTCGCGGCGGGCGTGGACCGGCTGCGGGCCGGACTGAGCGCGCGCCTGCGCAGCCGGGAGGACGTCCTGCTGGTGCTGTCCCCGGAGCGGGTGCTCACCCCGCTGCTCCTCGGAGAACTGGCGCGCGCCGCCGAACAGACCCCGTGGATCGTGCTGTTCTTCGACACCTACGAACGGACCGGACGGCTCCTCGACGGCTGGCTGCACGAGGTGATGACGACCTTCCTCCACGGTGAGCTGCCCGCCAACGTCGTGGTCGTCACCGCCGGACAGCGGCCCCTGGACACCGCCCGCTGGGGCGGCCACGCCGACTTCGTCACGGACCTGCCGCTGGAGCCGTTCACGGAGGCCGAGGCGCGCGGCCTGCTCGCCGCCCGGGGCGTGACGGCCGAACCGGTCGTCGCCGAGGTGCTGCGGCTCACCGGCGGTCTGCCGGTCCTCGTGTCGACCCTCGCCGAGGCCAGGCCCGCCGACCCGGACGACATCGGCGACCCGAGCGCCACGGCCGTCGAACGCTTCCTGCGGTGGGAGGACGACCCGGTGCGGCGGGCCGCCGCGCTCGCCTGCGCGCTGCCCCGGAGCCTGGACGCCGACGTGTTCCGGGCCGCCGCGGACTGCCCGCCCGACGCGGCCGACCGGCTCTACGGCTGGCTGCGCGGGCTGCCCTTCGTCACCGCGCACGGCGACCGGGTGCGCTACCACGACGTCGTACGGAGTGCGATGCTGCGCTCGGAGCGGCTGCGGTCGCCGCGCGGCTGGGCCCAGCGGCACACCCGGCTCGCGGAGGCGTTCGGCGCCTGGCGGGCGGAGGCCGAGGCGGGGCTCGGACCCGGTGAGCGGTGGGCGGACGAGGCGTGGCTGCGGCTGCGGCTCGCGGAGTCGTACCACCTGCTGTGCGGCGCGCCCCGGACGGCGCTGTCCACGGTGCTCCAGGACGTCATCGACGCGTGCGGCGCGGGCGAACCGGTCGCCAGGCGCTGGGCGCAGGCGCTGGCCGACGCCGGCCGGGACGCCGACGCGGCGGGGCTCGCCGTCTGGGGCAAGGAACTGCTGAGGGCGCTGGCGGCGGACGGCACCCTCGCGGCGCTCGGCGTGCTGCTGGCGCGGGCCGGGTTCACCGCCCGGCTGCGCGCGGTCGTCTGCTGGCGGCGCGGGACCGTGCTGTCGGGGCGGGAGGAACACGCGCGCGCGGTGGACGAGTTCGACCGCGCCCTCGCCTTCGACCCGGGGCTGGGGCGGGCGTACCGGGCCCGTGCGGTCGCGTGGGCGAGACTCGGGGACCGCACCGGCGCCGTGGCGGACCTGGACCGCGCGGTGGAGCTCGAACCCGACCGGGTGGAGACCCTGCTGCTCCGCGGCGACCAGCGGCGCGTCCTCGGCGCGTACGGGGAGGCACTCGCGGACCTGGACCGGGCCGTCGAGCTGGACCCGGCGAGCGCGCCCGCCCGGGCCGCCCGCGGCGTCACCCGGCACCTGCTCGGCCGGCTCGAAGAGGCGACCGCGGACCTGGACCTGGCCCTGGAACTGGACCCGGAGTTCGTCTGGGCCTGGGTGCGCCGGGCGCGCGTGTGGCGGTCGCGGCACCGGGAGGAGCGGCGCGTCGCCGACCTGGACCGCGCCGTCGCGCTGGGCCCCGACTCGGCCTGGGTGCGGTGCGAACGGGGCGACGCGCTGACCGCCGCGGGCCGCTACGAGGACGCCCTCGCCGACTACGACCGGGCCGTGGCGCTCGACGGCGGCTACGCGTCGGCGTACGCGAGCCGCGGCGCGTGCCGGTTCCGGGCGGGGCGGCCCGACGGCGCGCTGGCGGACCTGGACCGGGCGCTGGAGCTCGAACCGGCGTACGGCTGGGCGCTGTACCGGCGGGCCGAGGTACGGCTGCACACCGGCGCGCACGACGGCGCACTCACCGACCTGGACCGCCTCCTGGACCTGGACGGCGGATACGCCCCGGCGCACACCCTCAGGGGCCGGGCGCTGCTCGGGCTCGGCCGGCCCGCGGAGGCCCTGGCGGCCGTCGGCCGCCGTCTCGGCCCCCCGCCGTCCGTGCCCCCGGCCGGCCCGGACCTGGACGAGGCGGCCGACCTGATCGAGGCCCTGCGCGCGGTGCCCGGAGCCGACCTGCCGGAACTCGGCCGGCTCGCGGACCGGGTGGCGCGGGCCCGGGAGGCGGCGGGGGCGTAGGACGGCTCACTCGGGGCTTGCATGCGGACATGGGGCCGCTCGATCGAGGCCGCAGGGCTGCCCATGAGGGGCCGCAAGGCTGCTTACTGTCCATAGCTGATCAATCGCGACCACTTCGGCCACCTGGGCCACTCTCCGCATACCGTTCCGGCCCCTCAACCGACCGTTCCCGGTCGATTACAGTGCTGAGCGATGCGGTCCGGAGGAGGGCGTGGTGGGTGCGACATCCGGTGCGGTCTGGGGCCGTGGCGAGCAGCAGGACTTCCGCAGCCGGGTCCGCGGGACGCTGCTCGGGGCCGCCGTCGGCGACGCGCTGGGCGCCCCGGTCCACCAGCTCACCCTGGAGGCGATCCGCGAGGAGCACGGCGGTACGGGGCTCACCGACCTCGCCCCCGGACACGGCGGCCGCGGCGCCGTCAGCCACCTCACCCAGCTCACGCTGTTCAGCCTCGACGGCCTGATCCGCGCCCAGGTCCGCCGGGACACCGGCGCCTGGCACCCGCCCACCGACCTGCACCGCGCCTATCGCCGCTGGGCCGCGACCCAGCGCGACTGGGGACCCGACGAACGCCGCAAGGAAGACGGCTGGCTGGCCCGCGAGGAGTGGCTGTACGCCCGCCGCTCGCCCACCCGCGCCCTGCTCCTCGGCCTCGGCGACGACACGATGGGCACCCTGGACGCGCCGAAGAACCCCGGGGACCCGGGCGGCGAGGCCGCGGCCAGGTCGGCGCCCTTCGGGCTGCTCGTCGGCTGGGAGCCGCAGCTCGTGATGCAGCTCGCGGTGGAGTGCGCGGCGCAGACCCACGGCCACCCGCTCGCGTATCTGACGGCGGGGGCGTACGCCGTCGTCGTGCACGCGCTGGCGCGCGGCGAGAACCTGGACGGCGCCGTGCAGCGGGCGCTGGCGCTGCTGGCCGCGCGCCCGGGGCAGCAGCCCGTCACGGACGCCCTCCAGCACGCCCTGGGCGCCGTACGGCAGGGCATGCCGACCCCGGCCCGGGTGGAGGAACTGGCCGGGGACGGCACGGCGGAGGGGACGCTCGCGGCCGCCGTGTACTGCGCGCTGGTCGGCGAGGACGTGCGGCACGGGCTGCTGCTCGCGGTGAACCACGGCGGGCCCTCGGGCACGGCGGGCGCCATGACCGGGGGCCTGCTCGGCGCCCTGCACGGCGAGACGGCCCTCCCGCCGGCCTGGCTGGCCGAGCTGGAGGGCCGTCCCACGATGCTTGTCCTGGCGGACGACTTCGCGATGGAGATGACCCAGGGCCCCGCGCTGCACGGACCGGCGGGCTCGTCCCCGGGCTGGCTGACCCGCTACCCGAGGGGCTGACCGGCCCGGGGCATTCAGTCCTTGACCGGCGTGCTCACCGCCCCGCCGTCCGCGGCCGTCCCGGCCGGACGCGGGAGCACGGCCGCCGCCGACCCGGACCCGTCGTCGTCCGTGTTGATCTTCTCCAGGACGGCGTCGCGCTCCGGGGTGTCCTCGGGCCTGATCAGGCCGATGAGGATGTACAGCACGAGCGAGATGGCCATCGGCACGGCCACCTGGTACTCGAGCTTCACATCCGTGCGCTGCGAGAAGTCCAGGTTGTAGTTGACGAAGAAGAAGGCGAGCAGCCCGCAGGCCCAGCTGGTGAGCGCCGCCGTCGGCCCCGACTTACGGAACGGCCGCAGCAGACCGAGGATGAACGGGATGGCGATCGGGCCCATGAGCCCGGCCACCCACTTGATGACGACGGTGATGATGTCCTTGAAGGTGGGCGAGTTGACCTGCGTGGCCACCGCCATGGACAGACCGAGGAAGGCGACCGTCGTCACGCGCCCGGCGATCAGCCCGGTCCGGGTGTCCCAGGCCCGCGCGGCCTTGGACAGCACCGGCACCACGTCACGGGTGAAGACGGCGGCGATGGCGTTGGCGTCCGAGGAGCACATGGCCATCGTGTGCGAGAAGAAGCCGACGACGACCAGACCCAGCAGACCGTGCGGCAGCAACTGCTCGGTCATCAGGCCGTACGCGTCGGACCCGTCCGGCTTCTCGGCCGTCACGAGCAGCGGCGACAGCCACATCGGGATGAACAGCACGACCGGCCAGACGAACCAGAGCCCGGCGGACAGCCACGCGGACCGGGTGGCCTCCCTGGCGCTGCCCGTCGCCATGTAGCGCTGGGCCTGGTTCCACATGCCGCCGTTGTACTCGAACAGCTTGATGAACAGGTACGCGATGAAGAACACCGTCATGTACGGTCCCGCGAACCCGTTCCCGTGCCCCTCCAGCTTCGGCGAGTCCAGCGCCTGGGACAGTCCGCCGTGCTTCTCGGAGATCTCGTGCAGCGCGATGATCAGCATCGCGAGACCGGCGAGCAGCTGGATGATGAACTGGCCGAGTTCGGTGAGCGCGTCGGCCCACAGCCCGCCGATCGTGCAGTACACGGCCGTGATGCCGCCGGTGATGATGATGCCCTGGGTGAGCGTGACCCCGGTGAAGACGCTGAGCAGGGTGGCGATGGCGGCCCACTTGGCGCCGACGTCGACGATCTTCAGCAGGATGCCGGACCAGGCGAGCGCCTGCTGCGTCGGCACGTTGTAGCGGTCCTTCAGGTACTCCAGCGGCGAGGCCACGTGCAGCCGGGACCGCAGCCGGTTCAGCCGCGGGGCGAACGCCTTGGCACCGATCGCCACGCCGATCGCGATCGGCAGCGACCAGGTGACGAACGAGGTGATGCCGTAGGTGTACGCGATGCCGGCGTACCCGGTGAACATCACCGCGCTGTAGCCCGACATGTGGTGCGAGATGCCGGACAGCCACCAGGGCATCTTGCCGCCCGCGGTGAAGAAGTCGCTGACGGTGTCCACGCGTTTGTGGGACCAGACGCCGATCGCGGTCATGACGCCGAAGTACGCGACCAGGACGGCCCAGTCGAGACCGTTCATGTGCCCCCTCCAGGGGTCCGCCTTGTGAACCTGCCAATACCGGACGGCACTTCGCCAGTACGCACAGGGGCGGAGCCCCCGTGCGGGAGCGGGGACTTCGGGGATTGAACCGCCGGTCCGACCGACCGGTCAAGACCTCAACGGATCACGGATATGAACGCGGATCAGCTTGCCGAACCATTTTGCCTTCTCTTGACCCGTACGCAGGTTGTCGTGCTCGTGACGAGAGCCACACGATGAGCGGGCACTTCGTCACACGGACAGATACCGTTCACGACGAGCAGGCGTACGGGATGCGGGTCCCGTACGGCCGAGTGAGGAGCCCGCCGGCCCCAGTCGCCCCCCGTCCGCTACCGCATCACTTCCCCCGCGTTCACCAGCAGGGACTGCCCGGTGATCGCCCGCGCCCGGTCGGACGCCAGGAACACCGCGGCGTCCGCCACGTCGCCGTCCGTCGCCAGCTCGGGCAGCGCCATCCGCCGGGTGAGCCGCCGCAGCACCGCCTCCTCCGGTACGCCCTCGCTGTCCGCGGTGAACCGGACGTACGCCTCCACGGGCGGGCCCCACATCCAGCCGGGCAGCACCGTGTTGACCCGGACCCGGTGGGGGCCCAGCTCCCGGGCCAGCGAGTACATCGCGCTCGTCAGGGCGCCCTTCGATGCCGCGTACGCCGCCTGGCGCACCTGCGTCGGGGCGGCCACCGACGACTGGGTGCCGATGAGGACGACGGAACCGCCGCGCTCCTTCAGTGCGGGCAGACAGGCCCGGGTCATCCGCAGCGAGCCGAGCAGGTTCACGTCGACGACCGTCCGCCAGGTGGCGAAGTCCGCGTCCTGGAGACCGCCGAAGTGGCTGTCCCAGGCGGCCACCTGGACGAGCGCGTCGATCCTGCCGAACCGCTCGCGCGCCAGCTCCGCGAGCGCCTCGCACTGCCGCTCGTCGGTGATGTCCGTCGCCCGGTACGCGGTGTGCGCCCCGCCGGGGTCGAGCTCGGCGGCGTACTTCGCGAGGTTGGCCTCCGTGCGCGCCCCGAGCACCGCGGCGCCTCCGTCGCGCACCACGGCCGCCGCGACCTCGCGCCCGAGCCCGGCACCGACCCCCGAGACGACGACCGTTCTGCCGGCCAGCAGTGACATCGCGACCCCCCTCTGGCCAATTATCTGACGGTCCGTCAGAGTAAGCGGAGCAGGTGGCGGAGGGAAGGGGAGCGACGTGGGAGAGCGGACGCGCAGCGAGACCTACGGGGAGCTGGCCGCCCTCGGCCCGTACGGGGTGCGGCCGGGCCATGCCCTGATCACCCTGGTCGAACCGCACCCGGGCCACGAGTACGCGTACAACCGCTGGTACGAGGACGACCACTACTACGCGGGCGCGATGGCGATGCCCTGGATGTACGCGGGCCGCCGCTGGGTCGCCACCCGGGACCTGCAACTCCTGCGCTACCCCGGGCACTCGGCGGTCGCCGACCCCGTCACGGCCGGCTGCTACCTGTCCACCTACTGGGTCACCGAGGGCCGCTACGACGATCACATGCGCTGGACCGTGGGCATCAACAAGCGGCTCAACCGCGACGGGCGCGTCTACCGGGACCGTACCCACGTGTTCACCGCGTTCCAGGACCACGAGGCGACCGTGTACCGCGACGGCGCGGCCGGGCCCCGTGACTTCCACGCTTTGGACCACCCGTACGCGGGGCTGGTCCTCGAGGTCGTGGACGCCGAATCCGCCGGAGCGCGCGCCGGGTTGCTCGACTGGCTGCGCTCCTGTCATCTGCCCGAGCGCCTGGCCGGTTCACCGGCCGCACTGGTCACCGTCTTCCGCCCGACCCCGCTGCCCGGCGACCGTATGACGTACGTCAAGCAGGTGGAGGGCGTGGACACCCGGCTGACGCTGCTGTGGTTCCTGGAGGCGGATCCGCGCGAATGCTGGGAGCGGTACTTCACCGGACTCGACGCGGTGGTGGCGGAAGCCGGCCGCGGCCGGCTCGAACTGCTGGCGCCGTTCGTCCCGACGGTGCCGGGCACGGACAAGTACGTCGACCGGCTGCGCTGAGAGGCGCGGGCCCCTGCGGCGGGGAGGCGGAAGGGGCCGGACGTCCGAGAAGGGCCGGATGCCGGAGAAGGAACCGGATGCCGAGAAGGAACCGGATGCCGGAGAAGGGCCGAGCCCCCTCGGCCAGGACGGCGGGCCGGTCGAGAGGGCTCTTCGGTACTGCGTATCCAATTGGGCGCTGCGGTTGTGTATGCGAAATACGGAATGCGAAATGCGGAATCCGGAATGCGAGATTCGGTCGCCGGTGCGGCCGACGCCTCATGTGCGGCCGAAAGCCCCCCGGCTCACCCCGGCCACGAACGCGTTCCACGATTCCGCGGGAAACGCCAGTGTGGGGCCCTCGGGGATCTTGGAGTCCCGCACCGCCAGCGCGAGCTGCGGGGACTTGACCTCGACGCACGCGCCGTTCCCCATGGAGTAGGAGGACTTGGTCCAGGTGTCCGCGATGCCTTGCTGAATCGCCATGTTTGCTCCGGTAGCCAGTCGTTGAGTTGCTGTCACCGAACTGCGGCGCCATAGCGGAACCTACGGTTCGGTTTTGCGCCAACTGTGTTGCTCGATGGCGTGATCGACGCTACTCGCCAATATGGGAGGACGAAGCAACTATTCACTCGACCGGGTGGCATATTCCCCTGGGTCTTCCATCCGGCTTGTCGAAGGTGTAGCTTCTGCGCCCCCTGACCGCCCAGGCCCGTTTCGGCACGATTCACTACGATCTGGTGCGATCCGGCAGCTCATGTTCCACTCGGTCCACGTCGTACCCGGCCTACGTCGTACCCGGCGTACGTTCCGCTCAGCGCGCGTACTCCTTGGCGAGGTCCGCGATGAACTGGCGCGACTGCTCCACGTTCATGGCCTGGGCCCGCAGGTGCTCGTACATCACGCTGTACTGCTGGACGTCGTTCGCCTTCTCCAGATAGAGGTCGCTCGTGACACCCTCGATGTAGACGACGCTGGAGTCCGCCGTGTCCGCGAACTCCAGGATCGCGTACTGGCCGTTGAGGCCCGGGTGCGCGCCCATCTCGAACGGGATCACCTGCACGGTGACGTGCGGCAGCTGCGACTGCTCGACCAGATGCTCCAGTTGCTCCCGCATCAGGGAGCGGTTGCCGACCAGCCGGCGCAGCGGCGCCTCGTCCAGGACGGCCCACAGCCGCAGCGGGTTGTCGGCCTCGGTGATTCGTTCCTGCCGGCGCATCCGGACCTGGACCCGCTTGTCGATGTCACCGGGGGCGGCCTCCGGCAGCGCCCCCGTGATCAGCGCCTCCGCGTACGACCGGGTCTGGAGGAGCCCGGGGACCACCTGCGGATCGTAGACGCGCAGGGACGCAGCGTCGGTCTCGAGACCGATGTAGACGCTGTAGGGGATGTCCCCGAACGAGTGCCACCAGCCCTGCTGGCGGGAATCCTTCGCCATCTGCATCAGCGAATCGACGACTCTCTGGTCCTCGACCTCGTAGACCCCGCACAGGTCGCGGACGTCACGCTGGCTGATACTGCGCCGCCCGTTCTCCAGGCGGCTGATCTTCGACTGGGAGACCAGCAGCCGGTCGGCGACCTCTTCGGCGGTCATGCCCTTGTTCTCGCGGAGCCGGCGCAGCTCCTGGCCCAGCCGGCGGCGCCGGACGGTGGGATTGACATTGGACGCCACGGGACGTGCACCTCCGGCTGCGGGCCTCTACTTTGCGTATCTGCTGTTGAGCAGATTGCCACCAAGGTGCTTTCTACCGCTGGAAAACAGCGGATATGCGCTGCGTACACGCCAGTTCGAGGACTTGGCCGGTTCTGCGGCCACAGGCCGGATCCGCCGTCCCGTACGGCGTGCCGCCCGGCCGCGGGAATGCGGTCGCGCGGGGCGACGGACCGTGCCCCCGCCCGGCGGACGGACGGATGGCACGGCCGCGTCGCCCCGCGCGGACCAGCGGCTCCCGAACCGGATCATGGGGACTGCGGTGCGGCGGTGCGGTGGTACGGCGGTGCGGTGATACGGCGGTTCTGTAAGCGGTGTTGCCCTGTGGTGGATCGGTGGATCGGTGGATCGGTTGACCGGCGAATCTGTGGGCCGGCGGATCAGCTGATCAGTGGACCACGGCGCGCGCCATGGAACCGCGGCGCGGCTGCATCGGAACACCCCTGGCGGGTTCCGGTGCGGACCTGACGCCGGCGGAAGCCGGGCGGCCCGCCGGTGCCGGGCTGCGGCGTGGCTGTGCGGCCACCCCGTTCTGGACGTCCATGACCGCGTGCGCCACGAGACCGCCCATGGGATCGTGCCTGATCAGATCCCGGAGCCTGGAGCGGGACGAACGTCCCTCGTTCCCCGGGTACAGGTGCTTGCCGAGGCCGACCGCGTGGGCCAGCGCGGCGAGCGCCGCGGTCCGTGGGTCCGGCGGTACGCCGGTGCGGATCGCGCTGTCCAGCCGGGACCTGATCTCCCGGCTGATCGCCGTGTCCGTCGCCTGGTAGCGAGTCGTCGGCAGCACCCCGCACATCTGGCCCGCCACGGCATGCACCATGCCGCACCGCTCCAGGTGCGAGAGATAGGTCTGGCGCAACCCAAGCCGGGGTCCGCCGATCCAGTTGACGGCGCGTACGGGTGCTCCGCGACGGCGAAGCAGTTCCAACGCACAGTCAAGTGTTGGATCTCCAGTCGGCCGTGGTACCACCACGGCGATACGATCCCCGTCTGGGGCTATCCGTCCGGCCAGCGCCAGCTCCACTAGCTGTGCTCCGGCCAGACCGAGGTCGAGCGACTGCGGCTGCGCAGTGGTACCCGTGGCCGGGTCCAACGCCAGCAGCAGAAGCTCCTCCGGAAGTGTTCTGCGGCTCCTGCCCATCCATGCCTCCCCGCGTGGATGAATGACAGGGTGACCCCTCTCACATTGGTCTGTCGAGGGTGCGTGACCGGTTCGTAGTGGAACCGGTAGGTATGTCGTTCTCGTCTACCGCAGAGGTTAAGCCCGCACACAGGACACTGGTACATGGTTCGGACAGCGGTGTCCGGGCGGCGGTTCGAGGGTTTCACGGTTCGTTGGGCGCCGCAGGGTGGCGCACGGAGGAGGCATCGGTGGCGGGCGAGTCCCCCGACAGGTCGAAGCAGCACGAGTCGTCGGCGTCGTCGGCAGAAGCGACGTCGGGGGCACCGGCTTCGGTTCCCGGGCCGGCACGGGGGGTCGCGTCGGGCCCGGCCCCGGCCGACCCGCGCACGGCGGTGGCCCGGGAGCGGGCCGCCACGGTGCGGGTGGACCAGGCGACGGCGGTCTTCTCGACCCGGGCGCTGAAGGAGACGCAGGCCGGGAGCGGGGGCGAGAGCGGGGCAACGGGGCCCGGCTCGGCCGGGGCCGCCGGGGCTGCTGGGGCTTCTAGGGCCGCTGGGACCTCCGGGGCTTCCGGGGCTGCCGGTTCCAGCTCCTCCGGTGCCTCCGGTTCCGGTTCCGGCTCCGGTGGGCAGGGGCCCGGCGGGGACGCCCGGCTGCGTGCCGCCGTGGCCGCCTGGGTGGCGACCGCGGACGACGACCCCGCCGAGGGCGACTCCGCGGACACGGACGGTGCCTCCGCTTCCGCGGACGGTGCCGCTGCGGCTGCCGAGGGGGCGACCGGCAGCGAGGCCGGGGACGCCGCTGAGGGCGGCACCGAGGGCACGGCCGGGGACGCCGGGGACAAGCCCGAGGGCAAGACCGGGGACTCCGGGGACAGGACCGGGGGCAAAGCCGAGGCTGCGGCCGGGGCCGGGGCCGGGGCCGGGGCCGGGACCGAGGGCGAGAGCTCCGGCGGTGCCGAGGCCGCGACCGGCGCCGCGGGCGCCGTGGAGGCAAAGGGCTCCGGTGGCGCCAAGGGCTCCGGTGGCTCCGAGGGCGGCAAGGCTTCCGAGGGCGGCAAGGCCCAGGACGGCGACGCGTCCAAGGACCGTGCCGCGTCCAAGGACGGCAACGCCTCCGAGGGCGGCGAAGGCGCCGCCGAAGCCGACCGCGACGCCGCTTCCGTCGACCGCGCCGCCACCGAAGGCAGCAAGACCGACAAGGCCGACAAGGCCGACAAGGCCGACAGGGGCGGCAGGGGCGGCGGGGGCGGCAGGGGCGATAAGTCCGACAAGGGTGGCAGGGACGGCGAAGACGGCAGCCGCTCCGCCAAGGCCGTCGGCGAAGACGACGACGCCCGCCCCGAGCGCGCGGTCGACACGCCCACGGCCGTCTTCACGAAGCGCCCGCGCCCGGCCGTGGACCAGCCCACCACCATGCTCAAGCTGGGCGGCGCCAAGCCCGGCCAGGACGCGAAGGCCACCCCGAAGACCGACTCCGGCGCCGACTCCGCGACCGACTCCGGCTCGAAATCGGACCCCGCGCCGTCGGCCCCGAAGACCACCCCCGCCGCCCAGCCGGGCAAGGGCGCCGGCGAGGACGTAGCCGCCGAGTCCCCCTCCGAGCGGACCAGCAAGTTCGTAGCCCTCAAGCCGCTGGACGAGCCCGCGTCCCGGCCGAAGCCGCAGGTACCGGGACCGGCCGCCCCCGGGCGGTCCACCGTGCCGCCCGCCGACGCCACCGCCGCCGTCCCGCAGATCGGCCCCGAGCGGACCACGCAGCAGCCGCTGCCGCCGAAGCCGCCGCTCGACCTGCTGGCGGAGCTGACGAACACGCCGCCGCCCCCGGAGACCCCGGTGCGCACGCTCGTGCGGCGGATCAAGATCTGGACCCCGCTGGTCCTGCTGCTCGTCGTGATCTTTGCAGTCGTACAGGCCGTACGTCCGCTGCCGGACGCGTCCCTCGGGCTCACGGCGGCCGAGACGTACACCTTCGAGGGTGACGCGCTCGACCTGCCGTGGCCGGGTCAGGGGCAGTCGGCGATCGAGGTCGAGGGCGTCGGCAGCCTCGGCACGGACGGCAAGCAGACACCCAAGCCGATCGCGAGCGTCGCCAAAATCATGACGGCGTACGTCGTGCTCCAGGAGCACCCGCTCAAGGGGAACGAGGGCGGCGAGAAGATCACTGTCGACCAGCAGGCCGAGGACGAGTCCAAGAACGAGGACGAGTCGACGGCTGCGCTTACCAAGGGCCAGAAGTTCACCGAGCGCCAGATGCTCCAGATGCTGATGATCCCCTCGGGCAACAACGCGGCGCGGCTGCTGGCCCGCTGGGACTCCGACAGCGAAACCTTCGTCGGCAAGATGAACGCCGCGGCGAAGAAGCTCGGCATGACGCAGTCGACGTACACGGACCCGAGCGGTCTGGAGAAGACCACGGTGAGCACGGCCACCGACCAGATCAAGCTGGCCAAGGCCGTCATGCAGAACGAGGTCTTCCGCAGCATCGTCGGGATGGCCAGCGCCAAGATCCCCGGCCTGGACAAGCCGATCTACAACAACAACGACCTGCTGGTGCAGCAGGTCGGCGTGATCGGTCTGAAGACCGGTTCGTCGACGCCCGCGGGCGGCAACCTGGTGTGGGCCGCGACCAAGACCGTCGACGGCAAGACGCAGACGATCTACGGCGCGGTGATGAACCAGGACGCCGGCACGGGCAAGGTCTGGGACAGCCTCCACCTGTCGCTGACCAACAGCCAGAAGCTGATCGACAAGGTCCAGCAGAGCCTGACCTCCGCCACGGTGGTGAAGAAGGGCGACGTCGTCGGGTACGTGGACGACCAGCTCGGCGGCCGGACCCCGGTCGTCGCCACCAAGAACATGAAGGCGGTCGGCTGGCCCGGACTGAAGACCAAGCTGTCGATCGGCACCGGTGACAAGACGGTCCCGCACTCCGCCGAGGCGGGCACCGTGGTCGGCGAGCTGACGGTGGGCGACGGGTCCGACCACGCGGTGAAGATCCCGGTCGCGCTCCAGTCGGACCTCTCCGAGCCGGGCTTCGGCGCCAAGCTCACCCGCGTGAGCTGAGGGAACCGAGTGGGAAACGAGTGGGGACCGAGTGGGCCGAGTGAGCTGACGGCCGGCGGGAACCCGTAAGAATCAGCACCGCACCCCGTCGGGGAGCCCACCTGGGCGCTCCCCGACGGGGTGCGTGCTAGCGTCGCGAACTGGGGCAGGTCGGGGGCCGCGGTCCCGGCCGAGAGACGGAAAACGGGACACGGGGAGTGCCTTCGAGTGGCTACAGCGGAGCCGACACGCGCCGACGACGCCAAGCCGGAACGAGACGCCGGCCCGCGAATACCGCTGCCCCCGAACGGCCCCGAGACCGCGGACGGCGGTACGGGTGACACCGGCGGTACGGATGGCGCCGGCGGCACGGACAGCGACCCCAAGAGCACTGACGGCGGCACGGGTGACACCAGTGGTTCGGGTGACACCGGCGGTACGGATGGTGCCGGTGGTCGTGGCCGGGCCGTCCTGGCCGCCCTGGCGCGGCACCCCGTAGCCCTGGTCACCGTCGTCTCGGGCGTGCTCCACCTCGTCTGGTTCTTCACATTCGCCAACAGTGGCGGCGACCTCGCGGCACAGGACGCGTGGGCGGAGTTCGTGGGCCGGCACCCCGACTCGGCGTACAACCTGGCGTGGTACGGCGGTATGCACCCGGTGTCGTACAGCGTGGTGTCGCCGTATCTGATGTCGGTGCTCGGGGTGCGGACGACGATGATGATCGCGGGCACGGCCTCGGCCGGGCTGCTGACGATGATCCTGATCCGCAGCCGGGCCGTGCGCAACCCGCTGCCGGCCGCGTTCGCCGGGGTCTTCGCGCTGCTCTGCAACGCGGCGTCGGGCCGGGTGACGTACGGCCTCGGCATGGTCTTCGGGCTCGGCGCCACCGCCGTGGTCTTCTGCTGGCCCTACCGCTGGCGCTACAAGCGCTGGGCGAAGGCGCTCTGCGCGGCGCCGCTCGCCGCGCTCGCGACCGCCGCGTCACCCGTCGCCGGCCTCTTCGTGGGCCTGGTGGCGGTCGCCATGTTCCTGCAGAAGCGGCGGCCGGGCGCGTGGGCGCTGGGGATAGCGCCGGCCGTGATCGTCGGCGTCTCCGCCCTGCTGTTCCCGTTCTCCGGCACCCAGCCGATGGGCTTCGGCTCGGTCGTGCTGCCCTTCCTCTTCTCGGTCTTCGTGTTCGTGCTCGTGCCCAAGGAGTGGCTGACGGTACGGATCACCGCGGTGGTGTACGGGCTCGCCGTGCTCCTCGTCTGGCTGATCAGCTCCCAGATCGGCTCCAACATCACCCGCCTCGCGATGCTCTTCGCGGGCGTGGTGCTGCTGGCCGCGCTGCCGTTCACGGTGCCTCGCTCGCGCAAGTGGTACGCGATCGTGGTCGCGTTCGCCGGGTTCACCGTGTGGATCGGCTACAAGTCGGTCGACGACGTCGTGCACACCACGCCGACCGCGTCCTGGGCCCGCGAGCTGGCACCGCTGGTCAACCAGCTCCAGGTGGTCGGCGCCGAACGCGGCCGGGTCGAGGTCGTCCCGGCCCGCTCGCACCGCGAGGCGTCCGCCCTCGCCCCGTACGTCAACCTCGCCCGCGGCTGGAACCGGCAGGCGGACATGGAGCGCAACCCGCTCTTCTACGACGACACCCTGAACTCGGCGAACTACCACGAGTGGCTCCAGCGCTGGGCCGTCCACTACGTGGTCCTGCCCAAGGACGAGCCGGACGGCGACGGCGGCGAGCGCGAGCGGGAACTCGTCCAGCGCGGCATGCCCTATCTGAAGCAGATCTGGGGCGACGCCAACTGGCAGCTCTTCGCGGTGACGGACCCGACCCCGCTGGCCGACCCGCCGGCCGTCGTGGACCGCGCCGAGCAGGGCGAGCTGACCATCGAGGTGAAGCAGCCGGGCCGGGTCCTCATCCGTGTCCCGTACTCGCCGTGGCTCGGCCTCGTCGACACCAAGGGCAAGGGCGTCAAACCGCCCCAGGAGACCGAGGAGTCCAAGCACCGCACGGAGGGCACGCCGAAGACGTACGACAACGTCAACGGCTGTCTGATGGAGACGGCGGAGGACGCCTCCGGGGACAAGTGGACGGAACTGCTGGCCCCCGCGGCCGGTACGTACCGGCTGGCGGCGCCCTACCAGATCCCGCGCGGCACCCCGTGCCCGGAGGAGCTCCGCTGATGACTTGGACGACTCAGGGAAGGGCCTTCTCCACGGCCGCGACGACCTCGGCCGACTCCGGTTCCGTCTGCGGGGAGAAGCGGGCCACGACGTCGCCCGCCGGGCCGACGAGGAACTTCTCGAAGTTCCAGCGGATGTCGCCGGTGTGTCCCTCGGCGTCCGCCGTGCCCACCAGCCGCTCGTACAGCGCGTGCCGCCCCGCGCCGTTCACCTCGGCCTTCTCGGTCATCGGGAAGGTGACGCCGTAGGTCGCCGAGCAGAACTCGGCGATCTCCTCGGAGCTGCCGGGCTCCTGGCCCATGAACTGGTTGCAGGGCACGCCGAGGACGGTGAAGCCCTGGGCGGCGTACCGCTCGTGCAGCCGCTCGAGACCGGCGTACTGCGGGGTCAGCCCGCACTTGGAGGCGACGTTCACCACGAGGACGGCCTTGCCCCGGTACTGGCCGAGGTCCGCGGAGCCGCCCTGGAGCGAGCCGATCTCGGTGTCGAGGACGGAACCGGACGCGGGCGTGTCCGCACCGGCGGACGTGTCTGAATCATGAGTGGTCATGCCCGGATGCTAGTGGCCGTGCTCCCGCCGGGCCTGTACGGCCCGTACGCCGTGCTACGGCTGGGCTCGTACGGCTCGTACCCCGTGTTCCGGCTGGGCTCGTACGGCTCGTACCCCGTGTTCCGGCTGGGCTCGTACGGCTCGTACCCCGTGCTTTTACTGGGTCCGCTCGGCCCGTACACCGTGCTACGGCTCGGCCCGCACGGCTCGTACGAGGACCTCTCCGGCGGGCGACCGGTGGTAGAGCACGGAGCGTCCGGCCCGGCGGCGGCTCACCAGCCCGGCGTCGAGCAGCACCCGCAGATGGCGCCCGACCGACCCCAGACCCTGCCCGGTCACCGCGACGAGCTGGCTCGTGCTCATCGGGGAGCCGAGCAGGAGCAGCACACCGGCCCGCGCCGGACCGATCAGGGCGCCGAGTGAGCCGGGCACGGACCGCGGTCCGTGCCCGGCTCCGGCGAGCGCGCCCGAGCACGGGTACACGACCGCGTACCGGTGCGGCTCCTCCCACGACACCCAGCCGTGCCGCTGCGCCGTGATGGGCACGAAGAACAGCTCGGCGCCGGAGATCTCGCGCGGCGGGTATTCGTGGGCGTTGACCTGGAGCCGGTTCTCGCCGAGCCAGCGGGTCCCCGGCCGCAGGGTGTCGAGGGCGGCGGCCCAGCCGCCCTGGCTCAGCAGCGCGAGGCGGGAGACGACGTCGGCCTCCAGGACGCGTCTGCGCCGGGGCCAGTAGGGGAGTACGGCCTCGGTCCAGACGTGGGTGAGCAGGTCGGCCGCGCGGCGGGGCAGGTCGTCGCGGTCCAGGGCGGCGGGCAGCGGTGCGCCGCGCAGGGCGAGCCGGAGATGGGCCCGAGCGTCGAGGGGGGACGCGTCGCGCACGCGGGCGACCTCAACGGCGAACGACTCGTGGGGGCCGTCGCCCGTACCGCCCGTACCGCTCGTACCGCCCGTACCGCTCGTACCGCCCGTGTCCTGCGGGGTGGGCGTGCCGCGTGGGGTGGGCGTCAGGAAGTCGGCGATCCACTCCGGACCGAGCCCGGACCGTACGAGCAGCGCGGTGACCGGATCGTCCGCCAGCAGCCGCCGGTACGCGGGCAGATGGGCGTCGAGCCAGGCGCGCTCACCGGGATGGGAGCCCCGCGCGGCGTGGAGGAGCTTGAGCGAGCCGAAGGTCTCGGCGAGCGGGGACAGGACGAAGCGGCTGCCCGCGAGGGTGTCGGCGTTGACCTGCCACCAGCCCAAGGCCGCCTCCCTCTCCCGTCCCGGACGTTTCGCACCGGCTGACGTTTCGCACCGGCGCGAAACAATAACGGCCGCCGTACGGCCCGCCCGAGACTCCGTCGCATGCGCAGCTACTCCGACCTGTTCCGTACGCCCGAATTCACCCCGCTCTTCCTGACGTCGGCGCTGAGGTCGGCGGCCCAGACGGTGAGCGGTCTTGCCCTGGGCACGCTGGTGTACCGGGCGACCGGATCACCGCTGCTGTCGGCCCTCGGCATGTTCGGCCCGTCGCTGGCGCAGGTCCTCGGCGCGACCACCCTGCTGTCGGCGGCGGACCGGCTGCCGCCTCGCGCAGCCCTGACGGGCATCGCCGTCACGTTCGCGGCGGGCACGGCGGCGACGGCGGCCCCCGGACTGCCGGCCTGGGCCGTCCTCGCGCTCGTCCTCGCCCTCGGCCTGGTCGCCTCCCTGGGCGGCGGCGTCAACTGGGGCCTGCTGAACGAGATCCTGCCCAAGGACGGCTACCTCGTCGGCCGCTCGGTCTTCAACATGATGAACGGCATCACCCAGATCACCGGTTACGCGACCGGTGGCGTCCTGGTGGCGGTGTTGTCCCCGCGTTCCACCCTGCTGGTGGCCGCCGCGCTGTATCTGGCGTCGGCGGCGGGCGCGCGGTTCGGACTCAGCCGCCGGGCGCCCCGGGCCACGGGCCGCGCCTCGGTGGCCGAGACCTGGCGCACGAACGCGCGCCTGCTCTCGTCCGGCCCCCGCCGCCGCGTCTACCTGCTGCTCTGGATCCCCAACGGCCTGATCGTCGGCTGCGAGTCCCTCTTCGTCCCCTACTCCCCGTCCCACGCGGGCGCGCTGTTCGCCTGCGCGGCGTTCGGCATGTTCGCCGGGGACGTGACGGTGGGCCGCCTGCTGCCCCCGCACGTACGACGGCGCCTCGGCATCCCCCTGCTCCTGCTCCTGGCCGCCCCGTACCTGCTCTTCGCCCTGCGCCCCGGCCTCGTCGCGGCGGCGGTCTGCGTGACCGTCGCCTCGGCCGGCTTCGGCGCGAGCCTGGTCCAGCAGGAACGCCTGATGTCCCTGACCCCGGACGAGCTCGGCGGCCACGCCCTGGGCCTGCACTCGGCGGGCATGCTCACGGCACAGGGCGTGAGCGCGGCACTGGCGGGCTCACTGGCCCGGCTGACCGGCCCGGCGGGGGCGATGCCGCTGCTGGCGGCGGCGTCGATGGCGGCGACGCTGACGCTGGCGCTGACACCGGTGCTGACGCCGCTGCTGACGCCGGTGTGGCGGAAATCGGCGCCGGCATCGGCGCTCGGTAAGCGGGCGGACGCCAGGACGACTGCTTCGCGCTTAAGCCGGCCTTAAACACTCATTAAGTGACCGGGTGCGGACCTTATGGCGTCAAGTAAGCGCAGATCAGCGCTGGTTGAGAAGCGAATCGGGCAATTGGCCACCCTGCCAGCGATCCGTAGCATCAGGGCTCCATCACCCCCCACCCCGCAACTTCCATCCCCCACCCTCTATTCACCCCCTTTATTTCTGTCCTCACGAAACTTCCTCACCTACTCACAGACAGGTGTGTTCAGTCATGGCCGCTCATCGCGCACGCCGATGGTCGCTCGGCGGGCTCGTCCTGCTGGTCTCCGCCGCGGTCGCCGCCGCCTTCGCCTTCATCACGACGGGACCGTCCACCGACCGGGCCGACGCGGCCACCACCGCGCTGACCTGGTCCGACGAGTTCAATGGCGCGGCCGGCAGCGCCCCGGACTCCAGCAAGTGGACACTGGAAACCGGCGGCTCCGGCAACGGCAACCACGAGCTGCAGTACTACCGGAACAGCAGGGACAACGCCGCCCTCGACGGCAATGGCAACCTGGTCATCACCGCCCGCAAGAACACCGACAGCGGGCTCCAGTGCTGGAACGGCGCCGCCTGCCAGTACACCTCCGCCCGCCTCAACACCGCCAAGACCTTCACCCAGGCCTACGGCCACTTCGAGGCGCGCATCAAGGTGCCCCGCGGGCAGGGCATGTGGCCCGCGTTCTGGATGCTCGGCGACGACCTGGGCACGGCCGGATGGCCCAACAGCGGCGAGATCGACATCATGGAGAACGTCGGTTACGAGCCCGGCACCGTTCACGGCACGATCCACGGCCCCGGCTACTCGGGCGGCAGCGGCATAGGCGCTGCCCGCACGCTCGCAAACGGCGCGTCCTTCGCGGACGCCTTCCACGTCTTCGCGGTCGACTGGAGCCCCGAGGCGATCACCTGGTCCGTCGACGGCACCGCGTACCAGACCCGCACCCCGGCCGACGCCGGCGGCAACAAGTGGGTCTTCGACCACCCGTTCTTCCTCATTCTCAACCTCGCCGTCGGCGGCGACTGGCCCGGCAGCCCGAACGCGGACACCTCGTTCCCGCAGACGATGACGATCGACTACGTACGCGTCTCGGCCTCCGGCGACTCCGGCGACTCCGGCGGCTCCGGGGGCGACTCGGGGAACGGCGGCACCACCCGGACCGGCGCCATCAAGGGCATCGGCGACATGTGCGTCGACGTGGCCGGCGCCTCGACCGCGGACGAGACCCCGATCCAGCTGCACAACTGCACCGGCGTCGACGCGCAGAAGTGGACCCTGGGCAGCGACGGCACCGTACGCGCCCTGGGCAAGTGCCTCGACGTGCGCGCCGCCGGCACCGCGGACGGGACTCCCGTGCAGCTCTACACCTGCAACGGCACCAAGGCCCAGCAGTGGACCTACACCGCCGCCCACGACCTGACCAACATCGGCGCGGACAAATGCCTGGACGCCAAGGGCGGCTCGTCCGCCGACGGCACCCGCCTGCAGATCTGGACGTGCACCGGCGGCACCGGCCAGAAGTGGACGGTCGGCTGACCCTCGTCGGCCTCTTCCGGTGGGCCGGGCGCGTCGCCCCGAGCGCCCGGCCGGCACCGGGCGAAGACGCCGATGTGAAGCGTGGGTCATGGCCTGGCCCACGACATGACCCATGGACCCGGAGTGACGACATCCGTACTCTCCGAGCATGGAGTGGGGGACTCTGGCGGTCGTGGCGCTCGGTGCGGTCCTCGGGGTCGGCGCGACTCTGATCACCGACGCACTGCGTTCGCGGCGCGAGCAGCAACGGCAGTGGACGGCCGCCAAGCGCGCCGTCTACGTGCGCTTCCTTGCCTCGCTGGCGCAGGCGCACAGCCGGATGACGGTCGCGGCGTTCCGGGAACAGCTCGGCCCGGGCAGACAGCAGGCGGTCCACGACGCCTTCCTCAGCGACCCGCAGCACAGCGACGCCAAGTCGGTCCTGAGGGAACTGGCGCTGGCCGCACCGGATCACGTGTACCGGGCCGCGAACGCGGCGTACGAGCAGCTCAGGTCGGCCCGCGATGTACTGGCCGTGGATCCGGCGGGCGCCGCGTCGGCCGAGTACCAGCGGCTGATCCGCCCGTTCTTCGCGGACCTGGAGGACCTGCAACGACTCATGCGGGACGACCTGCTGCCACCGACTTCGGACCGCCGCCCGTGAAGGGGCCTCCGGCCGTGACTGTCATGATGGCCGGTTTCGTGGGCACCCGTCCCTCGTGGAGGAGCAGACGAAGCCGGACTCCCTGTCGGCCCGCGCGACGGCCGCTCGGGCATGGTCGCGTGAGCTGCTCGGAACGAGCCGCGAGCTGATCGAGCAGAACCACCAGCTACTGGACGAGAGCTACCGACTCAGGCGCCAGCGGCTGCGCACACTGGAGGAGAGAAAACAATCCAGGTAGCCCGGGGCGCCAAAGCCCACGTCATTGGGTGAACTCGCCCGCGCCTTCGGAACCAGTGACCTCGGCTTCCGTGTCCCCGGTAGCCGCGTCCCTGGGAGTGGACGACCGGAACGTGAAGCCGATGTTGTTCCACATGCGCTCCTCCCGCCGCTCGGCCGCTCTGACAGCCCAGCCGAGCAGCGCCCCGAGCACTTCCTCCTGCGAGACGGTCACGGTGCTCCGGACGAACCATTCACGGCCGCCGGTCAGCAGATGGCGCGGATCATCACGGTGAGCAAAGGGGAGGCCGCTGATGGCCGACTCCGGCCGATGCCCTCGTACCCCCACGACTCGTAGAGCGCGTGGACCTTCCCGTCTCCCGCGGCCGGATTGACCATGAGCGTGACGTACGGCTCGTCGTGGGCGGCGAGAAGGGCATCGTGGATACGGCGGGCGGTGCCGGTTTTGCGCCAGGCTGAGCGGACACCGATCTCCTTCAAGGCTACGGCCGGGCGCTCGGTGTACTCCGCCACCGGCGTCGGGCTGGTGCGCTGCCAATAACGGTCGTCGCGCTCGATGGTGTTGCCGTAGGCGTACCCGACCGGATGCCCGTCCGCGTACCCGATGACGGCGGTGAAGCCCGGTTCGGTGCCGTGCCGATCAAGACGCTCCCTGAAGGAGGCGACCGCGTAGTTCGGCAGGTGGAGCAGTGGCGCACGCACATCGGCGTACGCGTCGAGGAGGTCGCCGCGGACGGTGTCGAGAGCAGTGAACGTGCGCAGTTCGATGGCGGGTGTCGTGGTCATGCAGCCGTCCTCCAGGTGGAGGTGTGCGCGTGCCAGGTTCGGACGGCAGCGCTGCCGGGTGCCGTGGCGCGCAGCGTAGCCCCGAATTTTTGCAGCATCCGTGTCACTCGCGCGTGCTGGGTGGCAGCGTCGCTGGGAACCTTCATCGCGGTGGCCGTGGCGGGGGTCTGTGTAGTGAACGGTGAGCCGTCTCGTCTGCCGGCATTCGACCGGGCCGGCAGCGACGACGAGTCGGGCCGAGGGCTCTTCCTGGTTGACGCGCTCGCAGACCGCTGGGGCTACGACCTGCATGGCTCGACCGGGCAGCCGTGGGGCAAAGAGGTCTGGGCCGAACTGTGCGTTGGCGGTGATGAGTGAAGATCGCGACCACGGCTCGCCCGCCCCTCCCGGAGATCACCCGTCTCCGTCCCCGCCAGCAGATGGGCATGGATTGCGCCCTCTGCGCCCGCCGGCTCGGAGCAAGCGGTCGACGCCTGGGAGAAGCACTCCACCGCGGCCTGCCGTTCCAACTCTGGTCCTGCGCTTCTGACTGCCGCGCCATCGGGTCGCCGCCGCGTCCGGCGGGGGAAGGCAACACCCATCCACGGGCTGGCGGTCACTGATCACCGAGGCCTGCGGAATGGCCAGGTGCGAGCCGGCCAGCCGCATGAACTGCCTGCTCACAGGGAGCAACCTCGGCCGTCACGCCGCAAGCCGACGGCGCCGGACCGGCCGTCACTCGCGCAACTCGCACTCACGGCGATGAGTTTCTTTTTCCCTGAGGGCGGTTCACGGCTGCGCGGAGCCACTTCGGAACGAGTGATCACGACCTCGTGATCCGCCGGATCGTCGAAGCGGAAGCCAAGAACCCTCACGGTCAGCGCTGGTCGCGTGGGCAAGGCGCACGACGACGCGACGGTTCTTCAGAATGCCAAACGAGGCTGCTGTGCACCACCGCCGTCCGGGGTCGTTGATGTCAGCGTTGGATGTCAGCGAAACAGCTCGGGCACCGGGCAACCCTCCAACGGCTCCTCCGGCCGGTCGGCCCAGCGCCACCAGACATGCCGACCAGCGCACCTCAACAGTGTCCGGCAGATCCGCCGGCCATCGTCCTCCCGTTTGGCGAGGACGAAGCCGCCGGACGTCATGGGCTGGCTGCACTCGGGACAGGCCGGGCCGGTGTCGGTCATGCGGCGCACCATAACGGAGCGTCCGCTTGAATGCGCAGGTGGTGAACTGGACGCAGATGCACGACTGCCGTGGGGATGTCGATCGCGTCCCCGCACTGCTTTCACGGGTGGAGTTCGGGGACGATGTCGAAGCATGGGAGGAATTGGGATACCGGCTGGTCCTCGAACAGGACCTCGTCTTCCCCGCCAGCTTCGCCGCCCTGCCGTGCCTGGTGCGTCTTGCATCGAGGAGCGCACGGGCGCGTGGACTGGCCGGGACGATCCTGCGGCGCGCGGCAGGACACCACGGCTGCGACGATCTGTTGGCGGACTGCGCCGACGCGATCGGGGGGTTCCGCAAACTGCTGGACCGGCACCTGCAATCGCGGCCGGCCGACTACCTCACGACCTTCCTCAATCTGCTCGCGGCCAAGGAGGAGTATCACTGGAGCGCCGTCCTGGGGGACTTCGCGGACGACTTCTACCACCTGGACTGTCCCCACTGCGCCGTGGATGTGACGATCGCGATCGGAGATCACGGGCGCTATTCAGCGATCCGGGACTGGCACCTGGGCGACGTGGACCGTCGCGGCCTACGGCCGGCGTTGCTCGACGAACTCTCCGGCAGCGGCCGGTGGATGCACGAGACTGCCGTCCGCGATGGGCACGCGGCGCTCGCCCACGGGATCGCCCACCTCTTCGGCAAGGCCGAATGTCCCCGGTGTGCCAGCGTGTTCAACATCGCGGACGAGTACACATCCGCTAATCGTCCCGTCCTGCTGTAGGCCATGGTGCATCGTAAGTAAGCGGGTTGGGCTTGCGGGCGGAGCCACAGCCGACTGCGGTGACGGTGTTACTGGGTGCTGGTGAAGCGTGAATCTTCCTCACCGTAAAAGGCAGCTCCCTGGTGGTCTGCACTGGCGTACGGCGAGTAAGCGAAAGCTCACCGCTTTAGGAGCGAGGTTGGACGATCGATGGTGCGACCTGCAAACTCCATGGTTTGGGCGGAATCCGGCTGTGCAAGCCCCTGCTTACCTCGATTTCCCGTGAATCCCCGTCCGTTCTGGCACGAGAGTGGCACGCCTCCCGGGGCATGCCATTACCCGGCCCCGTCCCCGTTCCCGTCGGTACGGCTCTGGCGGTCGATGGCTGCGGCCAGGGCGAGGATTGCTTGAACCTGGGCCGCGGCGATGGCGAGTGTTTCAGAGCGCTGGAAGCTCTTGGAGTGAATCTGGTCCAGAAGCTCCTGGGCCTTGTTCGCGTAGGTCTCGTAGTCCGCCATGATCCCCCTCGTAGTAATGATCCTCACTGTAGTGAACACCCCTACGGATGCCACCTGATCGGAACGCGAGGACACGGCGACTTGAACCTGTGGCCTCATCCGTATCAGGTCGATCACGCCGGGCGGGCGTGCTGGGTCAATCGACCTTCGACCTGGATGGCTCGTCCGCTCAGGTTCAGCGTTGATCGCCGCTGTGCGCCCCTGTTGGTGTCAGCTACCGGTGTCAGACATCCCAGCCGCACTTGACGACTTTCCTCTACGGCAGTAAGCGGCTGGAATCGCGGTGCCGAGGGATCCCGGTGATCCTGTCGGTCCCTCGTGGCTGGCGTCGCACGGACGTCGTGCGTCGGTGACTGTGCTGTACAGGAAGGTGGCGGCTATGGCAGCGATACCGAGCAAGACACAGCGAGGGCACGGGGGGCCAGGCACGAGCGAGAGGCTCAGCGGCGCCGCCGTGTTCGCCGGGGCTGTGATGATGCTCAGCGGGCCGCTCAGCATTCTCATGGGGGCATCTGGCATCGCAGGGGACAACTTGTTCGCCGCGTCCCTGTACGCCTATCGGTTCGACCTGACGGCTTGGGGCTGGATTCACATTGTGGTCGGCCTGGCACTCATCATCGCCGGCATGGGGGTCGTGACAAACAAGAGCTGGGGTCGCGGGGCTGGTGCAGCGGCGACAGGGATCAGCCTGATCACTCAGTTCATGTTCGTTCCGTACTACCCGCTCTGGGCCATCCCCGTGATGACACTCGACCTCCTGATCATCTTTGCCCTGACGAGGTTCGATGTCGGAACCAACGGCGGTCGGTAAACACCCCGGCCCACCACTCACCACGATGTGCCCGCGGCCGGGAACGGCGCTCCCTCCCACCCGGCGCCGGCCGACCCCTGCCGGAGGCATGTCCTTGGCCGGGTGCTTGAACCAGTAGAGGAAGTTGTAACTCACTCCTTGAAGCGAGGCTGGAAGTCGAGGGTGCAGGCTGGGAGGCCGGTGCTGTGCCGGTGTGCGAGTGGCCTGGGTGCTGGCGTGCGGGACTGGTGCTGTGCACGGCTTGGCTTGCGAGGTCATGAGGCGCATGGGTCGACTGTTGCGGAGGCGTCCCGGTGGTCGGTGGGTCTGTGTTGATGCCAGAAGCAGGGATGTCGAAGGCCCCGGACCGTGATCGGTCCGGGGCCTTCACCCTGGTGCCCCCGGCAGGATTCGAACCTGCGACACCCGCTTTAGGAGTGGGGTCGAATCTCTGATGGGTGGTGCTTGGTTGTGCCGCGTGGTGCTCTTCGGCCTGATCGGCGCCGCGTTGCACGGCCGGCCCATCCGGGTCAGGACGGCTCCTGTTGCGCAGTCCGCTCACGCGCCGCTCACGCATCCGGTGACCGTGGGGCGTCCAATGACGAACCATGCTGGGGCGCGGAAGGCTGATCATTTCCCGTGGGCGCACCGGGCGAGTAGCATCTCCCAAGCCCATCTTGCAACTAACTCCAATGTTACTAACAGTTATGTTAGTATCTGCGGGTTGAGTGGCACTGGGGAGGCGGCGGCATGGCAGATTTCGTGGGCAGGCGGCACGAGCTCGAGACGCTGGATCGCGAGCTGGGCAAGGTGGCGGCCGGGGTCGGTGGGGAGCGGCCCGGGCAGTGCGTGATGCTCCGAGGTCGCCGCCGGGTGGGTAAGTCGCGGTTGGTGGAGCGGTTCGCCGAGAGGTCCGGTGCGCCGTTCCTCTTCTATGCCGCTACAGGGGCGTCGCCGGGGGCGGACCTGGAGCGGCTCAGCCAGGATGCGCAGTCGTCCAGCCTTCCGCTGGCGAATCTGCTGTCCGCGGCCCGTCCGGCAAGTTGGGATGCGGCCTTCGACGTACTGGCGGCGGCACTGCCGCACGACCGGGTGAGCGTGGTGGTTATGGACGAGGTGCCCTATTTGATGGATGCGGAGGGCGCCTTCGAAGGCATGCTTCAGCGGGCCTGGGACCGATTGCTGGAGAAGAAGCCCGTTCTGCTGGTTCTCATCGGTTCCGACCTGTCGATGATGGAGGCGCTGAACAGCTATGGACGCCCGTTCCACCAGCGCGGACGGGAGATGGTGCTGGGTCCGCTGAACCCGGCGGAGGTGGGCGAGATGCTCGGCCTCGATCCCGCTTCGGCCTTCGACGCGGCCTTGATCACCGGGGGACTGCCTCTGATCTGTGCGGAGTGGGCGCACGGCGCCGGGATGTGGGAGTTCCTGCGGGCGGCGCTCAGCGATCCGGTCTCGGCCTTGCTGGTGTCGGCGGAGCGCTCGCTTGCCGCAGAGTTCCCCCAACAGGTCCAGGCACGCACCGTTCTCTCGGCGATCGGCAGCGGTGAGCGGACGTTCTCCAACATCGCCCGCGCCGCTGGCGGGATCGGGGCGACCCCGCTACAGCGGTCGCTGGGGATCCTCGCGGACAAGCGGGTGATCGCGGCGGAGCTTCCCGTGTCCACGCGGCCTTCGAAGGATCGTCGCTACCGGGTCGCGGATCCCTACCTCCGCTTCTGGCTGAAGCTCCTGGGTCCGGCGATGGAAGAGATCGAGCGGGGCCGGGGTGACCTGACACTGCGGCGCATCCGTGGCAACTGGACCAGCTGGCGTGGCAGGGCCATTGAACCTCTGGTGCGCGAGGCGTTGGCGCGGCTGCTGCCCGACGCGAACCTCCCCGCCGCCCCCGCCATCGGCGGTTACTGGACCCGTACCAACGATGTGGAGATCGACGTCGTGGGAGCGGACCGCGCGCCGATCGCCAAGGAGCTGCTGTTCGTGGGCTCGGTGAAGTGGCTGGAGAACTCTCCGTTCGACCGGCACGATCTCGCGGCGCTGCACCGGCACCGCGCCGCGCTCACGCCTGCTCCTGTACCTGTGATCGCTGTCTCGCGCAGCGGGATCGACTGCGCGGGGCTCGACGCTGCGTACGGCCCGGCGGAACTCCTCGCGGCGTGGTCCTCCTGACCATGCTGGAATCCGTCTGGGCGCCAGGTGCCCATGGCCTGTTGCCTCAACTCGGTTGGCCGAGCCTCCGGCCCACCGTGACGGTGAGGTCCTCCCGCTCACGCAAACGACCCCGGACGATGAGTCCGAGGCCGAGTGGAGTGCCTCCCTGAGTGAGAAACCCCAGGTCAGAGCGGTAATACGTTGTGCCCCCGGCAGGATTCGAACCTGCGACACCCGCTTTAGGAGAGCGGTGCTCTATCCCCTGAGCTACGAAGGCGTGCGGATCTCTGGGAGACCCGGCGACTAGCCTAGCGGATGTGGGCTCTCGCCTGGCAAGGTTCCGGATCCGCAGGTCAGGGCGGTGAGGCGGGGGCAGCGGAAAGATCGGGTGTGGGGGGCCGCACGGGGCATTCCGGGTAGTCGGTCGGTGGGGTGGGCGGCGTGGGTGCTCAAGGGTTGTGATCGGGAAGCGCTGCGTTAGCGCTCCGGTACCTTTTGTGCTGGTCGGGTCTGTCACGGATCGACTGGTTCGGTACTGCTTGAGCAGGGGATCCTTGCTGGCCTGCGCCGCTTTGCGGGATCTGTGGCGCGGCTTTGGTAGCCCTGTGGGCGCGCGCAAATCGGGAGGTGTTTCCAAAGGAGAACTCCTTGCGCTCTTCTAAACCGCACGGACGGTTTGTTACGGTCAGTCGAGTCTCCGGCGGGAAGGGGAGCCCGATGGCCCAACAGGAGCGCGCGGTCCGTACGCGGAACGCCCTGATCGTGTCTGCTGCGGAACTGTTCGACCGTGAGAGCTTCGAGGTCGTCTCACTCTCGGCGATCAGTGCCCGGGCGGGGGTGAGTAGTGGAGCGCTGCACTTTCACTTCCCGAGTAAGGCCGCCCTTGCCGACGCGGTCGGTACTGCGGCGGCCGACCGGCTCGATCGCATCACCGGCAGTGGGGCAGGGGCAGGGGAGGTGAGCGAGGACGCCTGTGATCGTGCGGCGGGCGACGGTGCATCCCGTGGGCCGCTTCAGACGCTCGTCGACGCCACCCACGCGCTGTTGCAGGGGCTCGTTCATGACGTCGTCCTGCGGGCCGGTTTCGGGCTGAATTGTGCCGACCCCCGCGGCGTGGGCGGGCGGCAGTTGTACCGACGGTGGCACTCCTACGTCGTCGACGTGCTCGAACGGGCCGGGCGAGACGGGGAGTTGGCCCGCGACGTGGCCGCGCCCGATGCCGCCACCGCCGTCGTCGCCGCCACCGTCGGCTTCGAGACCATGGGCAGCCACGACTCCCGTTGGCTCTCGCGGAACTCCCTCACCCGCTTCTGGTCGCTCCTACTGCCGCGCCTCGCCTCCCCCTCCGCCCTCAGCGGACTCGTGGCCTCCGGGCAGCGGAACGTCAGCGTTGCTGGGCGGGGGATCGGCGCTGGTGCACCGGCCGGTGGGGCGGCGAACGGCAGGGCGGTGGTCGGCAGGGCAGCGGGTGGCAGGGCAGCGGGCGGTGGGGCAGTGGTTGGTGGTGTGGGGATCGACGGGGCTTCCGGTACGAGTGCCGGGCGGCCCGTCGTTCGCCGGCCGGCAGCGGCAGCGGCGGCGATGCCATCGGCAGCGGCAGCGACGACATCCGCGTCCCGACGGCAGGTGAACGGGCGGCAGGCGAGTGGGCGGCAAGTCGGTGGGCGGCCCGGTACCAGTTCCTCCGGGCCGTGGTTGATTCCCCGGCCCAAGGCCGCCGGTCAGCAGCAGGTGGGCGGCAGGTCCGGCAATGCCTCCAGTAACGCCCCCGCGCGGCAGTCCGGGGGAGCGGGGTCGCCTCCGCGGCCGTCCGCCGGCGCCCCCCTGCGGCAGCCCGGCAACGCCCCCGAGCGGGCGAACGGGCCGCAGCTGGGCCGCGACGCCCGGTGGGCCGCGACGGCCGCCCGCCGACAGCAGCCGTCTCCGGCTCCGGCGTCAGCCCCGGCCACGGGATCAGCCCCGGCGCCGACCCGGGCATCGGTCCCCGACCCCAACTCCGTCCCCGCCTCGCCACCCTCCGCCCCCGTACAGCGCCCGCGCCGCACAACCGGCGGCAGTGCGCACACGGACTAGGGCGTGTTGCGAAAGTCCCGCCTGCCGCGCGACGCCATGCACGCCCTCTCGCCGCACCGGGCGAAAGCCCAAGTACGTCCAGTACGAGGGC
>NZ_JBHWHV010000022.1:0-18639 GCF_042732375.1 Streptomyces sp. NPDC059785
GCAGGGCGCCGGAAGCGTCGGCGCCCTGCCGTGCCGTCATGCCGGCGGCTCCAGGCGGCCGTCGACGCGGCGCGGCACCGTGACCTCATAGTGGTGCAGCGTGCGGACGCTCACGCCGGACGGCTCGGCCACACGACCCACAGTCCAGTGATCTTCCTTGGCACCGACTGTGCGGCCTGACGTCACGTGCGGGTCAAGCGTCACCAGGCGCGTCGTTCAGCCGGCGTCCGTCAGGGTCCGCAGTCGGGTCAGGGTGTCGCGGACGACGTCGCGCAGGTCGTGATCGTCGGTGGCGGTGACCCAGCGCGAGAAGGCGACGCGGAACACGGCGATGCTGGTCTCGGCGGCCAGGCCGGCCTCGACGTCGCCGGTGCCTCGCTGTCGCAGCCTGTCGGCCAGGGCGGCCGACAGTGTTGCGAGCTTGATCAGCTCTCGCTCACGGAGATCGGCGTTGGCCATGATCACCGTCTGCCGCTTCCGCGCGAGCTCACGGCTGCCGCCCACCATCTCGGCCACGGCGTCGAGCACGGCCGCCACGGCGTCCAGCGCCGACGCCGTGACCGGTACCGCGTCGAGGGCGGCCAGCGACTTCTCCTCCAGGTCCGACGTGCCGTCGAAGAGCACCTCACGTTTGTCGGCGAAGTACCGGAAGAAGGTCCGGGCGGTGACTCCGGCCCGTTCGGCTATGTCGGCCACCATCGTCTGCTCGAAGCCGCGCTCCATGTACAGCGACAGCGCCGCCTCGCGCAACCGGTCACCAGCTCCAGGCTCCCACCGTCCCATGCGGCGAGTATAGGTGATGTCATCGAGTGACATCAGAGTGCTAGGGTGATGTCATCTGATGACATCACTGCCCTTGGAGGCAACCATGCAGCGCATCCAGTACCACCAGTACGGCGGCCCCGAGGTCATGCGGCTGGAGGAGTTCGAGCCGGCGCGGCCCGGAGCCGGTGAGGTTCTGGTCCGGGTGCGGGCGGCGGCGGCCAACCCGATGGACTGGGGCATCCGCGGCGGCGCCATGAAGATGGTGACCGGGCGGCGCTTCCCGCGCGGGCTCGGCTACGACTTCGCGGGCGTCGTCGAGGCGATCGGCAGGGACGTCACCCGGCTCCGCGTCGGCGACGAGGTGCTCGGCGGAGCATCGATCAAGGCGTCGGGGGCCTTCGGCGAGATGGTCGTCGCCGAGGAGAAGGGCGTCGTGAAGAAGCCGTCGAACCTCTCCTACGAAGAGGCCGCCGCCCTCCCGACCGTGGGACTCACCGCCTTCCAGGCCGTGACCAAGAAGGGGAAGCTGCGCCCCGGGCAGACCGTCTTCGTCCACGGGTGCCTGGGCGGAGTCGGCCGCGCCGCCGCTCAGATCGCCCTGGCCCGCGGCGCCTCGGTAGGGGGCAGCTGCCGCGCCACCGCCGCGCAGGACGCGCGCGACCTCGGTATCGATCCGATCGTCGAGTTCGACTTCGACCCGACGCCGCTCAGCGGACTGTTCGACCTCGTCATCGACACCGCCGACACGCTCAAGGGCAAGGACGCGCAGAGGTTGCTGAAGCCCGGCGGGCGCGTCGTCGGCATTCACCCCACCCCCGCGCGGTTCGCGCGAGCCGCTCTGCCGGGCCCCTTCCAGGTCCTGGTGACCCAGCCGGTCACCAAGGACATCGAGGAGGTCGCACGCGCCGCCGGAGAAGGCACGCTCCGGGTGCCGATCGCCCGCACCGTGCCGCTCACGGAGGCCATCGCGGCACTCACCGAACTCGAACGGGACGGCACGCCCAAGGGCGGCAAGCTCGTCATCACGACCGCGTGACCACCGGCTTCACCACCCCACCGCAGGAGCTCTTCACATGAATGCGCAGACCTGGGTGCTCGGCGGCACGGGCCGCAGCGGCCGCGCCATCGCGGCGGAACTCACGCGGCGCGGGCTGTCCGCCGTCCTCGTCGGCCGGGACACCGACCGGCTGCGCGCCGCGGCGCAGCGGACCGGCGGCGAGACGCTACTGGCCCCTTCGCTCGACGTCGCCGCCGCGGAGATCCGGCGGCGACGCCCCGGCGTGGTCGTCAACACGGTCGGGCCGTTCACCACCACGGCTCCCGCCGTCATCGACGCCTGCCGCGCCGCCGGCAGCCACTACATCGACCTGGCGAACGACGTCGAGGCGCTCTCCGCCGTGTCAGAGCGGCACGACGCGGCGGCCGAGGCCGGTCATACGCTCGTCACCGGCGCCGGGTTCGGCGTGACCGCCACCGAGAGCGTCGTCGTGAAGCTGTGCGCGGGCCTTCCCCCGGCGCTCCGGGTCCGGACCGACATGGTGCCCTCGATCTCGATGGAGGAGGGCACCGCCGGAGAAGCCCTGATCGGCACCCTCCTGGGCGGCCTGCGGGGCCGTCGGATCACCGACGGCCGCCTGGCGCCCGCCCGGATCGGCGCCGACGCGCAGCGGCTCACCCTGCCGGACGGCTCGGAGGTGACCACGGCGGGCATGCCGCTCGGCGAACTTCTCGCCGCTCAACGGGCGAGCGGCGCGCGCTTCGTGCTCTCGGCGTCCAGCGAAGCGCCGTCCTCGCCGTTGATGCGTGCGGTGATACCGGCGGTGAGCACACTCATGCGGAGCGAGCGGCTGCGCTCGTTCACCACGCGCCGTCTCGCGCGGGTGCGTGTCGAGGCGCGGGAGCGGCCCCGCGAGCACTCCTGGGGTCATGCCGTGGTGACCTGGGCGGACGGTGAGATCCGGGAGGGCTGGCTGCGAGTGGGCGACGCTCAGCGGTACACCGGAGCGGTGCCCGCGGAGGTCGCCCGCCGGCTGCTGGCCGGTGAGGGGCGGCCGGGCGCGTACACCCCGGCCGCCCTCTTCGGCGCCACCCTGGCGGAGGCGTGCGGCGGCGAGTACCTGCTCACTCGGCCCGGCCGACGGTGACCACGGCCGGCAGCACCCGCCGATGCGCTCGCCCGCCGTTCCGCTTCCGCGATCCGCGATCCGCGATCCGCGATCCGCGATCCGCGCTCCGCGCCGGGAACGTATCCGCTGCGGCCGGATTCCAGGAACAGCGCGATGGCGGCGACGGGGCCGGACACCCCGGCCGCGATCGTCGACGTGGTGGTCCTCCCGGCCGGACTCCGAGCGGAGCCCGCTCCCCCGTCGCAGTCGGCGGGGTGGTGCCGAGTACGTCGGCGCCCCCTCCTCCGTCCGCACGCGTGACCTCCGCCGGTGCAAGGTCAATACTGCGGAGACAGCACCGCGACCAGAACCCGGCCGGTCGCCCAGCTCTCAGCTCACCAGGAGGTACCCATGAGGATGCTCATCAACGTGGCGGAGACGGTGGTCGCTGACGCGCTGCGGGGGATGGCCGCCGCGCATCCGGAGCTGACGGTCGACGTCGAGAACCGGGTGATCGTCAGGCGGGACGCCCCCGTGGCCGGGAAGGTGGCCCTCGTTTCGGGCGGTGGCTCCGGGCACGAGCCGCTGCACGGCGGGTTCGTGGGTCCCGGGATGCTGTCGGCCGCCTGTCCGGGTGAGGTCTTCACCTCTCCGGTGCCGGACCAGATGGTGCGGGCCGCGGCGGCCGTGGACAGCGGAGCCGGCGTCCTCTTCATCGTGAAGAACTACACCGGTGACGTGCTCAACTTCGACATGGCGGCGGAGCTCGCCGAGGACGAGGGCATCCAGGTCGCCAAGGTCCTCGTGAACGACGACGTGGCCGTCACCGACAGTCTGTACACGGCGGGCCGGCGCGGCACCGGCGCGACCCTGTTCGTGGAGAAGATCGCCGGAGCCGCCGCCGACGAGGGTGCGCCGCTGGAGCGGGTCGAGGCGCTGGCGCGGCAGGTCAACGAGAGTTCCCGCAGCTTCGGCGTCGCGCTCGGCGCGTGCACCACGCCCGCCAAGGGCAGCCCCACCTTCGACCTGCCGGCCGGAGAGCTGGAGCTGGGCGTCGGCATCCACGGCGAACCGGGCCGCGAACGGCGTCCGATGATGACCTCGCGCGAGATCGCCGACTTCTCGGTGAACGCCGTCCTGGAGGACCTGAACCCGCGCAACCCGGTCCTGGTCCTGGTCAACGGCGCGGGGGCGACACCGCTGCTCGAGCTGTACGGCTTCAACGCGGAGGTGCAGCGCGTCCTCACCGAGCGCGGGGTCGCCGTCGCCCGCACCCTCGTCGGCAACTACGTCACGTCCCTGGACATGGCCGGCGCCTCGGTGACGCTGTGCCAGGTGGACGAGGAACTGCTGCGCCTGTGGGACGCGCCGGTGCGGACCCCGGGGCTGCGCTGGGGCATGTGAGCCACGGCCGCCCACACCGGGCCGACAGGCCAACGTACGCGATACGCAAGGAGATCCAGTGCTCGACGCCGACTTCTTCCGCCGCTGGCTCACGGCCACCGCCGCCCTGGTGGACCGCGAGGCCGAACGGCTCACCGCGCTCGACTCGCCGATCGGTGACGCCGACCACGGCAGCAATCTCCAGCGCGGGTTCACCGCCGTGGTGGCCACGCTGGACAAGGAGGCCCCGGACACGCCCGGCACCGTGCTCACCCTGGCCGGGCGGCAGCTCATCTCCACGGTGGGCGGCGCGTCGGGACCGCTGTACGGGACGCTGCTGCGGCGTACGGGCAAGGCGCTCGGGGACGCGGCCGAGGTCACCGAGGAGCAGTTCACCGACGCGCTGCACACCGGTGTCGGGGCCGTGATGACCCTCGGCGGGGCCGCGCCAGGCGACAAGACCATGATCGACGCGCTGCTGCCCGCGGTGGAGGCGCTGCGCCACTCCTTCCACGCGGCCGGGGCCGCCGCCGAGGAGGGCGCCGCCGCGACCACCCCCCTCCAGGCCCGCAAGGGCCGGGCGAGTTACCTGGGTGAGCGCAGCATCGGGCACCAGGATCCCGGCGCCACCTCGGCGGCGCTGCTGATCGGCGCGCTCGCCGAGGTCCACGACGAGCAGGAGGAGCACCAAGAGCACGAGGAGGCGGGCGGTGAGTGATGCCGCGGACGAGACGACGAGCGGCCGGCACGTCGGCATCGTGCTCGTCTCGCACAGTGCGGCCGTCGCCGCCTCCGTCGCCGAACTGGCCGTGGGGCTCGCGGGCGGTGGCGTCACCGCGCCCGTGGCGGCCGCCGGCGGTACCCCGGACGGCGGTCTCGGCACGAGCGCGGAGCTGATCTCCGCGGCGGCGGCCTCCGTCGACCGGGGCGCGGGCGTCGCCGTCCTCACCGACCTCGGCAGCGCGGTCCTCACCGTGAAGACGCTGCTCGCCGAGGGCGACGAACTGCCGGAGAACACCCGGCTGGTCGACGCCCCCTTCGTGGAGGGCGCGGTCGCCGCGCTCGTCACGGCGTCCACGGGCGCCGACCTCTCGGCCGTCGCGGCGGCGGCAGCGGAGGCGTACTCCTACCGCAAGGAGTGACGTCCGGGAGTCACTCCCGGGTACGCGCGCGTGAGCCCCTGTCCGTCCGGCGGGGGCTCACCTGCCCGGCCGTCAGCTCGCGCGGTTCTCCCGGACGAACTTCCGCGCCAGCGCCTCGCCCCGTACCGCCGCCGCCCGGTGGTCCTCGATGGGTGACACCCCCGAGTTCTCGAACACGATGTACGTCACCCCCGAGTCGGTGCCGCCGCCGTGCGGGTCGGTGCGGATGCCGAGGCCGCGGGCGGTGGCGTAGGACGCCTCGCCGATGATCTCGCCGGGGCCGACGTCGCCGACGACCGCGTACTGGACCCGGTCGCCGTACACGACGGCGGCCAGGGAACCGCCCTGGATCCCGTGGGCGCGGTGGTCCCAGACCGGGCCGGGGGCCGGGACCACGATGTACGGGAGGGTCTCGGCGCTCAGGTAGCGGCCGTCGGACTGCTGGAACGCCGTCATGGACGAGAACAGCGAGTCGGTGCGGGCGTTGCAGTAGGGGCCCGGTCTGCCGTCGCAGTCGATGTCCATGTCCGCCTTCCAGAAGACGGCGCCCTTCCCGCCGCACACCGGGATGTCGGCGACGGTGCCTTCGTCGCTGCGGTAACGGCCCTCGGAGACGGGGGCGCAGCCGCGTACCGCGGCCAGCAGGTCGCCGGCCCGGACACCTCCCTCGCGGGCGGCGGCGCGCTGGTGCACCGGTTCGGGGCCGTGGGCGGCGACGGGGACTGTGGGGGCCGGCAGGGTGACGGGCGAGAGCAGGGCGGCGCCTGCCGCGGCCAGCGTCAGCGACTGGACACGCACATCGGAGGCCTCTCGTGGACGACACGGACGATCACACTCACCCCAAGGTGGTGCGGTGCCCGGGTCACGGCCACCGGTGAGGTCCGGACGGCGCACGCCCGGCGGCTGCCGCCGGTACTCGGTCAGCGGGGGCCGCCCGGCGGGGTGGGCCGGCGGAGCGGGG
Source organism: Streptomyces sp. NPDC059785 (assembly GCF_042732375.1). Taxonomy (NCBI): domain Bacteria; kingdom Bacillati; phylum Actinomycetota; class Actinomycetes; order Kitasatosporales; family Streptomycetaceae; genus Streptomyces; species Streptomyces sp. NPDC059785. The sequence continues at coordinate 6,357 of NZ_JBHWHV010000022.1, forward strand.
CCGGAACCTGCCCGGTTCCGCCCGCTCCGCCGGCCGCGTCGGCACGGAGTAGCGACGACAGCGGTCCGCGCCGCCGGGACATGAACTCCCGCCCGCAAGAGGTCAGTTCACGCCGCGTCGGGTTCAGCATACGTACCCGGCGGCCGACCCGTCGAACGGCACCCGACCCCGTCCGCCCTCTTGATGTGACCGCGTCACCCATGGCATATAGGTACAGACCAATCCCGGCGAGGGAGGGCAGCCCGTGCGACGCACCCCCATTGCGGTGACCTCCGGCAGAGCGGTCGCTTCCGGATCGCTGCTCCTGCCGCTCCTCCTGTCGCTGTGCCTGCTGACATCCTGCGGCTGGGGCGGCCAGGGCGACGACAGCGGCGGCCGGCTCCCGTCGGCCCCCGTGGGCGTCACCGCCGCCGCGGGCAGCTCGACCAGCGTGCACGTCATGTGGAACCGGGGCCCGGAGGCCGCTGACTACGACGTGTACGAGGTGTACCGGGGCGACACGAAAGTCAAGGAAGTACCGGCCGACGAACACATGGTGGACGTCACCAGGCTGAAGCCGTCCACCCCGTACGTCTTCACGGTGCGGGCGCGCGACCAGGACGGGGACGTGGGGCCGCCCAGCGCTCAGGTGCGGGCCACCACCCCTGCCGCGGCCGCCGCCGACCGCCGCGCCCCGGCCCGGCCCGGACGACCGCACGGCAGAGCGGCAGGCAGCCGGGCCGTGCAGCTCTCCTGGACCGCGGCGACCGACGACAGGGCCGTCACCTCGTACGACATCTACCAGGGCGGCTCCAGGATCCACAGTGTCGGCGGCGGGCAGACGGCGGCCGTGGTCACGGGGCTCAGGCCCGGCACCCGGTACGCCTTCACCGTGCGGGCGCGCGACGCGGCCGACAACGTCTCCCCCGCGAGCGACACCGTGCGGCTGACCACGGCGGCGGGCTCGGCTCAGACCCCCGCGACGGCGCCGACCCGCTTCCGCGTGACGACGCACCGCGCCGACGGCGCCCACTACCTGGACCTGTCCTGGCTGCCGCCCGAGACGGACGGCGTCGTCACGGAGTACCAGATCCACCTGGACGGCCACCCGGTGACCTCGCTGGTGTGGGGCGACACCCCACCGGACGGCACGGCGGCCTACAGCTTCTACGTGGGACGCGAGTCCGGGGTCACCTACCGGGTGCGGATCCGGCCACGGCTGCCGGACGGTACGTGGGGCGGATTCTCGGCGGAGCGGACGGTGACGACGGCCCAGGAGTGACACCCGGCCGGGCGGGCCCGGGACCCGCAGGTCCTGCGCCTAACGAAGGAAAACGAGGGGTCGCGTCACCTGCCCGGTCCCCGTCCGCATGCGGTGACGGCGCGCGCCGCGTTGGCTTCCCCTGAGGCAGCACGGCCGCTCCCCGATCCCCGGCGGCGCAAGGGATGTTCCGCCAACCGTGCCGCCGGAGGGCACTTCCTATGCGCACTTCCCAGATATTCCTCCGCTCCGGCCTGACCGCGGTCGCCGCCGCCGCGCTTCCGCTCACCCTGGCCGCCGGACCGGCCGCCGCGGGGGGTTCGGGCATCTCGGTGAGCACGAGCGGCTCCACCGTGCGGGCCACCACGAGCGCCTGCCCCGGCACCAGTGGCAGTTACGGCAACGCCTCGCTGCTCTCCAGCGGCCAGTCGAGCTTCGCGCAGGGGCGGCAGGTGTCGCTGACCGGGACGAGCGGCGCCCAGTCCGCGAGCTGGTCGGGCGTCGCCTCCGGCACGTACACCGTGATCGTCGTCTGCCAGAACGGGACGACGGCGGGCACCCAGTCCATCGTCGTCTCGGCGCCCACCATCTCCGCGACGGCCTCGCCCTCGCGCGGTGTCATGGGCGGTATCGGCGGCGCCAGCAAGGACTACGGCACGCTCACGCTGCTGGGCGGCGGCGCGCTGGTGTCCGCGGGCACCGTCGCCGCGGCCTGGTACCTGCGCCGCCGGGCCCGGCCGCACCGGCTCTGACCGGCGGTCCCCCGCGTCGCCACAAGAGGGAGGCCGTCCGCCGGCCGGGCGGCCTCCCGTCAGTGTGCCGCCGGCCCCTCCCCGAGGTGCCGGAGCTCCTCCAGCGCATGCGTCAGCCACCGCGTCCAGAAGGTCTCCAGGTCGATGCCGGCCCGCAGCACCAGGTGCTGGAGGCGGTCCTGCGCGGTGTCCTTGCCGGGCGGGAAGTCCCGCTCCTGGATCTCCTCGTACTCGGCCAACTGCCGCTGGTGCAGAGCGAGATGGCGGCGCAGATCGGCTTCGATCCCGTCGGTGCCGACCACCGCGGCGGCGCGCAGACGCAGCAGCGTCACGTCCCGCAGGGGCTTGGGGTCCTGGGGCGCGGCGGTCCAGCGGGCCAGTTCGGCGCGGCCGGCGGGCAGTACCTCGTAGCTCTTCTTCTGGCCGCGTGCCGGCTGCTCGGCGGGCAGGGCGCGGATATGTCCGCCCGCCTCCAGTTTCCCCAGCTCGCGGTAGATCTGCTGGTGCGTCGCCGACCAGAAGTAGCCGATGGACTTGTCGAACCGCCGGGTCAGCTCCAGGCCGGACGACGGCTTCTCCAGCAGGGCGGTGAGGATCGCGTGCGGCAGTGACATGCGGTCAATCCTAGGGAGGGCCGGGGAGGCGGCGGGCGGGCCCGGCGGCCCGCCCCCGGTCACCGGTCTACAGCGCCGCCGCGAGCTCGGTGCCCTGCTTGACGGCGCGCTTGGCGTCCAGTTCGGCGGCGACGTCGGCGCCGCCGATGAGGTGCGCATCGCGGCCCGCGGCGCGCAGCTCCTCGTACAGGTCGCGGCGCGGCTCCTGTCCGGTGCAGAGCACGATGGTGTCGACCTCCAGGACCTGGCTGCGGCCGTCGACGGTGAGGTGCAGCCCGGCGTCGTCGATCCGGTCGTAGCCGGCGCCGGGGACCATGGTGACGCCGCGGTGCTTGAGTTCGGCGCGGTGGATCCAGCCGGTGGTCCTGCCCAGCCCAGCGCCGACCTTGGACGGCTTGCGCTGGAGGAGGTGGACGGTGCGCGGCGGGACGGGCCGCTCGGGGGCGGCCAGGCCGCCGGGGGTCCGGTGGTCCATGTCGACGCCCCAGTGCCGGAAGTACGTCGCCGGGTCCTCGCTCGCCTTGTCGCCGCCGTCGGTCAGGTACGCGGCGACGTCGAAGCCGATGCCGCCGGCGCCGAGGACCGCGACCCGGTCGCCCACGGGTGCGCCGTCGCGCAGCACGTCGAGGTAGCCGACGACGCTGGGATGGTCGACGCCCGGGATGTCGGGGGTGCGGGGGCTGACGCCGGTGGCGATGACGATCTCGTCGTAGCCGGTGACGTCGGCGGCGGTGACCCGGGTGTTCAGCCGGAGCCGTACGCCGTGCTCGCCGAGCTGGGTGCGGAAGTAGCGGATCGTCTCGTCGAACTCCTGCTTGCCCGGCACCTTGCGGGCCACGTTGAGCTGGCCGCCGATCTCGCTCGCGGCGTCGTAGAGGGTGACCTCGTGGCCGCGCTCGGCGGCGTGCACGGCGCAGGCGAGTCCGGCCGGGCCCGCGCCGACGACGGCGACGCGCTTGCGCAGCCGGGTGGGGGCGAGGACGAGCTCCGTCTCGTGGCAGGCGCGCGGGTTGACCAGACAGGAGGTGATCTTCCCGCTGAAGGTGTGGTCGAGGCAGGCCTGGTTGCAGCCGATGCAGGTGTTGATGGTGTCGGGCCGTCCCGCCGCCGCCTTGGCGACGAAGTCGGGGTCGGCGAGCATCGGGCGCGCCATCGACACCATGTCGGCGTGTCCCTCGGCGAGCAACCGCTCGGCCAGTTCCGGGGTGTTGATGCGGTTGGTCGTCACCAGCGGGACGGCGACGGCGCCCATGAGTTTCCTGGTCACCCAGGTGTACGCGCCGCGCGGCACCGAGGTGGCGATGGTCGGGATGCGCGCCTCGTGCCAGCCGATGCCGGTGTTGATGATCGTCGCGCCGGCGGCCTCGACGGCCTGCGCCAGCGTGACGACCTCGTCGAAGGTCGATCCGCCGGGGACCAGGTCCAGCATGGACAGCCGGTAGATGACGATGAAGTCCTCCCCGACCGCCTCGCGCACCCGCCGCACGATCTCGACGGGGAAGCGCGTCCGGTTCTCGTAGGAGCCGCCCCAGCGGTCCTCGCGCCGGTTGGTCCCGGCCGCGATGAACTCGTTGATCAGGTACCCCTCGGAGCCCATGATCTCGACGCCGTCGTAGCCGGCCCGCCGGGCGAGCAGCGCGGTGCGCACGTAGTCGTCGACGGTCCGCTCGACCTCGGCGTCCGTGAGCGCGTGCGGCTCGTACGGGCTGATGGGCGCCTTCAGGGCGCTGGGCGCGACCAGGTCACGGTGGTAGGCGTACCGCCCGAAGTGCAGGATCTGCATCGCGATCCGGCCGCCCTCGCGGTGCACCGCCTCGGTGATCAGCTCGTGCCGCGCCGCCTCCGCCTCGGTGGTCAGCTTCGCCCCGCCCTCGTACGGCCGTCCCGCCTCGTTGGGCGCGATGCCGCCGGTGACGATGAGGCCGACGCCGCCGCGGGCCCGCGCCGCGTAGAACTCCGCCATGCGCTCGAAGCCGCGCCCGGCCTCCTCCAGACCCACGTGCATGGAGCCCATGAGGACGCGGTTGGGCAGGGTGGTGAAGCCCAGATCGAGCGGTGACAGCAGGTGCGGGTAGCGGCTCATCCGGTCCTCCGTGCGGGGTGTGGTGCGTCTGTTGTAGACGAGGAGCCGCGGGTTGTGCAACTAGTTGCACAATGGGGTGGGTCACGTCGCCGAGGGGGCCCGGCGGTGTGCCGGACCCCCTCGCTCGCGGTCGTACGACCTGGGACTACCGAGGGCCGCCAGGGGCTACGCGTCCGGCCGCGACGAGCCCCGCGGCGTGGGCAGCACGCCGGTCACGACGTTCGCGTACAGCTCGTCGGAGACGGACAGGGCGGTGTCGAGTCCGGCGCGGGCGAAGGCGTCGAGGGCCGCGGGCGCCTGGAGCTCGCTGGTCTCCACCAGCAGCAGACCGCCGGGGGCCAGCCACCGGGGCGCCTCCGCGGCGACCCGGCGCAGGACGTCGAGCCCGTCCGTCCCGCCGTCCAGCGCGACCAGCGGCTCGTGGTCGCGGGCCTCCGAGGGCAGCAGCCCGACCTCGCCGCTGGGCACGTACGGCACATTGGCGGCCAGTACGTCGACCCGGCCGCGCAGGTCCCCGGGCAGCGCCGCGAAGAGGTCGCCCTCGTGGACGTGACCGCCGAAGGCGGCGACATTGCGGCGGGCGCAGCGCACCGCGGCGGGGTCGATGTCGGCGGCGTGCAGTTCCACGCCGCCGAGCGCCGCGGCCAGCGCGGCGCCCACCGCGCCGGAACCGCAGCACAGGTCCACGACGACGGCCGCGTCCGGGGCGAGGGCGAGCGCCCGGTCCACGAGGAACTCGGTGCGCCGCCGGGGCACGAAGACGCCCGGTTCGACGGTGACGCGCAGACCGTGGAACTCCGCCCAGCCGACGACGTGTTCCAGCGGCAGGCCCGACACCCGCAGGGCGACCAACGCGGCGAGTTCGTCCGGGGTGCGGGCGGCGGACAGGATCAACTCCGCCTCGTCCTCGGCGAACACACAGCCCGCGGAGCGCAGTTCGGCGACGACGGAGGACAGGGAGGAGGCAGAGGTGACGGAGGGCCTGGATGAGGGGGAAGGCATGGGAGCCGAGGGCCTTTCGACGAGCCGAAGGGCGCTCCGGCGGTCACCTAGGAACGGTGAACCGCACAGCCTCGAGGCGAGAGCACCCGACCTGACACAGCGGTGATGGGGCTCACCTCCTCGCGACATGACCGGCCGGGTCCGTCCACGGCCGGGACGTCACCCTACAGGAGGGGTCGCCGGCGGCCGGTCCCCGGTGGCCGGGCGCCGTTCACCGGCCGTCACCGCCCGGCGGCCGGTGAACGGCGGTACGTCCCGAGTTGTACTGTGCAACCCGAAGCCGGAAGGAGTCGTTCCAGTGATGTCAGCCGAAGGGCCCGCCGAGACCGTCGTCCCTGATGACGCCCCTGCCGTCGTCCCCGCCCCGGAAGGGACGGCCGACGACGCGGACGCCGCCGTGGAGACGATCCAGCGCGAGATGACGGCCTTCGCCCGGCGCTCCCGGGCGGCGGCGGGCCGGATGCACCCCGAGCTGTCGCTCGTCTCGTACACCCTGCTCGGGCATCTGGAGGAGCGCGGCGGGTGCCGGGCCACGGATCTCGCCGCGCACTACGCGCTCGACAAGTCGACCGTGAGCCGGCAGGTGTCGGCGCTGGAGCGCGCCGGGCTCATCGGGCGGCGGCTCGATCCGGAGGACCACCGGGTGCAGGTGCTGGATCTGACGGAGGCGGGGCGGGCGATCCTCGCCCAGGTGACCGTGAGCCGCCGGGAGGCGTTCCGGGAGCGGCTCGACGGCTGGCCCGAGGAGGATCTGGCCCGGTTCGCCGGGTATCTGCTGCGGTACAACGCGGCGGCTGCCGAGCTCCCGGTCAGGAGCGTTCCGACGGGCTGAGGCGGCGGGCCTCGACATCGCCGGGGACCCGGGCCGCCATGAACCGGGTGGTGCGCCGCAGCCGGAAGCCGAGGGTCTCGTACAGCCGGACAGCGCCCGTGTTCCCGGCCCCGGTGTGCAGGAACGGGGTCTCCCCGCGGGCGCGTATGCCGTGCGCGACCGCCAGGACCAGCCGGGTGGCCAGCCCCTCGCCGCGGAACGCCGGGTCGGTGCAGACCGCGCTGATCTCGGTCCAGCCCGGCGGGTGCAGCCGCTCCCCCGCCATCGCCGCGAGGACGCCGTTCCGGCGGATCCCGAGGTACGTGCCGAGCTCGACGGTGCGCGGCAGGAACGGGCCCGGTCTGGTGCGCTCGACCAGGTCGAGCATCTCCGGTACGTCGGCGGGGCCGAGCCGTACGGCCTCGGTGTCCGGCGCGGCGGGGATCCCGGCATCGACGAACTGGACCCCCTCCAGGTCGAAGGTCACCTCCCAGCCCGCCGGGAGCCGGCCGTCGAAGCCTGCCAGGGACACCTCGCCGCCCGGTCCGACCAGCTCGGCCAGGTCCGCCCAGTCGGCGGGGCCGGGGTCGTCGGGCAGCGCCAGCCACGGCGACACGTCGACGGGGTAGCGCGCCACCCGGCCACGACGCTCGGCGAAGCGCGCGTGCGGGCCGGTGAGCGAGGAGAGGGCGGGGTTGTCGAGCACGTGGGCCGCGCCGGGGGCGACGAGTACGGGCGCTGCGCCGGGGGCGGAGGCGGTGAGTACGGGCGCTGCGCCAGGGGCGTCGGGTGCCTGCCCTTTCTCGGTGCCGTCGGGTACGGGCACTCTCTCGGCGCCGCCGAGCCCGAGCTGACCGGCGCCGTCGGGCACACGCTGCGTCCCGGAGTCGGCAGGCACACGCCGCTCCCCGGCGCCGTCGGACACCCGCTGCGACACGGCGCCGTCAGGTACACGCTGCTTTCCGGTGGCGGCGAGCGGCCGGCGCTTGGTGGCCGGTGTCGGGACGTGGAGGTCCGAGCGGCGCGGTTCGGTGGCCGGTGTCGGGACGTGGAAGTCCGAGCGGCGCGGTTCGGTGGCCGGTGTCGGGACGTGGAAGTCCGAGCAGCGCGGTTCGGTGGCCGGTGTCGGGACGTGGAAGTCCGAGCAGCGCGGTTCGGTGGCCGGTGTCGGGACGTGGAAGTCCGAGCAGCGCGGTTCGGTGGCCGGTGTCGGGACGTGGAAGTCCGAGCGGCGCGGTTCGCTGCTCGTGCCGGCGCTCACGCGGTCACCTCGATCACGATCTTGCCCTGCGCGTGGCCGTCCTCGACCGTGCGCAGCGCCTCGCCGGCGCGGTCCAGCGGGAAGGCGGCCGTGACGAACGGCCGGAGCGTGCCGTCGGTGACGAGCCGCGCGACCTCGTCCAGTACGGCGGCGGTCCTGGCCCGTGCGACGGGAGCGCCGCCCAGCCGTGCCACCGTCCCCCGGTCGGCACCGCTGATCAGCTTCGAGCGGTCGGTCAGCAGCCCGGCCGCGGTCTCCAGCGTCTCGCCGCCGACCAGGTCGAACACCGCGTCCACACCGTCCGGCGCGGCGGCCCGCACCCGGTCCGCCCAGTCAGGCCCCGACGGTACGTGCACCGCGCCGAGCGCCGCCACGAACTCCTTCTTGCCCTCGCTCGCCACGCCGACCACGCGCACCCCCTCGGCCAGGGCGATCTGCGCGGCAGCGACGCCGACGCCGCCGCCCGCACCGGTGATCAGCAGCGTCGCCCCGGCGGGCAGCGCGAGCTGGCGCACCCCGTCGTACGCGGTGGCCGCCGCGACGGGGAGGGCGGCGGCGTCCGTGAAGGACAGCCCGGCCGGCTTGTGCGCGGCCACCTCCACCGGCAGCAGCGTGTACTCGGCGTAACCGCCGGTCACCGGGTTGCCGAAGACCTCGTCGCCGACGGCGAAGCCGGTCACTCCGGCGCCCACTTCCTCGACGACCCCGGCGGCCTCGCTGCCGAACACCGCGGGGAAGTCCGGCTCGGACGCGCCCGGCCTGCGATAGCCGGTGCGCAGCTTCCAGTCGACCGGGTTCACGCCCGCCGCACGCACCGCGACCAGGAGCTGACCGGGTCCCGGTACCGGCCGGTCCGACTCGACGAGGGCCTCGGTCTCCGGGCCGCCGTACCGGGTGAACACGTACGCCTTGGGCATGGGGGCTCCCTCACTCTCCGTTTCCCGTCACCGGGGTGCCCGCGGGCGCGCGGGCATCGATGTCCCCGGTCCCTACGGCAAGGAAGATCACGAGCCCGCTATTCCCCGGGCCCCCGCATGTCCGTACGGCTGTGTGCGGCCTATGTGTGCGGCACCACGGCCACCGGGCACGTGGAGTGCTCGACGACCGAGCGCGCGGTCCGGCCCAGTCGCGGGGACCGTATGTGCCGGCCGACCACCAGCAGGCCCGCCCGGGTGGATGCGCGCAACAGATGCTGCACATGGTGCCCGGGCTGCCCGTCGATCACCTGCTCCGTGACGGTGACGTCCGGGAAGCCGCGCCGCCACGGCCGCAGGGCACGGGTGAACACCCGGCGCCCGCGCCCGTCGTCGTCCGGTCCGCCCGCCTCGCCGGGCCGCGGCGGCCGCCCGTGGAGGTGCATCACCCGCAGCGGCGCCGGGCGGGCGGCGGCCGTGCGGAAGGCGTACGCGAGGAGTTCGTCGGCCGGGCGGTCCAGGTCAAGCCCGACGACGACCGGCAGGTACGGCGACCGGGCGGACGGGCCGCCGTCCCGGGCGGGCACCCGCTCGTCCTCGGGTATCCCGCCCGCGCGCACGATGACGACCGGGCGGGCGGCGGCGGAGGCCACGGCGAGCGCGACCGAACCGACCAGGAAGCCCCTGAACCCCGTGGCACCGCGCGCACCGAGGACCAGGGTCTCCGTCTCCGGCCCGGCGGCCGAGAGCGCCTGCGCGGCGGGCTGTTCGGTGCGGCGGGCGATGATGTCGAGGGCCGGGTGGGTGTAGGCGAGCTGGATGGCGGCCCGGTCGAGAAGCGTCCTGGCGGGCAGGTCGACGTCCGGGACCGGGTACGGTACGGCGGGTTCGGTGCCCGCGTGCAGCAGCCGGAGCGGCAGCCGGCGGCGCTCGGCCTCGCGCGCGGCCCAGTCGGCGGCCTCCAGGCCGGCCCGTGAACCGTCGACGCCGGTGGTGATGGCGCGGGTACCGGTACCGCCCCTCGGAGAGGTGTGCTGAGAGCTCATCGCTCCTTGCCTTTTCGTGTGGGGGGCGCACACGGAGGCCGTCGGCCGTCGGTCCTCGACCGTCACTCCCCCGGTCGTCGCTCCTCGGCCGTCGCTCCCCGGCGCGCGATTGCGGACCGGGTTCCACGCGGGGCACGAATCAGTCGTACCAGCCGTATGGGACAGCGGTGTTCACGCCGGATCCGCCGCCGTCGGGGGCCGATGACGACCGACGGAAGCCGCCGTGCGCGCGGTGCCGGGGTAGGCGTCGTGGTCGCCGCCCTGAGAACGTACGCCCTGTTCAGCGGCCCGGAAGACCAGTCGCGGCCCTTCGGGGACCCGGGTTCTCGTGTCGGACCGCCGTTCCGCCCCACGGTCGGCACGACCGTCCCGCGCGCCGGTAGCGCGCCGGGGGCCGTGCGCTGGGGGGCGCCTCCCGGGGGTGCCCACCGGACGGGCCCACCACCGGCAGCCGGCAGGTGCGTCGCCGCGTCCTGGCCGCACATCGCGGTCGAGGGCACCCGCGGGCCGATCCGGTTCTCCCACGTGCCGGCGTCGACGTACGGCAGTGGGCCCGGCCGCCGGTGCAGGTCGCCGACCGGGACCCGGCGGCACCGGACCGCTTCCGCGTCCTGCACACCGGCTGATCACGTCAGCCGGCCGGGAGCGTGCCGCGGTCCGGCTGCCGGACGACGCTGGCGGCTGCCGGACGCCGCCCGTACGGTGTGATCACCCGCACCCCTTGACGCCGAAGGCGGTCCTTGATGCCCCAGTTCGACCTGTCGCTCGATGAACTCCGCGAGTACCGCAGCGCGTCCACCGAACCCGGTGACTTCGACTCCTTCTGGGCCAAGACCCTCCAGGAGGCACGGGAACACGACCTGGACGCCCGCTTCGCGCCGGTCGAGACCCACCTGCGCACGGTCGAGGTCTACGACGTGACCTTCGCCGGTTTCGGCGGGCACCCGATCAAGGGCTGGCTGACGCTGCCCGCCGGGACGACGGAGCCGCTGCCCACGGTCGTGGAGTACATCGGGTACGGCGGCGGGCGCGGCCTGCCGCACACCCATCTGCTGTGGGCCTCGGCGGGCTTCGCGCACTTCGTGATGGACACCCGGGGCCAGGGCAGCGGCTGGGGCGGCGGCGACACCCCCGACCCGGTGGGCAGCGCGCCCGCGTTCCCCGGCTACATGACCCGCGGCGTCGAGGACCCCGAGACGTACTACTACCGCCGGGTGTACACGGACGCGGTACGGGCCGTGGAGGCCGCCCGCTCGCACCCGCTGACCGACCCGGCGCGCACCGCCGTCCTCGGCGCCAGCCAGGGCGGCGGCATCACCATCGCGGTCGGCGGTCTGGTGCCCGACCTCGCGGCGGTGGCGCCGGACGTGCCCTTCCTGTGCGACTTCCCGCGCGCCACGACGCTGACGGACCGCAACCCCTACCGGGAGATCGGCAACTACCTCAAGACGCACCGCGGTCGCACCGAGCGGGTCATGCGCACGCTGTCGTACTTCGACGGGGTGCACTTCGCCGCGCGCGGCCGGGCGCCCGCCCTGTTCTCCGTGGGCCTGGAGGACCTGACCTGCCCGCCGTCGACGGTCTACGGGGCCTTCAACGTGTGGGGGCACGAGGACCGGACGATCGAGGTCTACGACTTCAACGACCACGAGGGCGGCGGCCCGTACCAGGAGCAGGCCAGGCTGCGCTGGCTCCCGTCCCGCCTGTGACCGGTGTGCCGCCGGGGTCCGGAACTCCCTGGACCCGGCGGCACCTTCCGGCGCTCCCGGACCGACGACGAAGGCCCGATGTCCTCAGATGCTGACCTTGTGCACGGGCACTGCGACGCGCGCTTCGCCGCGGTGCGGGCGGTCTTCGAGGACAACTTCCGCGCCCGCGAGGAGCTGGGCGCGGCAGTGACCGTCGTGCGCGGCGGCGGACCGGCGGACGGCCGCCGTCCCGCCGCGCAGGAACGGCACGTCGTCCGGTCCGTCGGGCAGCGCCCGCGGCACGACGCGGGCGCACTCGGCGTAGAAGGCGCCGGGGTCGGTGTACCGGACGCTGGCGGCGGGTGTGCCGCTGGCCCGGCCGAGTACGGGGTGGGTGCGGGCCGCGGCGAGCGCGAGGTCGTCGGACAGTGCCCGGGTGTCGTAGGGGCACAGGATCCAGTGCGGCGAGTCGGCGAAGGCGACGTTGACCAGGGACTCGTAGCGCATCCACTCGCCGGTCTCGAAGGCGGTGCGCCCGGACCAGACGGGTTCGCCGATCACCCGGACCCGGCGGGGGCGCCCGGCGGGGCCGGTGCCGTGGTCGCCGCAGTAGGCGTGGTAGCGGCCGAGGGTGCGCGGCGGCTGGTCGTACCATTCGTCGGCGTCGATGAGTTCCACGGCCTGGGCATGGTCGCCCAGCGCCTCGCCGAGGAGCCGCACGTTGTGCGGCGCGACGACGGCGAGGACGGGGTCGCCCGCGTCCAGGCCGTCGTGGACGAAGTCGAGGGTGCCGTCGAGGAACGCGGCGTCCGACCCGTAGCACAGCGCCTGGTGGACGAAGCCAAAGCGGGTCGCGCCGTCTCCGTGCCCGG
>NZ_JBHWHV010000022.1:18737-117231 GCF_042732375.1 Streptomyces sp. NPDC059785
GGAGCAGGTCCCGCCGCCTCCGTGCCCGGAGCAGGTCCCGCCGCCTCCGTGCCCGGAGCAGGTCCCGCCGCCTCCGTGCCCGGAGCAGGTCCCGCCGCCTCCGTGCCCGGAGCAGGTCCCGCCGTCTCGCGTCCGGTGCGGGTCACAGCGGATCCGCGTCCGGCTCGAGCCGCAGCCCCGGCACCCGGTCCCAGCCCGCCACCCGCATCACCCGCCGGACATGCGGCGCCACCCCATACAGCACGAGGGTGCCGCCGGCCTCGTGCAGGCCGAGGGCGCTGAAGACCAGCAGCCGCAGCGCGCCGACGTCCACGAAGGACAGCTCGCGCAGGTCGAGGCGGGTCCGCAGGCCGTTCGCCGTGCGGCCGCGGGCGCGCTCCGTCTCGGCGTGCAGCGCGCGGGCCACCGCGGTGACGTTCGTGTCGTCGACCTCGCCGGCCAGGGCCAGGCCCGGTGGTGTGAAGGTGCGGGTGATGGTGAGGAGTTCGTCCTGCCAGACGTGGTCGGCGGCGACCCGGCCGTGGTGCAGGCCGTCGAGCGGGGCGAGCTCGCTGTCGTCGAAGACACGGCGGTCGTACTGGCAGATGCCGAGGACCGGCAGCGAGGCGAAGACGGTGTCCAGGAGCAGTTCGCTGTCGTGCAGCATCTTCAGCCCCGTACCGGCCCGGCCGCGCAGGATCTCCAGGCTGACGCGCAGTCCGAGGAAGCCGTCGCCGACCGCGCGGCGCGCCTCGCGGCGGATCACCTCGTCCAGGTCCCACAGGCCGTCGGGGGAGGCGAGATGCGGGTCGACCAGGAGCCGGCCCGCCGCGATCTCCTCCTCGACCGGGCAGCCGTGCGCCTCCAGGAAGGACAGGGCGAGGGAGGCCGGGATGTCGCCGGGCGGCAGCACCAGTCCGCGGTGCCCGCTGGCCAGCCCGTCCAGCAGGAACACCGCGAGGACGGCCTCCCGCTCCTCGTCGGTGTCGTAGCCGAGCAGCAGGTGGTCCCCCGACCGCATCCGGCCGACCGCTGTCAGTGCAGGTGCGACGGTCATCCCCCACAACTCCAAGGTCGCCGCTGGACGGGCAAGTGCCGGTGCCCTATATGCAAGTGCCCTTCCCACGCTACGCCCGACGCCGCGTCGGCGTCAGAGGGTTATGGTGACCGCCATCGGGTCCGGTGAGGGGGAACGATGGCGGCCTCAGTGCGAAAAGGCATCACCGGCGGCCTCCCGGCCGAGGCCAACGCGTTCGTCGGCCGGCGGGACGAACTCCTCCGTATCTCCGAACTCCTGGCCGCCTCGCGGCTGGTGACGCTCACCGGCCCCGGCGGTGTCGGCAAGTCCCGGCTGGCGCTCAGGGCCGCCCATGCCGTACGGAACGCCTTCCCGGCCGGGGTGTGGCTGGTGGAGCTGTCGGAGCTGCGAAACCCGGACCTGCTGACGAACGCGGTGGCGCAGGCGACGCGGCTGACCGAGCAGACGCTGCTGCCGCTGCTCGACGCGCTCTGCGAGCACCTCGCCGGGGCTCCGCTGCTGCTCGTCCTCGACACCTGCGAGCACGTGCTCGGGGAGTGCGCACGGGTCGTGCAGGAACTGCTGGCGCGCGTCCCGGAGCTGCGGGTGCTGGCCACCAGCCGGCAGCAGCTCGGGGTGCCGGGCGAGCAGTTGCTGTCGGTGCCGCCGCTGCCGCTGGGCGAGCACGCGGACGCGGTGGCGCTGTTCGTGGCGCGGGCGTCGGCCGCCCTGCCGTCGTTCGCGCTCACCGACGCCAACCGGGCGGGCGTCGCCGCCGTCTGCGCCCGGCTCGACGGGATACCGCTGGCGCTCGAACTGGCCGCGGTGCGGCTGCGCGGCTTCCCGCTGGACCGGCTCATCGAGGGCCTCGACTCCCGGTTCGACCTGCTCGTCTCGCCGGCCAGGCCGCGGCTTGCCCGGCACCAGACGCTGCGCACGACGATCGGCTGGAGCCATGAGCTGTGCAGTCCGCTGGAGCGGCTGCTGTGGGCCCGGCTGTCGGTGTTCGCCGGCGGCTGGGACGTGGAGGCGGCCGAGTTCGTGTGCCACGGCGGGCCGCTGGACGCCGAGGAGATCCTCGCGCTGCTCGCCTCGCTCACCGAGAAGTCGATCGTGATCCGGGAGGACGACGGCGCCGCCGTCCGCTACCGCATGCTCGACACGGTGCGCTCCTTCGGCGCCGAGTGGCTGGACGGCCTGGGCGAACGGGCGGCGGTACGGCGCCGGCACCGCGACTACTTCCGCTGGATCGCCCGCCAGGGCGAGGCCGAGTGGCTGGGCCCGGGCCAGCGCATGTGGGCGGAGCGGCTGGCCGCCGAGCATCCGAACATGCGGCTCGCGATGGAGGAGTGCCTCGCGGCGCCGGAGCCGGAGACCGCCCTGGAACTGGCCGGCACCCTGTGGTTCTTCTGGTTCGCCTGCGGCTTCGCGGAGGAGGGGCGCGGCTGTCTTGAGCGGGCGCTGCGCCGGGCGCGCGGCGGCGGGCCCGAGCACACCCTCGCGCTCTGGGCGCACCGCCTGGTCACCGTCGTACCGGACGACCTGGACGCGGCCGAGTCGGTGAGCGCGGCGTACGTGTGGCTCGCCGAGGAGCGCCGGCTGCCGGTGCCCGCGCTGCCGCTGACCGGGGCGAGCCTCGCGGTGCGCGGGGAGTCGGCGCGGTCGGCCGTGCTGTACGGGGCCGCGTCGCCGTGGCCCGGGGGCGGGGGCGGGGCCGAGTTCTTCCAGTTGCTGACGCTGGCGATGCAGGCGTATCTGCTGGCGGGGCAGGGCGCGTTCGTGCGCTGTGCGGCGGTCGCCGAGCGGCTGCGCGCGGACTGCGCGAAGCGGGGCGAGCTGTGGATGCGGTCCTGGGGCGAGTTCTTCCTCGCGCTGTGCGCCCTCGGTCTCGGCCGTCCCGACGACGGTGTGCGCACCGCCCGCGAGGCGCTGGCCGCCAAGTGGCAGGTGCACGACGGGCTCGGTGCGGCGGCCGTCACCGACCTGCTGGTGGCCGCGCACGCCGCGCGCGGCGAGGCGGAGCGCGCCGCGCAGCTGCTCGGGGTCGCCAGGCGCCTGTGGTACGCGACCGGACTGCCCCGGCTCGGCACGTCCCGGACGTCGGTCTTCCGCCGCGAGTACGAACGCCGCCTGCGCGCGACCCTCGGCGAGCCCCGCTTCACCGAAGCGGTACGCGGGGGCCACGCCCTCGCCCCGGAGGCGGCAATCACCCTGGCACTGGACGACACAGACCGGCGACAGAACGGCTGAGCCGCGGCACATCCCGCCGGAAGCACGAGCACCGACTCCGCACGACGCCCCGGCAAACCCCGCCTCACCGAAACGGAACGCACCGGCCACGCCCTCGCCCCGGAAGCGGCAATCACCCTGGCACTGGACGACACAGACCGGCGACAGAACGGCTGAGCCGCGGCGCATCCCGCCGGAAGCACGAGCACCGACTCCGCACGACGCCCCGGCAAACCCCGCCTCACCGAAACGGAACGCACCGGCCACGCCCTCGCCCCGGAAGCGGCAATCACCCTGGCACTGGACGACACAGACCGGCGACAGAACGCACTGGGCGACACGGACCGGCGGCAGGACGCCTGAGACGCGGCGCATCCCCGCTTTCTCCGGCTCTCCCGGCTCCCCCGAGTCCCGGCCGGGTTCCTCGTCGGGTCCCTGGCCGGGTGGCCGCTCGGGTGCCCGGTCGGCCCCGTTCGAGGGGCGGGGCGGTGTGGTCGGCGGCAAGATGCAGTCATCTGACAGATTCGGCGGACGCCGCCGGCGCCTAGCGTGTTCGTCGTGGCCTCCGGCGAGCCGCCCTCCGACGACGCGGGGCGGACCGCGCGGTCTGCACCGCCGACGCGTCACGGCCGTACCGGCCGGACCGCGGCCCTCCCCACCGCCCACCGACCACGCTCCGTCGACCACGCTCCGTCGACCACCGACCAGGGTCCCCGGGACGTCGCCGGCCCCGTGCCGCGCCCGCACCGCGCCGTCCCACCGGCGCACGGGCACGGTCACGTGCACCTCTGAAAGGCACCATCGTGAGCACGTTCACCACCGCCGACGGCACCGAGATCTTCTACAAGGACTGGGGCACCGGCCGCCCGGTCGTCTTCAGCCACGGCTGGCCGCTCAGCGCCGACGCCTGGGACGGCCAGCTCCGCCTGGTCGCCGAGGCCGGTTTCCGCGCCGTCGCCCACGACCGCCGCGGCCACGGCCGCTCCGGCCAGTCCTGGCAGGGCAACCACATGGACCAGTACGCCGACGACCTGGCCGAGCTCCTGGAGAAGCTCGACCTGCGCGACGCGGTGCTGGTCGGGCACTCGACCGGCGGCGGCGAGGTCGCCCGCTACATCGGCCGGCACGGCACCGGGCGGGTCGCCAAGGCGGTTCTGCTCGGCGCGGTGCCGCCGCTGATGCTGAAGACGGACGCCAACCCCGAGGGCACCCCCGTCGAGGCGTTCGACGACATCCGCGCCGGCGTCGAGTCGGACCGTTCGCAGTTCTACCGGACCCTCAGCGAGCCGTTCTACGGTGCCAACCGGCCGGGCAACAAGGTCTCGCAGGGCAAGCGCGACGAGTTCTGGCTCCAGGGCATGCAGGCGGGTCTGAAGGCCGCGTACGACTGCGTCGAGCAGTTCTCGGAGACCGACTTCACCGAGGACCTGAAGCGGATCGACGTACCGACGCTGATCGCGCACGGCGACGACGACCAGATCGTGCCCATCGCCGCGTCGGCCCTGAAGACGGCCGAGCTGGTGAAGGACGCGACGCTCAAGGTCTACCCGGGCGGCTCGCACGGCCTGGTCGGCGACTTCGAGCAGGCGTTCGACGCCGACCTGCTGGAGTTCGTCAAGAGCTGACCCCGAGAGCAGCGGACGGCGGGTCCTCTCGTGCGTAGCCGGTGCGGCCGTGGCCGGGCCGGCTACGGCGTGCCGCGCGTGGCCAGCACCAGCCGGCACCGCGGAGCGCCGTCGCGCCTGCGCCCGAACTCGGGCAGGGCCCGCAGCTCCACCGTGAACCCGGCCCGCGCCAGCTCCCGCCGTACGTCCCCGAGCCGGAACGCGCGGTAGTACATGACGAACGGCGGCCGCCACACGGCGTTGCGCACCCGCATCGCCGTGTCGAAGCCGAGCAGCGCCCAGTACCAGGGGGAGGTCGGCGGGGGCGGCGCCATGACCGGGAACGCGAACCGGCCGCCGGGCCTGAGCACGGACCGCACCTGCCCGAACAGGCCCGGCAGTTCGCACGGCAGGAAGTGCCCGAAGGCGCCGAAGCTGACCACCAGGTCGAAGACGGGGCCGAAGGGCAGCGCGCGGGCGTCGCCGCGCACCCACGAGACCCGGGGCGGCCCGCCCTCCCCCGGCCGTTCCCGCGGCCACTCGCTCTGGCGCTCGCGGGCCACCGTCAGCATGCCCGCGCTGATGTCGACCCCGGTGACCCCCTGCGTACACAGTCCGCGCAGCACCTCCATCCCCGCGCCCGTACCGCAGCACAGGTCGAGCCCGTGCCCGAAGGGCCCGGCGGGGCGGAGGGCCGCCGCCACGGCGTCGAGGACCGCGTCCGGCGTACGGAACGGGGTGTGGTCGAACTTCGGCGCCAGCAGGTCGTAGCCGTGCTCGACGGACGACAGCGCCTGGACGGCGAGTTCGCGGAGGGTGGGCCCGTGCTCAGTGAACATCAGGGGCAGCTTACGGTCTTGCCGCCCACCCGCTCCCTTGACCTATGGTCGCGCAATGACTTCGTTCCGTCCCGCCCCCGGCTGGCTGGCCGACGCCGTCTTCTACCAGATCTATCCGCAGTCGTTCGCCGACTCCGACGGCGACGGCGTCGGCGACTTCGCCGGGATCACCGAGCGCCTCGGCCATCTCGCGTGGCTGGGCGTCAACACCGTGTGGCTCAACCCCTGCTTCGTCTCCCCGTTCCGCGACGCCGGGTACGACGTCGCGGACTATCTGGCCGTCGCGCCCCGCTACGGCTCCGCCGACGGCCTCGCCAAGCTCGTCGACGAGGCCCGCCGGCAGGGCATCCGCGTCCTGCTCGACCTCGTCGCCGGGCACACCTCCGACGCGCACCCGTGGTTCACGGCCTCGGCCGACGACCCGGACGACGACCGCTACATCTGGGCGCCCGAGGGCTGCCCGGACGGGTACGTGCCCTCCCCCGGCGCCCGCCCGGGCGCGTACCTGCCGAACTTCTTCGCCTCGCAGCCCGCCCTGAACTTCGGCCACGCGCGCCAGGACCCGGCGGAGCCGTGGCGCCTGCCGGTGGACGCCGAGGGCCCGCGGGCCAACCGCGCCGCCCTGCGCTCCGTCATCGACCACTGGCTGCGGCTCGGTCTCGCGGGCTTCCGCGTCGACATGGCCGCCTCCCTCGTCAAGGACGACCCCGGCAGGCGGGAGACCGCCGCGATCTGGACGGAACTGCGGCACTGGATGGACCGCGCGCACCCCGAGGCGGTGCTGCTGTCGGAGTGGGGCGACCCCGAGGTGTCCGTGCCGGCGGGCTTCCACGCCGACTTCTTCCTCCAGTTCGGCGGCGCCACGGACGGGCTCGCCCTGCGTTCGCTGTGGAGCAACGGCGAGGGCACGGTCAACGAGGACTGGGATCCCCTGGACTGCTTCTTCGACGCGAGCGGCCGTGGCTCACCGCGTCCCTTCCTCGACGCGTGGCAGCGCGCCTGTGCCGCCCTGGACGGTACGGGCTTCATCTCGCTGCCGACCGCCAACCACGACTTCTCGCGCCTCAACTGCGGCCCGCGCACCGCGGAGCAACTGCCCGTGGCCTTCGCCTTCCAGCTCACCTGGCCGACGCTCCCGGCGATCTACTACGGCGACGAGATCGGCATGCGCTACGTGCCGGGCCTGCCCGACAAGGAGGGCAGCGTCCTCGGCCCCCGCTACAATCGCGCGGGCTCCCGCACCCCGATGCAGTGGGACGACAGCGCCAACGCCGGTTTCTCCACCGCCTCCGCGGACCGGCTCTACCTCCCCGTCGACCCGGACCCGGCCCGTCCCACGGTCGCCGCCCAGCGCGCCGACGACACCTCGCTCCTGCATCTCGTACGCCGCCTCGTCGCGCTGCGCACCAGCCGGCCCGAACTCGGTTCCGCCGGTTCGGTGGAGGTGCTGCACGCGGGCCATCCGTTCGTGTACGTGCGCGGCGGGCGGTATCTGGTGGTGGTCAACCCCCGCCGTGACGGCGCGAGTCACCGCCTCGACGGGTACGGGGCGGCCACGGACGCGCGGCCGCTGGAGGTCTCCGGTGTCCGCGTCGACGGGGACACGGTCACCGCGGAGGGCTTCTCGTACGGGATCTTCGCGCTCGGCCGGTAGCACTGGCCGGTAGCACTGCTCACAGGAAGGGCGTGCCCGGGTCGACTCCCGCCAGCACCCGTCCGAAGATCTCCAGGTTGGTGGCGGGGTTGACGAAGGAGTGCAGGGCGAGGGCGTGGATGTCGCGGGTGATGCGCTGCATGGGCACGTCCTCGTGCAGGGAGGAGGCACCGGCCGCGGCGGCCAGCAGGTCGACGGCCTCCTTGCAGAGCCGGGTCAGATAGCCGCTCTCGGCCCGGATCCGGGCCCGCTCGGTGTCGCTGTACGGCGCGCCGGTGCGGGCCTTGTCCTCGATCTCGGCGGTCAGCCGGCCGGCCATCAGCTCCGCCCCGGAGACCTTCAACTCGGCCTCGGCGAGCTGGAGATGGGTGACGGTCGCCTCGTGCTGCCGCTCGTGGAAGGTGTACGTGATGCCCCGGCGGCGCATGCGCCCGGTGAATTCCCGCATCGCGGCCCGCCCGAGGCCCAGTGCCGCCGGGGCGGCCCAGGCGCAGAACAGCGGCAGCACCGGCATGCGGTAGAAGGGGTCCTCGGCGTTGGCCTTGGACGGGAACTCCCCGGCGAGCAGCGGTCCGACCGGCAGCATCCGGTGGGCGGGTACGGGAATGTCCCGGGCCACGACCGTGTTGCTGCCGGTACCGGCCAGGCCCGTCACATGCCAGTCGTCGAGGATCTCCAGCTCGGACATGGGGACGGCGGCCCACAGCAGCTCCGGCGGCCCGTCGGGCACCCGTCCGTCCGCGGTCGTCACGACGCAGGTGAGCAGGTGCCAGTCAGCGTGGTGGCAGCCGGTCGCGAACGCCGAGGCACCGCTGACCAGCCAGCCGTCGTCGCGCGGGACCGCCCGCGCGCTCGGGATCAGGGTGCCGCCGATCCTGGCGTCGGGGCTGCCCGAGCAGCTGAAGAACTCGTCCTGCGCGTCGTCGGGGTAGAGCGCCGCGATGTAGGAGACCCCTGCCTGGGTCAGCGTGACCCACGCCGTGGAGGCGCACTCGGCGGCGATCTCCGCGAAGGCGGCGACCTGGGTCCGCAGCGGGGTCTGGTATCCGCCGTAGCGCCGGGGCACGTTGACCCGGTGGACGCCGGTGGCGGTGAGCGCAGCGGCGACCTCGTCGGGCACGCGCCGTCCGCGCTCGGCGCGCAGCGCGTTCTCCCTGATCAGCGGCCGTAGCGCGCGTACCCGTTCGACGACTCCGGCATCCTCTGTATACCCCATGCGGTCACCGTCGCGCGGGCCGTCCGCCGTGTCAACGGCACCGTACGTGGAATCGGTCCGCCGCCCGCCACCGGGGACCGGCGGCAGGAATCGGCCTCCTGTGCTATGGTCGTGACAGCACTTGTGTACGCCGCTTCTTCCGGCGCCGGTGCTGAATCCCTTCTCCCGCCGCGACGCCGCCCGTCCTTCACTGACCGGATCGGCGAACCGGCTTCCGGCATCACCTCCCGCGCGGCACGGCCACGGACGCACCCGTACGTCGGTACGTCCGCCGTTCCTCCGCCGTACGCGGGGCGCCGTACGCGGGGTGCTGTCTTCCCGGCCGCACCAGGCGTGACCACGCCGCCTCACGGGCCCTTCCCCGCATCCCTCCCCTCCCCCTCTCCTCTTCCTTCTCCTCTCGCAGTTCGAAAGGACCTCTCATGACCACCACACTCGAACACCCTCCGGTACGGCAGCAGCTTCCCGACCAGGTCTTTGGTGTCCTCGACATCGCGGACGGCGGGCAGGGCCGGCTCCGCGCCGCCGACTGCCTGCCCACCCCGTCCGACGTCCAGGTGCCCGCCGCGCTGATCCGCAGGCACGGTCTGCGCAAGGGCGACACCGTCGAAGGCGTGCGCGGCGGACCCCGTGCCCTCGCCGGGGTGGAGCGGATCAACGGCCGTACGCCCGGGGAACTGCGCCGCCGCCCGCGCTTCGGCGACCTGACCCCGCTGCACCCCCGTGACCGGCTGCGGCTCGAACACCCGGCGAGCGGTCTGGCCGGGCGCGTGGCCGATCTGTTCACGCCCGTCGGCAAGGGGCAGCGCGGTCTGATCGTCGCGCCGCCGAAGACCGGCAAGACGGTGCTGGTCCAGCAGATCGCCGCGGCCGTCGCGGGCAACCACCCCGAGTGCCACCTGATGGTGGTACTGCTGGACGAGCGCCCCGAGGAAGTCACCGACATGCGGCGCTCGGTGCGCGGCGAGGTGTACGCCTCGACCTTCGACCGGACGCCCAGGCAGCACATCGCGCTCGCCGAACTCGTCGTGGAGCGGGCCAAGCGGCTGGTCGAGCAGGGCCAGGACGTCGTGATCCTGCTGGACTCGCTGACCCGGCTGTGCCGGGCGCACAACAACGCGGCGGCGGGCGGCGGCCGCACCCTCAGCGGCGGCGTCGACGCGGCCGCGCTGCACGGGCCCAAGCGGTTCTTCGGCGCCGCGCGGCTCGCCGAGGAGGGCGGTTCGCTCACCATCCTCGCCACCGCCCTGGTGGAGACCGGCTCGCGCGCCGACGACTTCTTCTTCGAGGAGCTCAAGAGCACCGGCAACATGGAACTCCGGCTCGACCGGGGCCTGGCCTCCCGGCGCGTCTTTCCGGCCGTCGACCTGATCCCGTCGGGTACCCGGCGTGAGGAACTCCTGCTGTCCGACGAGGAGTTGGCGGGCGCCCGGGGACTGCGGCGCGCCCTGCGGTCCCGGGAGGGGCAGGCGAACCTGGAGACGCTGCTGGAGCGGATGCGGGCCACTGCGGACAACGCGGCGTTCCTGCGGCAGGTGCGGCCGACGCTGCCCGCCGCCTGACGGCGCGCTCCCGCGCCCGACGCCGCCCGCCGCCCGACGGTGCGTCCCCGCGCCCGGTACCGGCGGACCGTACGGCATCCGGGTGCTCGGTCGCGCGGCCCGGCCCCGGCAGCCGGGTATGTGGCGGATCCCTTCCTACGTTTGCGGTATGACTATCAGATTCTCGCTGCGCTGCTCGTCCCGCGTGGCCGTCTCCTGCCTCGTCGTCTGCGCGGTGGGCGCGCTGGCCGTCGCACCCGGGCACGGCCCGGCCCGCGCGGATCCGGGAGCGCCCGGCTCCGGACCGGTCGCCGCGCAGCCGGAGCCGCTGTACCGCCCCGGCACCCAGGTCCGCGCCCGCGCCGGAGCACCCGCGCTGCCCGCCGTGTCCGCGCTGTCCTGGCTGGTGGCCGACGCGGACTCGGGCGAGGTGCTCGCCGCGCACGACGCGCACCGCCCGCTGCCGCCCGCGAGCACCCTCAAGACCCTTTTCGCGCTCACCGTGCTGCCCGCGCTGCCCGGCGGCGTCCGGCACACCGTCACGCCGGAGGACCTGGAGGGCATCGGCGAGGGCAGCAGCCGGGTCGGCGTCGCCGAGGGCCGCACGTACCGCGTGGACGACCTGTGGCGCGGGGTCTTCCTGAACTCGGGCAACGACGCCGTGCACGTGCTCGCCGCGATGAACGGCGGCTGGCAGGCCACCGCGGAGCGGATGCGGGCCAAGGCCCGCTCGCTCGGCGCGCTCGACACCCAGGTCATGTCCCCCGACGGCTACGACGCGCCCGGGCAGGTGTCGTCGGCGTACGACCTGGCGGTCTTCGGGCAGGCGGGGCTGCGCAACGCGGACTTCGCCCGGTACTGCGCCACCGCCGCGGCCTCGTTCCCCGGTGACGGCTCGTCGTACCCGATCCACAACACCAACCGGCTGCTCACCGGAGCGAAAGGCGTCGAGGCGTACCCGGGGCTGATCGGGGTGAAGAACGGCTACACGAGCAACGCGGGCAGCACGCTGGTCGCCGCCGCCCGCCGGGGCGGCCGCACCCTCGTCGTCACCGTGCTGAACCCGCAGGTCCGCGGCGCGACGACGGTGTACGAGGAGGCGCGCTCGCTGCTCGACTGGGGCTTCGGCGCGGCCGGTCTGGTCACCCCCGTCGGCTCGCTGCACTCCGCGTCCGTGCCGTCCGGCGCCGCGCTGCCGGCCGGCCGCCGCTCGGCTCAGGCCGGTCCCGCGGCGGCGCCCGCCGCACCGGCCGAGGAGGGCGGCAGCGGCTGGCCGGAGACCGGGGCGATCGCGGGCGCCGCCGGGGTGGGCGCCGGAGCCGTGGCCCTGGCGCTGCGGCTGAAGGGCAACCGGCCCTCCCGCGGCTGACCGGCGGGCAGCCGCAGCAGCAGCCCCAGCGTGATCCACACGTAGGTGTTGGAGCCGAGGAACCCGTCGATGCCGGAGGCGTCGTCGTACCAGAGCCAGACCACGCTGCTGCACAGCACCGCGTACAGGGCGCCCGCGGTCCGCAGGTGCCGGCGGCGCACCAGGACGGCGAAGGACGGCAGCAGCCAGACGAGGTGGTGCACCCAGGTGATCGGGCTGACCAGACAGGCGGCGAGGCCGGTGAGCGCGAACGCCGCCGGCCGGTCCCCGGCGGCCGCGGCCCTCGAGGAACGCCACGCCCAGACGCCCAGGACGGCGACGGCGGCCAGCGCCCAGACGGCACGGGACGGCTCCCCGGGAGCGGCCAGCCGGGCCAGTACTCCTTGCAGCGACTGGTTGGAGACGTAGGCGAGACGGCCGATGCGGCTGGTGTCCCAGACCGCGTCCGTCCAGTAGAAGCGCGAGGCGCCCGGTGCCGCCCAGAAGGCCAGCGCGGTGGCGCCGGCCGCGACGGCCGTGGCGGTCCCGGCGGCCCGGCGGCGCCCGGCGAGCAGCAGCAGGCCGATGAAGAGCGCCGGGGTCAGCTTGATCGCCGCCGCGAGGCCGATGCCGACGCCCGCCCACCGGCCGCGTCCGGTGGACAGCAGCCGCATGTCGGCCAGGACCAGGGCGAGCAGTACGAGGTTGACCTGGCCGAAACTGACGGTGTCGCGGACCGGTTCGAGCAGCGCCAGCAGCGGGACCGCCAGGGCCCGGGCGAACCAGCCGTGCCGGCGCAGTCCGTCCCCGGCGAGGCACCACAGCACGGCGCCCGCCGCGGCCAGGTTCAGCAGCAGCGCCGCCGCGATCGCGACCGGCAGCGGGACCAGCGCCATCGGCACCATGCTGACCGCCGCGAACGGCGGATAGGTGAAGCCGTACGTGGTGCCCGGCACCCGGTAGTCGTAGATCCGCCCGCCGTGGTGGATCCAGGTGTCGACGGCCCCGTAGTAGACCCGCAGGTCGAACCAGCCGCGCAGCAGCGGCACGGTGGCGGTGAAGACGCCCACGGCGAGGGCGAACACCAGCAGCAGGACGAGACGTCCCCGGTCGGTGCGCGGCAGCCTCACGCGGTCCGCCCCAGGGCCGGGGCCTGGGCCGTCTGGTGGGCCTGCCACAGGACGACCGCGCCGAGCGCGCCGCCGCAGACGGCGAGCGCGAGCTGTTCGGCGTCCGCGGGATCGCCGCTGGGCAGGACCGCGAGCGCGAGTACCGCGCTGGTGATCGCGAACCGCCGGCGCACCGGCCCCTCGGGCGCCGCCGCGGCGACGAGGAACAGTCCCCACAGCGCGTACCAGGGGCGGACGGCCGGGCCGAACGCGGCCACGGCCGCCAGGCTCAGGCCCAGGGCGTAGACCGGGGCGGGCCGCAGCCGGAACCAGACGATGAGGATCACCAGCAGACCGGCCAGCAGCCCGGCCGCGTGCCACAGGGGCAGGGCGAGCGGGGCCAGACCGCTGCCGAGGTGGTGCAGCAGGGTGCCGGTGGCGTTGCCGAGCACGCTGGTCGGCGACCAGTTGCCCGGGGAGACGGGGGTCTTCAGGCCGGCGATCCAGCCGTATCCCGTGCCGGCCAGGGCGGTCGCCGCCATGGTGGTCGCGGCCGCCGCGGCGGCGGTGGTCAGCAGAGTCCTCGGCAGGCCGTGCCGGCGGCGCAGGGCCACGACCGCGAGCAGGCCGAGCGCGGCCGGTGCCTTGACCAGCGCGGCGAGGGTGATCAGACAGACGCCGAGGACGTGCCACCGGCCGCGCGCGGCGACCAGTCCCGCGCCGAGCAGGCCGAGCATGAGGGCGTCGTTGTGCGCCCCTGCCACCAGGTGCAGCAGGACCAGCGGGTTGAGGGCGCCCAGCCAGAGGGCCGCGGCCGGGTCGGCGCCGCTGTGCCGGGCGAGGCGGGGCAGCGCCACCGCCATCAGCGCCACGCCCGCGAGGGCGACCAGGCGCATGCCGAGCAGTCCGGCGGGCAGCTCGCCGCCGGTCAGCCGGGACAGCCCGGCGGCCACCGCGAGGAAGACCGGCCCGTACGGGGTCGCGGTGTGCTGCCACACCGGTGCCACCTCGTCCGCGAGCGGCCCGCCGAGCTGGGCGGGGCCCTGGGCATGGACGTCGATGCCGGCGTGCACCATGGCGCCCTGCGCGAGGTAGCTGTACACGTCGCGGCTGAACAGCGGGGGCGCGAGCAGCAGGGGTGCGGCCCAGACGGCGAGGACCAGGAGCAGTTCGCGCGGGGTGGGCGGTTCGGGGCCGCGGACGACGGTGCCCAGCAGGGCCCAGGCGGCTATCAGCAGGACGGCACCGAAGTACACGCCGATCAGGCCGAGCGCGGCGCGCCCGGACTCGGGGGCGATCAGCTCTCTGACCGGCAGCGCCCCGGCCGTCTCACCGCCCGCCGTGAGGAAGGCGGTGCCGGCCAGACCGAGTGCCTGGCAGCGGCGGAGATCGACGGGGAGTGCCATGGCCAACACCCGGGGAGCGTGTCACCGCGTGGTGGCCGGGGGGCGAATCGGCGCCCTCGCTCGGGCGGACTGCGTGTGACCGGGACGTGAGCGCGGGCGCGTGGCAGGGCTCAGAACACCGACAGTCCCGTGAGGGTGGTGAAGCGGTCCAGGGCGGCGACGCCCGCGACCGAGTTGCCGCGCTCGTCGAGCCCCGGGCTCCACACGCACAGCGTGCACCGGCCCGGCACCACCGCGACGATGCCGCCGCCGACGCCGCTCTTGCCGGGCAGCCCGACCCGGTAGGCGAAGTCGCCCGCCGCGTCGTAGGTGCCGCAGGTGAGCATGACGGCGTTGACCTGTTTGGCCTGGCTGCGGCTGAGCAGCCGGGTGCCGTCGGCGCGGACGCCGTGCCGGGCCAGGAAGCCGGTGGCGAGCGCGAGGTCGGCGCAGGAGGCCTCGATGGAGCACTGAAGGAAGTACTGCTCCAGGAGCAGCGGCACGGGGTTGCCGATGTTGCCGTAGGAGGCCATGAAGTGCGCGAGGGCCGCGTTGCGGTCGCCGTGCGCGGCCTCGGAGCCGGCCACGTCCCGGTCGAAGCCGAGGCGGGGGTTGCCGCTCTCCTCGCGCAGGAAGGCCAGCAGGGTGCCGGCCGCGTCGCCGGTACGGGACTGGAGCCGGTCGGTGACGACGAGGGCGCCCGCGTTGATGAACGGGTTGCGCGGGATGCCGTTCTCGTACTCGAGCTGGACCAGGGAGTTGAAGGGGTTGCCGGAGGGTTCGCGGCCGACGTGCTCCCACAGCTCGTCGCCCTCGCGGGCCAGGTCCAGGGCGAGGGTGAAGACCTTGGTGACGGACTGCGTGGAGAACGGCTGCCGCCAGTCCCCCACCCCGTACACCGTCCCGTCCAGCTCGGCGACGGCCATCCCGAACCGGCGCGGATCGCAGGCGGCGAGCGCCGGAATGTAGTCCGCGGACCGGCCCCGCCCCGGCGTCTCCTCGATCTCCCCGGCAATGAGCTCGAGAACCGGCTGAAAGGACTCCGTCGACACCATGATCACCATTCTGCCCCGCCCTGAAGGGGCGAGGGGAACTGCGCGACCAGCCACGACGGCGAGGCAGCCGAACGGCGGCGGACCTACCCCGCACAAGCGCTGCCGCTCACCCCAGCGCCCCCGCGCCGAGCAGGCCGAACAGGAGCAGGCCGATGACGATCCGGTAGATCACGAACGCGTTGAACGAGTGCTTGGCGACGAACTTCAGCAGCCAGGCGATGGAGCCGTACGCGACGACGAAGGAGACGACCGTGCCGGCGACGAGCGGCGCCGCGCCGACCCCCGTACCGAGGGCGTCCTTCAGCTCGTACAGCCCGGCGCCGGTCAGGGCGGGGATGCCGAGGAAAAAGGAGAGCCGGGTGGCCGCGACCCGGTCGAGGTCCAGGATCAGCGCGGTCGACATCGTGGCGCCGGAGCGCGAGAAGCCGGGGAAGAGCAGCGCCAGGATCTGCGAGCTGCCGACCAGCATGGCGTCCTTGAAGGACGTGTCGTCCTCGCCCCGCTTGTGCCGGCCCATCCGGTCGGCCGCCCACATCACGCCGCTGCCCACGATCAGGGACCCGGCGACCACCCACAGCGAGGCGAGCGGCCCCTCGATGAGCGGCTTCGCGGCGAGGCCGACGATCACGATCGGGATCGTGGCACAGACGACCCACCAGGCGAACTTGTAGTCGTGGTTGTCCCGCTGGTCGCGGTGGCGCAGCCCGCGCCCCCAGGCGGAGACGATCCGCACGATGTCCTTGAAGAAGTACACGAGCACGGCGGCGATCGCGCCGACCTGGATGACCGCCGAGAACCCGACCACGGCGTCGTCGTCGACGGGGATCCCCATCAGCCCCTCGGTGATCTTGAGGTGCCCGGTCGAGGAGACGGGCAGGAACTCGGTCACCCCCTCGACGGCTCCCAGTACGACGGCCTGACCGACGTTGATGACGCTCATGTGATCCAGTTCTGCTCGGGCTTGTGGTGGGCGGCGGGACAGTCTTACTACACGGACATGACGACGCGCGGCCGGGCCCGGCGGTTGTCCGAAGGCCCGCTCTTACCAGGCGCCGGCCAGCCACACCCCGGCGGACGCGGCGGCCAGACCGGCCGCCACGCTGCCGAACACGTTCGCGGCGGCGTACCCGCGCGCGCCGTCCCCGGCCAGCCGCAGGGTCTCCCAGGAGAAGGTCGAGTACGTGCTCAGCGCCCCGCACAGGCCGGTGCCCAGCAGCAGCTGGACGTGGGAGCCCGCGGCTCCGGCGGCGGCCGCGCCGGTCAGCAGACCGAGGATCAGGGAGCCGGTCACGTTGACCGTGAAGGTGCCCCAGGGGAACACCTTGTCGTGCCGCGCCTGTACCGCGCGGTCGGTGAGGTAGCGCAGCGGCGCACCGACCATGGCGCCGACGACGACGAGCAGCCAGTTCACAACGACCTCTTACCTTCCCTGTCCGTTACGTCCGGTCCGCCGCCGTCCGGCCAGGACGGCCCGCCGGGTCGCCATCGCCGCGAGCCACACCGCCGCGAGCGCCGCGCACGCCGTCCCCGCGAGGTAGCGCAGCGCGGTGCCCGGGTGGCCCGCGTCGAGCAGCCTCTGGATGTCGACCGCGTACGTCGAGAAGGTGGTGAAACCGCCGAGCACCCCGGTGCCGAAGAAGGGGCGGACCAGCCGGTGCACCGCCCGTGCCTCGGTGATCACGACCATGAAGACGCCGATCACCGCGCAGCCGAGGACGTTCACCCAGAACGTCGTCCAGGGGTAGCCGCCGGGCTCCCCCGGCCACAGCAGCCCCGCCGCGTAGCGGGCCGCGGCGCCGATCGCGCCGCCGAGCGCGACCACCGCCACGGCGGAGCCCTGGCCGCGCCATGGGGGCGGGGTCCGGCCGGGCGCGGACGGGGTGGGGGCGGGGACGGGGGCGTCCGGTGACCCGGCGGCGCCGAGTGCCTCGTGCTGCGGGCGTGCCATGAACGTGTCTCTCCTACTCGCCGGGACCCGGCGTGCCGGGCGCGCTCCTCCCGGCCGTGACCAGGAGGTACCGCACTGCAAGTAGGGACCGTTGGCGGCGACGGTGCCGCGGTTGGGTGCGGCGGGCCCCACCGCCGCGCCGCGCATCGGGTCGCGGCCGCAGACCAGGGTAACGCCGTGGGGGTCCGGCCGCGCGTACGGGTCAGCCGGTGGCGGGCGGTTCACAGACGGCGACGCCGGCTTCCCACATGCTGCCGAGGACCAGCCGCCCGCCGGTCTCGCAGACGGCGGTGACCATGCGGAACCCGCCGTGCCTGCGCTCCAGGTGGTGGACGGTGCGGCCGTGGTCGTCGACGGCGAGGACACCGGCGTACCCGGTCGGCCGGTAGGGGACGCGGAGCGCGGCGCGGGCGGCGGCCCGCCGGACACCGGGGCCGCGGCGGTGCAGCAGGTCCAGGCCGGGGACGCGGGGTCCGGCCAGCGCGACCCAGAGGGGGCCGCCGGGGGTGCGCGAGATGTTGTCGGGCGCGCCCGGCAGGTCGTCGGCGAGTACGTCGTGGCGTCCGGCCGCCGGACCGGTGAGCCGGACCCGGGTCAGCCGCCGCGCCCCGGTCTCCGCGACGACGAGGAACGACTCGTCGGCCGAGGCCGCCACCCCGCCTGCGAACCGGAGCCCGTCCACGACGACTTCCGGCTCCTTGTCGTCCGGGGCGAGGC
Source organism: Streptomyces sp. NPDC059785 (assembly GCF_042732375.1). Lineage (NCBI taxonomy): Bacteria > Bacillati > Actinomycetota > Actinomycetes > Kitasatosporales > Streptomycetaceae > Streptomyces > Streptomyces sp. NPDC059785. The sequence goes on from NZ_JBHWHV010000022.1 coordinate 36,380, forward strand.
GCAGCAGCCGGCCGGTACCGGTGTGCTCGACCAGGTCCCCGATCCAGTGCTCCAGGGGGTGGCGGCGGCTGGAGACGGTGAAGCAGACGGTGCCGTCGGAGAGCACGGTCGCGTTGCTGCAGAAGCGCAGCGGTTCGCCCGCCGCCGAGTCGGCGAGCACCCGTACGGTCCCGTGCTCCGGGTCGACGGCCAGCAGGCCCCGCTCGGCGTCGCAGACCAGCAGGGAGCCGTCCGGGTGGAGCGCGAGGCCCAGGGGCCTGCCGCCGGTCCTGGCCAGCTCCTCGACGCGCGGGCTGCCGGGGAGGGTGAGCCCGTCGATGCGCAGTACGCGGCCGTCCGCGACGCCGGTCAGCACCCGGCCCCGGTCGTCGGCGACGACGTCCTCGGGTCCCTGCCCGCCGATCCGGACGTACCGCCGGGGTGTGAGCGTGCCGGGGCGAGCGGAGCCGCGGAAGGGGGTCATGCGCTGTACTCCCGTTGGTCGTGGCGGGCGGACGTTCGTCACGGGGACATTCGTCGTGGTGGGCGGGGCGTCTTCCCAGGCTCCGGGTCCGTGCCCCGGGGGCCGAGGGGCTTACCGGCCGTCCTACCGGCCGCTGCCGTCCTACCAGCCCTTCTCGAAGAGGTGCGCGACCTCGGCGATGCGGTACTCGTCGCGGCGGTAGCGGGTGCGGTCCCCGCTGCCCTCGGTCCGCAGCAGGCCCAGCCGGGCGAGGAGTTCGAGGTGTGCGGTGGCGACGGGCAGGCTGATGCCGAGCGCGGCGGCGACGGAGGGCGGGCTGACGCCCTCCGCGACGAGCGCGCCGCCGCCGGACGCCGGGGCGTCCTGTGCGGGGTTGCGCATCCACTCCAGGATGTCCAGGCGGGTCCTGCCGACGGGAAGCTTGAGCATGGAGTCCCCCTCCGTCCACGGCCGTCCCGGCCCCTTGTCCCACGGCCCGACGTGACGCGCACGGCCCGCCGGGGCCCTTCTCCCGAGAGGGCCGGCGGGTGTGGGGGCCGTGTACCGAACGGTAGCGGGCCGAAGGGCCCGGCCGCCGTGTCAACGGCCGGACCCCGGCCTGCCCGGCGGTGGCCGGACCACGACGTGGCCGCGAGCGCCGTGGCGTCGTGGCCGCGCAGCGCCCGGTGCGCCCAGCCCTTGCCCGGGGCCGCGTCCGCGGTGGGATCCCAGCCGTTGCCCCGTGACCGTGGTCCAGTGGTCTCCCGGGGGAGGACGCCCAGGCCACGGCCGTTCGGGACGGCCTCCACGATGTTCGTCACGTCCCGCGGCCGGGCGGTCCGCCCGGCCGTCGGGGCCGTGTGACCGGAGACCGGCTCACCGGTCGTGTCGATGATGTTGGTGAGCGAGTCGTCGCGGCCGGGCCGGAGCGGGTACGCCGTCCCGGCCGCGAACACCGGCTTGTTGTAGCGGGTCGCCGCGTCGTCCGGCATGGCTGGAAGTCCACGAACGAGCCGTGCGGACAACCGTAGTACGACAGACCGGTCGCGCAGAAGCGAATGCCGCAGGACGGACACCGGCCTTCCCCCGGCGAGAGCGACGGCTCGCCGGGGGAAGGGCCGCCGAGCCGGTCAGCCGTCGAGGCGTACGACGCGGACCGCGCCCGCGGGCACCGCGAGGCTTCCGGCGGCGCGCTCGCCGGTGAGGAGTTCGGCGCCGGGCGTCTCCAGCGGCACCTCGGCGTCGGACGCGGTGTGGTTCACGGCGAAGACGAAGGTGCCCGCCTCGCCGGTGCGGCGCACGACCTCGACGTCCCGCGGCAGCTCGGCGCGCGGGGCGGTTCCGGCGTCCCCGGCGGCCAGGCCGAGCACGGCGTCGAGCCCCTGGACGCCGAGCCGGGTGGACACGTACCAGGCCGTGCCGGCGCCGAACCGGTGCCGGGTGACGGCCGGGCGGCCCGCCGCGAGCCCGTCGGCGTAGCGGTACACGGTCTCCGCTCCGCGCTCCACCACGAACTCGCTCCACACGTCACCGCAGAGCTCGGCGCCGTCGGGACCGGTCAGGCGCACCCGGTCGTCCTTCAGCAGCGGCGAGAACTCCTCGACGGTCAGCCCGAGCACGTCCCGCAGCGCCCCCGGGTACGCGCCGTCGTGCACCGCGTCGTGCTCGTCGACGATGCCGGAGAAGTACGAGACGACGAGCGTGCCGCCGTTCTCGACGTAGGCGCGGACGTTGAGCGCCGCGGCCTCGGTCATCAGGTACAGGGCCGGTACGACGACAAGGGGATAGGCCGACAAGTCGGCTTCCGGGTGGGCGAAGTCGACCGTGACGTGGCGGTCGTACAGCGCCTCGTAGAAGGCGTCGGCGCGTTCGCGGGCGTCGTGGTCCTCGCTGGGGCGCCACGGCAGGGTCTGCGCCCACCAGGAGTGCCAGTCCCACAGCAGCGCGGCGTCGGCGACCGTGCGGGTGCCCCTGACCGGGGCCAGGGCCTCGACGGAGGCGCCGAGCTCGACGACCTCGCGCCACACCCGGGAGTCGGTGCCCGCGTGCGGCACCATCGCCGAGTGGAACTTCTCGGCGCCGCGCCGGGACTGCCGCCACTGGAAGAACATGGCGCCCTCGGAGCCGCGGGCCACGTGCGCGAGGGAGTTGCGGGCCATCTGGCCGGGGGCCTTGGCCGGATTGCGGGCCTGCCAGTTGACGCCCGACGTGGAGTGTTCGAGCAGCAGCCAGGGGGCGCCGCCGGCGACGGAGCGGGTGAGGTCGGCGGCCATCGCGAGGTTCACGTGGGTGCGGCGGCCGTCGGTGATCAGGTAGTGGTCGTTGGAGACGAGGTCGACCTCGCGGCCCCAGGCCCAGTAGTCGACGGTCTCGCACTGGCTGAGCGCGGTCATGAAGTTGGTGGTGACCGGGATGCCGGGGGCGAGGCGGTGCAGGATGTCGCGTTCGGCCGTGAAGTTCTCGCGCATGGTGGCGTCGGCGAAGCGCTTGTAGTCGAGCGCCTGGCCGGGGTTGCCGACCGTCGGGGTCAGCCGGGGCGGCTCGATCTGGCCGAAGTCCGCGTAGCGCTGGCCCCAGAAGGCGGTGCCCCAGGCCTCGTTGACCGCGTCGACGGTCCCGTAGGTCCGGGCGAGCCAGCGGCGGAAGTGGGCGGCGCAGCTCTCGCAGTAGCAGGCCGAGACGGGGACGCCGTACTCGTTGTGGACGTGCCAGAGCGCGAGCGCGGGGTGGTCGCCGTACCGGGTGGCCAGTTCGGTGGTGACGGCCGCGGCGGCGGCGCGGTAGTCGGCGTTGCTGTGGCAGATGGCGCCGCGGGAGCCGAACGCGTAGCGGGTGCCGTCGGCGGCGACGGGCAGCGCCTCGGGGTGCTCCCGGTAGAACCAGGCGGGCGGCGCCACCGTGGGCGTGCCGAGGTCGGCGCGGACGCCGTTCTCGTGCAGCAGGTCGAGCAGGCGGTCCAGCCAGCCGAAATCGTGGACCCCCCGGGCCGGTTCGAGCAGCGCCCAGGAGAATATCCCGACGCTCACCATGGTGACGCCCGCCTCGCGCATCAGCCGGACGTCCTCGGCCCAGACGGATTCCGGCCACTGCTCGGGGTTGTAGTCCCCTCCGAAGGCGAGCCGGGTGAGGCCCTTCGGGGTGGTCTCCGACATGGATCTCTCCCGTGAGTCGATCAGTTGGGAACGTGCACAGATATTCCCAGAGGTGGGAGGTCAACTTAGCCGGTCACTAACCTCAGTTGACAAGCGTGCGGGGTGTTTCTCTACTGTGAGCGCTCACAAACGCCCGGCGCTCAGCGCCTGAAGCGTGGCAGGTCGTCCGCAGCAGGCGGAGACCATGGTTGGTCAGGGGAGAACCACTCGTGCCATTTGCAAGATTCCGCCGCCTTGCGGCCAGTACGGTTGCCGTCGCACTCGGCACCACCGGTCTCGCGGCCTGCGGCTCGTCGGACGACACGGCCGAATCGGGTCCGGTGACGCTGACGTACTGGGCCTGGGCGCCGGGCACTGAGAAGGCCGTGGACCTGTGGAACAAGGGACCGGGCAAGGAAGCCCAGATCACGGTCAACTACAAGAAGCAGGTGGGCGGCGACCCCCTCATCACCAAGATCCTCACCGCGCACAAGGCGAAGAAGGCGCCCGACCTGGTGCAGGCCGAGTACCAGGCGCTGCCGACGCTGGTCAGCAATGACGCGGTCGCCGACATATCCAGCAAGGTGGACGGCGTCGACTCCGACTTCGCCGAGGGCGTCTGGCAGCAGACCACGCTGGGCACGGACGCGGTCTACGCGATCCCGCAGGACTCCGGGCCGATGATGTTCTTCTACCGCGAGGACATGTTCAAGAAGTACAAGCTGACCGTCCCGACGACCTGGGACGAGTTCGCCGAGACCGCCCGGACGCTGAAGGAGAAGGCGCCGGACAAGTACCTGACCACGTTCTCCGCCAACGACTCGGGGCTCTTCGCGGGCCTCTCGCAGCAGGCGGGCGCCCAGTGGTGGACCACCTCGGGCGACAAGTGGAAGGTCGCCATCGACGACGCCCCGACGCAGAAGGTCGCCGACTTCTGGGGCGGTCTCGTCAAGGAGGGCGCCATCGACAACCAGCCGATGTACAGCCCGGCCTGGAACAAGGCGCTCAACACCGGCGAGCAGATCGCCTGGGTGAGCGCGGTCTGGGCGCCGAGCGCCCTCGTCACCGCGGCCCCCGACACCAAGAACAAGTGGGCCATGGCGCCGCTCCCGCAGTGGTCGGCCTCCGACGGCATGCTCACCGGTAGCTGGGGCGGTTCCTCGACCGCCGTCACCACGGACTCCAAGCACCAGGACGCCGCGGTCAAGTTCATCAAGTGGCTGAACACGGACCCCGAGTCGCTCACCACGCTCGCCAAGGAGGGCGGCATCTACCCCGCCGCCACCACCGCGCAGACCAGTGAGGCGTTCCAGGAGCCGCCGGCCTTCTTCTCCAACCAGTCGGACTACTACCCGCAGGCCTCCAGGATCGCCGAGCAGACCGCTCCGTCGGCGTGGGGCCCGAACGTCAACGTGGCCTACTCGACGTTCAACGACGCCTTCGGCACCGCCGCGAAGAACAAGTCGGACTTCGGCGCCGCGTTGCAGAAGATGCAGGAGGCCACGGTCGCGGACCTGAAGAAGCAGGGCTTCGAGGTCGCGGAGTGACCACGTCACACCGGCGGGCGTACGGGGCCTCCAAGGCCCCGTACGCCCGCGCTTCGCACGCCCGCACCACGCACACCCGCGTCCCGGAACGGGGGCGCGGCGCGCCCTATCTCTTCCTCGTGCCCGCCGCGGTTCTCTTCCTCCTCTTCTTCGTCCTGCCCATCGGCTACACGGCGTGGCTCAGCCTCCACAAGGTCCAGGTCAGCGGCCTAGGCCTGGGGTCGGGGGCGCGGCACGAGGTGTGGGCGGGCCTGGAGAACTACACGGACGCGCTGCACGACTCCGAGCTGCTGCACGGCGCCCTGCGCGTGCTCGGTTACGGCGCCATCGTGGTACCGGTCATGCTGGGCCTCGCGCTGGTCTTCGCGCTGATGCTCGACTCCGACCGGGTCCGGTTCGCCCCCTTCACCCGGCTCGCGATCTTCCTGCCGTACGCCGTTCCCGGTGTCGTCGCCGCGCTGCTGTGGGGCTTCCTGTACCTGCCGGACGTCAGCCCCTTCTACTTCGTGCTCGACAAGCTCGGCATGCCGCAGCCGGACCTCCTGGACGGCGGCCCGCTGTACCTGGCCCTGTCCAACATCGCGGTCTGGGGCGGTACGGGCTTCAACATGATCGTCATCTACACCTCGCTGCGGTCCATCCCGGCCGAGGTGTACGAGGCGGCGAAGCTGGACGGTGCCACGCCGCTTCAGATCGCCCTGCGGATCAAGGTGCCGATGGTGACGCCCTCGCTGGTGCTCACCTTCTTCTTCTCGGTCATCGCCACGCTCCAGGTGTTCAGCGAGCCGACCACGCTCAAGCCCCTCACCAACTCCGTGCCCACGACCTGGAGCCCGCTGATGAAGGTGTACCAGGACGCCTTCGTCAAGGGTGACATCCATGCGGCGGCCGCCTCCGCGGTGCTGATCGCCGTCGTCACGCTGGTGCTGTCCTTCGGCTTCCTGCGTGTCGCGAACTCCCGTACCAAGCAAGGTGAAGCGCGATGAGTTCTCACGCCGTCCGCAAGCCGGCGACGGCCGCCGGCACCAGGCCCGGTACCAGGCCCGGCGCCAGGCGACGGGCGCCGCGGCGACGCCGGCCCGGTCTCGTTCCGACCGCCACCCTGCTGCTGGGGGCGCTGTACTGCCTGCTCCCCGTGGCCTGGGTGGCGATCGCGGCCACCAAGTCGGGCCGCGAGCTGTTCTCCACCTTCACGTTCTGGCCGGGCACCGGCTTCACCCAGAACGTGAAGGACCTCAACGCCTACCGCGACGGCGTCTACTGGAGGTGGATGGCCAACTCGGCCCTCTACGCGGGCCTCGGCGCCCTGCTCTCCACGGCCGTCTCCGCGCTGAGCGGCTACGCGCTCGCCGTCTACCGCTTCCGAGGCCGCGAGGCCGTCTTCAACGTCCTGCTCACCGGTGTGCTCGTGCCGCCGGTGATCCTGGCGATCCCGCAGTACCTGCTGCTGGCCAAGGCCGACCTCACGGATTCCTACGCCTCCGTGCTGCTGCCCCTGATCCTGTCCCCGTACGGCGTCTACCTCGCGCGGATCTACGCCGCGGCGGCGGTGCCCTCGGACGTGGTGGAGGCCGGGCGGGTGGACGGTGCGAGCGAGTGGCGGATCTTCACCCGGATCGCGCTGCCCATGATGATCCCCGGCCTGGTGACGGTCTTCCTGTTCCAGTTCGTGGCGGTGTGGAACAACTTCCTGCTGCCGTACATCATGCTCAGCGACGACGAGCGGTTCCCGGTCACCGTCGGTCTCTACACCCTCCTCTCGCAGGGCGCCACCGCCCCGGCGCTGTACAGCCTGGTGATCACCGGCGCGCTGCTCGCGGTCCTGCCGCTCATCGCCCTGTTCCTTCTCATCCAGCGGTTCTGGAGCCTCGACCTGCTCTCCGGGGCCGTGAAGTCGTGACCGGGCAGCCGACCGGGGGCAGGCGCAGGCCGCCGACGATCCACGACGTGGCGCGCGAGGCCGGAGTCTCGCGCGGCACCGTCTCCCGGGTCCTGAACGGCGGCCACTACGTCAGCCCGACGGCGCGGGAGGCGGTCGAGGCCGCCATCCGCAGGACGGGTTACGTGGTGAACCGGCACGCCCGCTCCCTGATCACCGGCCGCTCCGACTCCGTCGGCTTCCTTCTGACGGAGCCCCAGGAGCGGTTCTTCGAGGACCCCAACTTCAACGTCCTGCTGCGCGGCTGCACCCAGGCGCTGGCCGCGCACGACGTCCCCCTCTTACTGATGCTCGCGGGCACCAGGGACGAACGGCGCCGCCTGACGCGCTACATCACGGCGGGACACGTCGACGGGGTGCTGCTCGTCTCCAGCCACTCCGGCGACCCGGTGGCCGAGGAGCTGAAGGCGGCCGGGGTGCCGCTGGTCGCCTGCGGCAAGCCCATCGGCCTCGGCTCCAAGGTCAGTTACGTGGCCGCGGACGACCGCGACGGCGCCCGTGACATGGTGCGCCACCTGCTGTCGCTGGGCCGCCGCCGGATCGGTGTGGTGACCGGTCCGCTCGACACCCCGGGCGGTGTCGAGCGGCTCGCGGGCTACCGCGAGGTGCTCGCCGAGGCGGGTGTCGAGGCCGACGAACGGCTCGTCGTCGCCGGTGACTACAGCCGGGACAGCGGCGAGGCGGGCGCCGGGGCGCTGCTGGCGCGGGTCCCGGACATGGACGCGGTCTTCGTCGCCTCCGACCTGATGGCGCAGGGGGTCCTCACCGCGCTGCACCGGGCTGGCCGCCGGGTCCCCGAGGACGTGGCGGTCGGCGGGTTCGACGACTCCCCCGCCGCCGTGGCGGCCTCGCCCGCCCTCACCACGATCCGGCAGCCCTGGGACCGGATCAGCGCCGAGATGGTACGGGTGCTGCTCGCGCAGATCGGCGGCGACGACCCGGCCGCGGTGATCCTGCCCACGGAGCTGGTCCGCCGCCGGTCGGCCTGAGCCGGCCCCGGCTCCGGCCGCGCGTGGAGAAGCCTGCACTCAGCGGTTCGATGCGCCTGCACTAGTTGCATTCTCAACGAACACCGTGATGTCTGTTACCGTGCACACATGGCAGCCAAGAACGCCGGGACCGCCGCCGACCGGCTCGCGGAGCGGTGGCGGGACATCCTGTCGGTGCACGCCCGCACGATGTGCGAGATCGACCGCGCGCTGCATCCGTTCGGCCTCGGCGCCAGTGACTTCGAGGTGCTCGACATCCTCGTCACGGGGGCGGCCGCGCAGGCGGAGGAGCAGTGCCGCGTGCAGAACATCGCCGACCGGGTGCACCTGAGCCAGAGTGCTCTCTCCCGGCTGATCGGCCGGCTGGAGAAGGACGGCCTCGTGGAGCGCACCATCTGCCGGGAGGACCGGCGCGGGGTCTGGGTGGCCCTCACCGACAAGGGCCGCGATCTGCACGCCGAGGCGCTGCCGCGGCAGCGCGAGGCGCTGGCCCGGACGCTGGCCGCCTGAATCCGGCCCTTCGCCCCCGGTCGTCCGGATCCGCCCTCCGGCCGCCCTCTCCGAGGGCGCCTTCCCTCCTCGCCTCCCCGTTGCGTTTTCCGGACAGCAACCGCGTTCCGCGGTGTGCCCGGGGCGGGGTGGGCGCCTACCTTGGTCGCTCGCGGCTTGTGACAAGCCGTCAGCGGGGGCTGAGCGGAGTCGGCGCCGTTCAGCCCCCTGCCGCGCCGGTCAGCCCTGCGGGCGGGCCAGCAGGGTGCGTACGCCCTCCGAGGTGAGCGTCAGGCCGTGCGGCGAGCTGGCGTCGATCGTCAGGGAGAGCTCACCGGCCGGCCACTGCGAGGCCAGCGCGCCCAGCGGGACGAGGCGGTAGCGCGAGACGGAGGGCAGCAGCCCGGCCATCTCCAGCTCCGAGGTGAACACCGGCACCACCTGGTCCCCGCCCGGCGCGTCGAGCACGGGCAGCGCCACGGCCGTGGGGTCGACGGCGTCCTCCTCGGCGGCGTCGTCGGGCACGGGGACGAGCACCTCGCTGCCGGCCAGCGTGTCGAGCGCCGCCGTGTCCTCGGTGTCCCGGGCGAGCGTGTCCAGCGCCTCCTGCGCCGGAGTCGCCGGCACGGAGCCGTTCACGTGCGTGATGCGGTCGTTCGAAGGTGTCTCCATGACGAATTCCCCAGTAGTACGGACAGGCAGTCGGTCGGGAGCGGTCAACATCCGTCCCCGGCGCAACCCCCGTCGCGTACCCGAAGCGGGCCGGGGCATTCATCCCGGTCGGGGCCGGTCCTCGGCCCGGCGCCGAGGCGGGCGCTCAGGGCACCAGCGGGATGTCGTCCGAGGGCAGTCCGAGCCGGTCGCGGCCCACCCGCCGCTGGAGCGGCTCCGCCATACTCGGCCCGACGTGCGTCCAGTACGTGGCCGCGTCACGGAAGTAGCGCTGCGTCCGTTCGCCGTCGCGCGCGTGGCGGTAGCCCGTGGTGCGCAAGAGGATGCCCTGGAGCGCGTTCCAGGCCAGCCGCCCGGCCTCCAGGAAGACCAGGGCCAGGCGGTTGTCGACGGCGGTGGTGAACGGCGCCTCGCCAGAGACGTTGCGCCCGCACGCCTCCGTCCAGTCCTCGGCGGTGCGTTGCAGCGCGGCTTCCGCCAGGTGGACCGTGCCCAGCGCCTCGCCCAGGTGCCGCTGGTAGTCGTGCAGGTCGGCGCGGGTGTGCGCGGGATCGAGGACGAGCGGTCGCGCGGCGACGAGGCGGGCGTACTCGTCGGCCGCCGCGTACGCGGTGCCGATCATGATGGCGGCGAGTTCGCCGTGGAAGAAGGCGGCGGCGCGCCCGGCGTACATGGGGTTGCCGTGCAGCACGGATCCCGGTGAGCCGCCCTCCACCGGCAGGTCGAGCAGGCCGGCCTCCCGCACGACGTGGCCTTCGCCACCGGGCTCGGCGACGCCGACCGGCACCACGGTGGAAGCGGCTCTGAAGTCGCCGTCGGCGCCGAAGAGCTCGTCCTGGGCCTTCTCCTCGAAGAGCGTGGCGACCTGGAGGACGTGCGCGGCGGTCAGAGCGCCCAGCCGGTGGAGGGACAGCCGCGGGGGATCTCGGTGACGACGCGGTAGAAGGCGGGCAGTCCGCACTCGTATCCGCCGTACCCGCGGGGCTGGAGCATCCGGTAGAAGCCGGCCCGCAGGAAGTCGTCGTGGGTCGCCTGCGGACAGTGCGTCAGGCGCTCCGTCTCCGGCTGCCGTTCCGGCAGCGCGGGCCGCATCGACACGGCCCGCCCGACGAGTTCGCGTCCGGTCAGTCCGGGTTCGGGAGCGGCGATCACGGAGCCTCCTCCGGCGGGGCCGGTGCGCGGGCGTGGCCGGTACGTGGACAGGGCCGGTACGTGGACAGGGCCGGTACGTGGACAGGGCCGGTTCGCTGAGCCGGCCGGTCGACAGCCGTGGCTCATTCGATTCAACCCGCAACCGTCGCCCCTGTACCCACCCGATCAGCGCCAATCGCCGTACGCGGGGTGCGGCTCCGCTCGGCGTCGGCGAAGGCGCCCTAGGACCGGTGGTGCGCGTCCCGGTCCTGATCGTCGTGGTCGCCGTGTTCGCGGTCGTGCTGGGCGAGGAGGGACAGCAGGTCGCCCACCGTCAGTCCGGCGTCGGCGGGGTGCCGGAGTATGGTCCCCTCCTCGATGCGGTACTCGTTGGACCGCCCCTGGCGGGTGTGGGTGAGGTAGCCGTCCCGCTCCAGGTCCGCGATGATCTTCTGCACCGCGCGCTCGGTCAGCCGGCACCGCGCGGCGATGTCACGGATCCGCGTGGTGTGGTCCTCGGCGATCGCGGCCATGACGCGCGCGTGATTGGTGAGGAACGTCCACCCCGTGTGTGCCTCAGGTACTTCACCCATGCGCCCCAGCATATGACGTACCATTCAGGCATTCAAAAGGGCGAAACAAAGTTCGTGTATCTATTGACGTGTAACGGCACGGGGCCGACTCTGGGTGAGGCCGGAGTCCGGTGGATGCCTGGGGAGCGAATGCCATGTCGGAACACGCGCCCTCCGCTCGGTTCGGCGGAGGTGGCGGAAGTGGGCACGGGGCCCGGTCGCGGGCGGCGTGGCCGTCGGCCGGCCGTCGGCCCGGGTGGTTGCGGGCCGAGTCGCGTCGGGCGGGCGACCGTGTGCGGGTGACGGTGTCCGGTGACATCGACCTGGACGCGGAAGCGGCCCTCCAGCGGACGCTGGGCGAGGCGCTCACCCGGTCCGCCCGGGGTGTGGACGTCGATCTGAGCGGCGTCGGGTTCTGCGACTGCGCCGGGCTCAACGTGCTGCTGCGGATACGCCGGCGCGCGCTCACCGAGGGCAAGACGGTCACGGTCCCGTCCGCCGCGCCCGCGGTGGACCGGCTGCTGTCACTCACGGGGACGCGGTCGCTGTTCGGCGCCGCGACCCCCGACGCCGGGGCTGGCGGCGGCGCGGGTGACGGAGTCCCGGGCAACGGGGTCCTGAATCACAGCGGCCCGCACAACGGGGTCCCGGACGGCCGGATCCCGGACCAAGGCGGCCCGGACGACCCGGTCGCGGACGGCAGGGTCCCGGACCACGGCGGTCCGCACAACGGGGTCCCGGACGGCCGGATCCCGGACCAAGGCGGCCCGGACGACCGGGTCGCGGACGCCAGGGTCCCGGACCACGGCGGTCCGCGCCACGGGGTCCCGGACTACGGGGACCCGGACCACGGCGGACTGGACGGCGGGGTCCTCGACCACGACGGCCCGGACGGCTGGGTGCCGGACCACGACGGCCCGGCCCCGGATGACGACGGCCCGGACGACCACGAGGACGGGCCGGGCGGGGCAGGCGCAGGACCCGCCCACGGAAGGGCACCCGACACCAGCGGCCCGGCGGCGGGCGGCGGCGTGTGGGGCCGGCGCATCGTGCGCTTCCAGGCCGCCGCGGCCGCAGCGGGCCGGCCGCTCCGTTCCCTCGCGCTGCTGACGGAACGGGCGGGCGGCGGCTGGACGGCCGCACAGGGCTGAGCCCTCCGCGCCGTACGGCCACGGAGAGCCCAACGGGGCTGCTTGTCCGAACCCCAGTACCCGTCCAGTCCCCCGCCCCGCCCGCCCGGGACGGTCAGGTGCGGCCCGGACCGCCGCCGCCGAAGGAGCCGCTGGAACCGCGGTCCCAGCGCGGACGCCCGGCCGGCTGCTCGTCGGCGCGCTTGGTCGGCCACGGGTGGAGGTTGTTCGGCCTGAGCCGCTCGCTCTCGTCGCCTGCGACCGGGATCTCGTCCGGCTCCCGTGTCTCGAGCGTCTCGCCGATGGGACCGCCGTCGGGCAGCCTGGGCTGCTCGTCGGGGCGCGGCGGGGCCGGCTCGCGCCGGCGCACGTCGATGCCCATCCGGACCGCCCAGATCAGGGCGCCCGCGATGATGAGGCCGCAGACGAACGCGATCAGCACGGCCCACGCATGGTTCGAAACAGCCAGCTCATACTCTGTCGCCATCATGGCTGCCGGGTACCCCGCGATCAGCGGGTAACCCGTCGGCTTCAGCCACCTGGCCAGGACCGCGACGCGACACGGCGGTCCGCGTGCGCGCGGGGCCAACGGGCACGCGGGCGCGCGGACCCGGGAGCCCGAGACCGGCGGTCCGGCGGGCCCGCCGGACCGGCCCCCGCCCGCCCGCTCAGTGGCTCCCAGGCCGGCGCGCCGCCGGGCAGGCGGCATGGCAGGGAGCCCTGGCCACCCCGGCGCCCGGGGCCCGCTATCCCGTGGCTCCGCCGCCCGGCGCCCGCCCGCACCCCCGCTCAGCGGCTCGCGTGCTGCCGCGGCGCCCGGTCGGCGGAGGCTGCCGGGGCCGTGGCGGCCGTCGGGTCCGAGACGCGGAGCAGGGCGGTCAGGAGGCGGCGGGTGTCGGCCAGTACGGCTCCGGCCGTCGATGTCAAAGGGACGTCCCGGGCCGCGTACAGGGTGCGCAGGCGGCGGTGCGCGGCCGAGGCGCGGGCCAGGGCGCGCCTGCGTTCGCCCTGCTGTCCGTCCACCCCGCCCTCGCGCGCGTGGTCGGGGTCGCCGCACCGGCACACGTCGCCCGCCGCCCGCAGCACCGCGGACAGCGCGTCCGGCACCCCGGACGGCAGCACGGGCCGCCGGGCCGCATCGGCCAGGGTCCGCATCGTCGTCACGGTGTTCTCGGTGACCTGGTCCCAGGCGAACTCCCAGCCGGCCGGCGGCACGGCGGGCCCGCGGCGCATCCGGCGGCCGGGGTTCACCCGGTAGCTCTCGTCGGACCAGCGGCGCGTGTCGCGCAGATCGGCCACCACGTCGGTGAGCCTGCGCGCCTTCTCGTACCAGCCGTGCGCGTCGTCCTCGCCGTACCCCTCGCTCACCCCGTCGGCGGCCTCATACAGCAACTCGGCGCACCCGTCGGGGAGTTGGGCCCGCAGCCGGCCCACCCGGCGGCCGTGCACCGGGGGCAGCACCAGCGCGTTGACCGCGACGCCGATGCCCGCGCCGAGCAGCGTCTCCAGCAGCCGGTGCACGATGTCGTAGCCGGTGTAGGAGCCGTAGGCGAGGACGAACAGCGCGGCGGTCGGCGCGTAGAGCCCGTGGGTGCCGAGCCGGGCGTAGTTGCCCAGGAGCACCGTCAGCGGGAGGGCCAGCGCCATCGCGGCCATCGCGTTGTGGGTGAGCACCGCGGCCCCGGCGGCGATCAGTGTCCCGATCAGTACCACGACGAACTGCTGGAACGCCGAGAGCAGCGACCGGTAGACGGTGCTGTGCATCAGGAACAGGGCGGTCCACGGCGCCATCAGCGCCATGGGCGCGTCCCACCACCAGCCGGCCACCGCCCAGGCCAGCACCGCCGCCGCGGCCGCCTTGAGCGACTGCACCGCCGTGTCGCGTTCGGGCCCCGCGTCGGTGAACGCCCGCCGCACCGACCACCAGACCGCCCCGGCCTCCCAGGTCAGGGCGCGGACGACGGCCTGCCCGTCCGGTTTCCCCCACTGCTTCATTCGCCTCACTCGTCGCATCCGGTCAGGGCAGTGGCGTGCCGCCGGTGGCGTTCACGATCTCCGCGGTGATGTAACTCGACCGCGGGGAGGCCAGGAACACATAGGCGGGCGCCATCTCGGCGGGCTGCGCGGGCCGTCCCAGCGGTGCCTGCTTGCCGAACTCGGTGGTGTCCGGCAGCGTCGCCGGGATCAGCGGCGTCCAGACCGGGCCCGGCGCCACCGCGTTGACGCGGATGCCGTCGGAGGCGACCATCTGGGCCAGCCCCTGGGTGAAGGTGACGATCGCGCCCTTGGTCGTGGCGTAGTCGAGCAGGTGCGGGCTGGGCTTGTACGCCTGCACCGACGTGGTGTTGATGACCGAGCCGCCCGCGGGCATGTGCGGCAGCGTCAGCTTGCACAGCCAGAACATGCCGTACAGGTTCGTCCGGACCACCCGGTCGAACTGCTCGGTGGTGATGTCCGCGATGCCCCCGGACTGCGCCATCTGGTACGCGGCGTTGTTGACCAGGATGTCGACCCGGCCGAACTCGGCGACGGCGCGGTCCACCAGCCGGCGGCACTGCTCCTCCTCCCGGATGTCGCAGGGCACCGCGACGGCCTTGCGCCCGGCGTCCTCGACGAGGCGGGCGGTCTCGCGGGCCTCGTCCGCCTCGTCCGGCAGATGGGTGAAGACGACGTCCGCGCCCTCCCGGGCGAAGGCGAGCGCGACGGCCCGGCCGATGCCGGAGTCCCCGCCCGTCAGCAGCGCCTTGCGGTCGGCGAGCAGCCCGCTGCCCCGGTAGGACTCCTCGCCGTGGTCGGGCGGCGGGTCCATGGGCCCGGTCCAGCCGGGGTGCTGCTGGTCCTGCTGCGGGAACTCGGGGCGCGGGTGCTTCTCGACGGGGTTCTGAGACCCGCTGTCGACGGGGTTCCTGGGCCCGTTGCCGGTCATAAGTGTCCTTCCACTGCTTGCGACTACTCGGTACGTCGGTACGGGCGGGGTCAGCCCACCTTGTGTCCCTGGAGCGGGGCGGTCTCCAGGCCGGAGCCGCCGCGCACGCCCTCCAGGAACTCCTCCACCGCCTCCAGGGCGGTGTGCCGGGGCGCCCAGCCCAGCTCCGTGCGGGCCCGCGTGCAGTCCATCAGCGGCAGCCGCAGCACGGCGTCGAAGAGACCGGGCGACGCCGGGACGAGGTGCAGCGCCCAGGCCGCCGCGAGCCCGGAGCGCGCCACCGCGCTCGGCAGACGTACGGTCCTGGAGTGGAAGAGCTCGCCGAGCACCCCGGCGTCCAGCGGCGGGTCGGCGGCGATGTTGAAGGCGCCGCGCAGGTCGCGCAGCGCCGCCAGCCGGTACGCCTCCGCGGCGTCCTCCGTGTGCAGGGCCTGGAAGCGCAGTCCCGGGATGTCCGGCACGACCGGCAGCGACTCCGGCTTCAGCAGCGGGCCGGGCAGCATGCGTCCGCCGAAAATGCGCCGCTGTTCGCTGGCCGCCTCCTGCTTGAACAGGAACGCGGGCCGCATCCGTACCACGCGTGTCTCGGGGTGGTCCCTCTCGAAGGTGTCCAGGACCCGTTCCAGATACGCCTTCTCGCGGGTGTACGCCGCCTCGGGCCAGCCGTGCGTGGGCCACGACTCGTCCACGGTCCGGTCGTCCGGGCCCGGCGAGTAGGCGCCCACGGAGGAGGCGTGGATCAGGGCCGGGACGCCCGCCTCGGCGACGGCCTCGAAGACCCGGACGCTGCCCAGCACGTTGCTGCGCCAGGTGACGGCGGGGTTGCGGGCCGGCTGGAACCGCCAGGCCAGGTGGATCACGGCGTCCGCGCCGCGGAACGCCTCGACCGGGTCGACGTCCTCCGAGAGGTCCATCGCCTCCCACGAGACGCCGGGCGGCGACCAGTCCGGAATCCGGCGGGCGAGGCCGAGCACCGAGCCGACCTGCGGATCCTCGCTCAGGCGGCGCACCACGCTGGTGCCCACGTTGCCGGTGGCCCCGGTGACGACGATCTTCTTGCCGGGTGAGTCGGTCACGGCGCGAGTCCTCTCCTGTGCTGTTCCTGTGCTGTGCTGTTCCTGTGCTGTGCTGTGCCGGAAAATCCGGAAACCGGGTTCCCTGCGGCCCGTCCCCCACACCAAGATCCCGGTGCCGCC
This sequence comes from Streptomyces sp. NPDC059785, assembly GCF_042732375.1. Classification (NCBI taxonomy): domain Bacteria; kingdom Bacillati; phylum Actinomycetota; class Actinomycetes; order Kitasatosporales; family Streptomycetaceae; genus Streptomyces; species Streptomyces sp. NPDC059785. Next base: position 52,544 of record NZ_JBHWHV010000022.1, read on the forward strand.
ACATCAAGATCCCCGTGCCGCCCGGCCTCACGTCAGCAGGCGCAGCACGGCCTCCTCGACCGGTCCCTGGGTGGCGGGCTGCCCGAAGGCGGCCCCGTCGCCGAGCCGGTCGAGGTCGGGGGCGATGGTCCGGCCCTGCTCGAAGAGGTCCACCACGCGCGGGTTGATGTACGACGCCCGGCACACCGCCGGGGTGTTCCCGAGGTAGCCGCTGACCTCGCGCACCGCCCGGGCGATCGCGCGTTTGCGGGCGGCCTTGCTGTCCTCGGCGACCTCCCAGGACACGGCGAGGGCGACGGCGGCGAGCACGGTCGCGTGCCAGGTCCTGAAGTCCTTGGCGGTGACGTCGGTGCCCGTGTGGTCGCGCAGATAGGTGTTCAGGTCCTCGGCCCGTATGTCGTGCCAGGTGTCGCCGTCGCGGTAGACGAACAGCCGCGAGCCGCCGCCCTCCCGGCGCAGCAGCGAGCGCATCGCCCGGCAGACCGGCTCGTCGACCAGGGCGCGGGTCTGGGTCTTGGAGAACTTGGCGGGGTACGTGAAGCACACCTCGCCGTGCCGGCAGGCGGCGTGCTCCTTCAGCAGCGTGGTCAGTCCGTAGGTGCCGTTGTCGCGCCGGTAGGACTCGTTGCCGATCCGGAAGAAGCCGAGGTCGAGCAGGCGTACCGCGCAGGACAGCACCCGTTCGCGGCCGAGGCCGCGCGCCGCCAGGTTCTGCCGCATCTCGGCGCGCAGCTCGGGCAGGACGGCGGCGACCTGGAGCACGTGCTCGTGCTTGGCGGCCTCCTGCTGCTCGCGGAACGCGTGGTGGTAGAGGTACTGGCGGCGGCCCGCGGCGTCGGTGCCCACCGCCTGTATGTGGCCCTCGGGCCAGGGGCAGATCCAGACGTCCCGCCAGGCGGGCGGGATGACCAGGCGTTGCAGGCGCTCCCGCTCGGCGGCGTCGGTGATGGTGCGCCCGGCCGGGTCGAGGTAGCGGAAGCCCCGGCCGCACCGCTGCCGGCCCATGCCCGGGCCCTCCACGTCGCTCGTCCTCAGGCGCACGGCACCGGCCCCCGTTCCGCGGGGGACGTCCGCGCGGCGTGCGGGGCCGGCCGCCGTCGCGGGCCGGGACCGGGCCCGGCGGCCGTCTCCGTGCTGCCGCGCCCCGCCGGGCGTCCGCTGTTTCCACCCATGTCACACCGGGTCCCCGTCAACGCACTGTTGACTCACGGCACTTTCGTCACACCGGTACGCGCATGGAGCCGCGGAGCCGCGTCCGGCGAGCGGACGGCCGGAGAGACGCACGCTGCGTCTCTCCGGCCGTACTGTGTCCGGCGCCCTCGCGGGCTCCGGTACCGGTCAGTCCTCGCCCCTGACGATGTTCCAGTCGGGGCCCGCTTCGGTCTGCCGGGCTTCTGTGTCGGCCGTCGCCGGTACACAGGTGCGGATGGGGTGACGGGGCCGGCGGCGGGCCTCGGCCCATCCGCTCTCGGTCCGACGGGAGGAACTTGTCTCGTTTCTGACGTCCGCGGTCACGGCGCCTCATCTTCCTTCTGGTCTCCGGGTCCCGCTCCGGGACCGGTTCCGTTGCGGTGCTGCGGTCCTGTCATGTCTTGCCCGTTCGGTTCCGGGTCCCCCGTTGCGCCCTGGCGGAAACCCCGTTTTGTCCGCATCGGTGAACCCTGTGTGACCGACACCCGCCCCGCCCGGCGGCGGTCGCCGGAAAGCCGCTGACGTGCCGTCTCGGCACCCGGGTCCTGGGTACCCGGCGCCGCGTCGTTCCCGGACGCGGCTTCCGCGCCCGGCGTCACCGAGTGGAAGGAGCGCACCGATGAGGGCGGTCACCTGGCAGGGCAAGCGGAACGTGAGCGTGGACTCCGTACCGGACCCGGCGATCGAGCAGCCCACGGACGCTGTCATCCGCGTCACCTCGACCGGACTGTGCGGCTCCGACCTGCACCTGTACGAGATATTCACGCCGTTCATGACTCCGGGCGACATCCTGGGCCACGAACCCATGGGCATCGTGGAGGAGGTCGGGTCCGAGGTCACGGGGCTGCGGCCCGGGGACCGCGTGGTCGTGCCCTTCCAGATCGCCTGCGGCCACTGCTGGATGTGCGGCGCGGGCCTCCAGACCCAGTGCGAGACCACCCAGGTCACCGAGCAGGGCATGGGCGCGGCGCTCTTCGGCTACACCAAGCTGTACGGCGCGGTGCCCGGCGGCCAGGCCGAGTACCTGCGGGTGCCGCAGGCCCAGTACGGGCCGATCAAGGTGCCCGAGGGACCGGCCGACGACCGCTTCGTGTACCTGTCCGACGTGCTGCCGACGGCCTGGCAGGCGGTGGAGTACGCCGCCGTGCCGCCCGGCGGCTCGGTCGCCGTCCTGGGGCTCGGCCCGATCGGCGACATGGCGTGCCGGATCGCCCTGCACCGGGGGGCGGGACAGGTCTTCGGTGTCGACCTGGTGAGCACCCGGCTGCGCCGGGCGGACGCCCGCGGCGTCGAGACCTTCGACCTCTCGGACTTCGACAGCACCGACGACCTGGTGCAGGCGATCCGCGACCGCACCGGAGGGCGGGGGCCCGACAGCGTCATCGACGCCGTGGGCGCCGAGGCGCACGGCAGCCCCATGGGCCGGCTCGCCCAGCAGGCGGCGGGGCTGCTGCCGCGCGCACTGGGTTCCCGTCTCGCGGAGAAGGCGGGCACGGACCGGCTGGCCGCCCTCCAGACGGCCATCGCGCTGGTACGGCGCGGCGGCACGATCTCGCTCAGCGGCGTCTACGGCGGGGCGGCCGACCCGCTGCCGATGCTGACCATGTTCGACAAGCAGATCCAGTTCCGGATGGGGCAGGCCAACGTCCGCCGCTGGGTGGACGACATCCTGCCGCTGCTGACCGACGAGGACCCGCTCGGCGTGGACACCTTCGCCACCCACCATGTGCCGCTGGAGGAGGCCCCGCACGCGTACGAGATCTTCCAGCACAAGGAGGACGACGCGGTGAAGATCCTCATGCGCCCCTGACCCGCGCCGCCCCGGCCGGACCGCCGCCTTTACGGACATTCGCATCTGCCACGCCTAAAGGCCCGGGCGTGCGGCCCCGGGTCCGCACCGGCCGGGTCGCGGCGCGCGGGCCGGACAACGAGCCCTCGTACCGGTTCCCCGGCCCGCGAGGCCGTCCCCGCCCGCGACACGCTGACGGCGCCCCGGCCCCGCACTCCACGTTCCGCATGGCAACCTCTGACACCCTCTGATTGCCTGTGCGAAGACCTTGTCTTGCCTGTGCGAAGACCTTGTCCGCGCCGACCGCCCCCTCAGGCCGCCGCCTCAGGCCGCCCCGACCGGTTCGGCGGACGGGCCGGGGGTACCCAGGCGGCACCCCGACCCTTGGACTGTGAGATGAGCGAGAAGAACCCCCTGAAGGCCACCGCCGAGAAGGCCGTGGACGCCCTGCGCGGCGACGCCCCCTCCGACAGCGTCCCGGGCACGCCCACCGTCAAGCCGCCGACGGTGGAGGAACCCACCGAACCGGCAGGACCGCTGCCGCCCAAGGCCGACCAGACGGCGCCCGCCCGGCTCAGCGCCACCGGCCGGCCCACCGGCGCCGACCCCGACGTCAGGGCCCAGTCGGACCCGTTCCTGACCACCGCGCAGGGCGCCCGGCTCTACGACACCGACCACTCGCTCAAGGCCGGTGCCCGCGGGCCGGTCCTGCTCCAGGACCACCACCTGCGCGAGAAGATCACCCATTTCGACCACGAGCGCATCCCGGAACGGGTCGTGCACGCGCGTGGCGCCGCCGCCCACGGGGTGTTCAAGGGATACGGCACGGCGGCCAACGTCTCCAAGGCCGCGTTCCTCGGCAAGGACGTCGAGACGCCCGTGTTCGTGCGCTTCTCCACGGTGCTCGGCTCCCGCGGCTCGGCGGACACGGTGCGCGACACCCGCGGCTTCGCCACGAAGTTCTACACCGAAGAGGGCGTCTTCGACCTGGTCGGCAACAACATCCCGGTCTTCTTCATCCAGGACGCCATCAAGTTCCCGGACGTCATCCACGCCGGCAAGCCGCACCCCGACCGGGAGATCCCGCAGGCGCAGAGCGCGCACGACACCTTCTGGGACTTCGTCACCCTGCACACCGAGGCCACCCACCACACCCTGTGGAACATGTCCGACCGGGGCATTCCCCGCTCGTACCGGACGATGGAGGGCTTCGGCGTCCACACCTTCCGGCTGGTGAACGCCGAGGGCGCCTCGGTGCTCGCCAAGTTCCACTGGAAGCCCAAGCTCGGCGTGCACTCCCAGGTGTGGGAGGAAGCGCAGATCACCGGCGGCGTCGACCCCGACTTCCACCGCCGCGATCTGTACGACGCGATCGAGGCGGGCGCCTTCCCGCAGTGGGAGCTGGGCATCCAGGTCTTCCCTGACGACGAGGAGCAGACCTTCGAGGGCATCGACCTGCTCGACGCCACCAAGATCGTGCCCGAGGAGCTGGCGCCCGTCCAGCCGATCGGTCTGCTCACCCTGAACGCGAACCCGACGAACTTCTTCGCCGAGGTCGAGCAGGTCGCCTTCCACCTCGGCCACCTGGTGCCGGGCATCGACGTCACCAACGACCCGCTGCTCCAGGGCCGCCTGTTCTCCTACCTGGACACCCAGCTCACCAGGCTCGGCGGCCCCAACTTCGGGCAGATCCCGATCAACCGCACGCACGCGCCGGTCAACGACATGCTGCGCGACGGCTTCCACCAGCACGCCGTGCACTCGGGCGTCGCACCGTACCGGCCCAACTCCCTCGACGGCGGCTGCCCCTTCCTGGCGGGCGCCGACAACGGCGCGTACATCGAGTTCCCGGAGGTCGTGCCGACCGCGCCGAAGGGCCGCAAGGCGCCTGTCTCCTTCGACGACCACTACAGCCAGCCGCGCCAGTTCTGGCTGAGCATGACGCCGGTGGAGCGGGAGCACATCGTCGCCGCCTACACCTTCGAGCTGGGCAAATGCTACGAGCAGGCGGTCAAGGAGCGGGCGCTGCGGGTGCTCGCGAACATCGACCCTAAGCTGTGCGAGCAGGTCGCCACAGGTCTCGGCCTGCCCGCGCCGCAGGCCGCGGGCCCGCTGCCGTCGCCCGAGCCGAGCCCGGCCCTGTCGCAGCTCGGCAAGCGGTGGCCGCTGGACGGGCGGATCATCGGGATCCTCGCGGACGAGAGCGGTGACCTGGACGGTGTCCGCGCCGTGCGGGAGGCCGTCCTGGACGCCGGCATGGTGCCGCTGGTCGTCGCGCCGTCCGGCGGGAAGCTCACCGGCGGGGGCGAGCCGGTCACCGTGCAGCGGACCTGGGCCACGGCCCGGTCCGTGGAGTTCGACGCGCTGCTCGTCGCCGGGGTGCCCGGCACCGGCAAGGACGCATCCGGGGCACGCGACGCCAAGGTGGACGACGGTCTGCTCGACGCCCCCACCGACCCCCGCGTGCTCCTGCTGCTGTCGGAGGCGTTCCGGCACGGCAAGGCCATCGGCGGCTGGGCGGGCGCGGACGCCGTACTGACCGCCGCGGGCATCCCGGCGGGCGCCGCGGGCGTGGTCACGGCGGACGGGGGTACGGGCGTGCTGGACGAGATCAGCCGGCTGCTGGGCGAGCACCGCGTGTGGGCGCGGTTCGCGCCCCGGCTGTGAGACCGGCGGGCGAGGCGCCCCGGATGCGGGGGTGCCGGTGACCGAGCGAACGGAACGGCGGTGCCGAGGACGATGAACAGCGGCGGAACGCTACCGGCCGCGGGCGAGGCCGTCTCCAGCGAGGTGTTCGGGGCGCCCTGCTGGGTCAGCCTGACCGCCCGTGACCTGCGGGTGACCCAGGACTTCTACCGGGCGGTCCTGGGCTGGCAGTGGCGCCCGGTCGGGCTCGGCGACCAGTTCCGTACGGCGCTGGTCGGCGGCGTGCCCGTCGCCGGGGTCGCGGCGGTGGCCTCCACCTGGCAGATCGCCGCCGCGTGGACGCCGTACTTCGCCGTGCCCGACGCGGACGAGGCGGTCTCCCGCGGTCAGGAGCGCGGCGGTACGCCGGCCGTCGGGCCGATCTCGCTGCCCGGCGGCCGGGCGGCGCTGCTGGCCGACCGGGACGGCGCGGTCTTCGGCGTGTGGGAGGGGCAGCTCGTGGCGGGCTGGGAGAAGTGGCGCCGGGCGGCGCCCGCCTTCGTGCGGCTGCACACCCGGGACGCCTTCGACGCCGCGATCTTCTACGGCCAGGTCCTCGACTGGGCGTCCGAGCGCCCGGGACACTGCGAGGTCGGCTACGAGGAGAACGAGGTGGTGCTGCGCAACGAGGGCGACGTGGTGGCCCGGATCTTCTCCGGGGCGCTGGGCTCCGCGCCGGATCCGACGCTGCGCCCGCACTGGGAGATCCACTTCACGGTCTCCGACGTGGCGGCCTGCGTCCGGGCGGCGCGCGACAACGGCGGCACCGCCCTGCACGGCGGACCCGACGCCCGGGAGGCGGTCATCGCCGACCCGGACGGCGCGCACTTCACCGTGACGGCGGGCGGCTGAACCGGCCCGCGCCTGAATCGGCGTACGGCTGGATCGGCGTACGGCTGGATCGGCGACGGCACCGGCAATGGGCGTGGGCCCCGGCACACCGGCCGGGGCCCACTCCCGTTTTCACGCCACCGGCTCGGCGACGTCCTTCGCGTCCGGGGAGGTGAACCGGATGCGGGTGGTGCACAGCGACACCAGTACGGCCGAGGCCGCCACCACGGCCATCCCCCACACCAGGCTGCTGACCCCGGCCACGAAGCCGATCACCGCGGGGCCCGCCAGCAGTCCGGTGGTACCGGTGGCGGCGACCAGGGCCAGCGCGTTGGGGCCCTCGGCCGCCGCGGCGACGTACAGGCAGGGGGTCACGGCGGCGACGCCGAGGCCGACGCAGGCGAAGCCGATGAGCGCGGGGACCACCCCGCCCGCCAGCAGGGCGAGCGCGAGGCCGAGGCCCGCCACCGCGCTGCCGACGCGGACCACGCGGGCGTCGCCCCAGCGGCTGCGCCAGCCGTCGCCGAGGACGCGGGCCAGCACCATCGTGACCGAGACGACGGCGATGCCCATCGGCGCGAGCTGCGACGGTGCGTGGGCCACGTCCTTCATGTAGAGCGCCGACCAGTCGTTCATGGCGCCCTCGGTGACGGTGCCGAACACCATGGCGCAGCCCAGCCAGAGCGTGACCCGGGAGGGCAGCGTGAGCCTGCGCCGGGACTTCTTCTCCCGCTCGCCGGTCTCAGCGGGCTGCCGGTCCCGCTCATCGTCCGGGAGCAGTCTCGGCCGCGCGCACGCCAGGAGCAGCAGGAGCAGGACGGACGCGGCCGTGAAGTGGGGTACGAGGGCGGAGGTCAGGGCGTTGGAACCGGACGCCACCAGCGCGGCCACGAACGAACCGCCGCTGAACGTCGCGTGCAGCTGGGCCATGGCGGTGCGCTCGTAGGCCGCTTCGAGGGCTGCGCCCTGCGCGTTCATCGCGACGTTGAGACAGCCGACGGCCACCCCGTCGGCGCAGATGATGAGCAGGGCCACCGGATAGTCGGGCGCCGCGGACAGCGCCAGGAGCAGCGCCACCATGCACAGTCCGGACAGCAGGGCGAGCCGCCCGGAGCCCAGGCGCCGCATCAGGTACGTGACGAGCGGGAACGAGACCGCCGCCCCCACGCCGCAGGCCATCAGCAGCAGCCCGATCTGCGTCTCGTCCAGACCCAGTTCGCTCTTGAGCGTGGGCAGCCGGGAGGCCCAGGTGGCGTACTGGAAGCCGAGGAAGCAGAACAGCGCCGCGATCGCCAACTGCGCGCGCCGGAAGTCGTCTAGGACGCCGAGCATGGGTGGAAGTCCGTTTCCCTCAGGCCGTCGGTACGCGTGCTGCCGGGCACCTCGGCGGACATGTAGACGGCGTCGTCGCCGTAGCTGTGCGGGAGCCCGACCTCCGCGTGGGGCCGGTAGCCGCGTCTGGCCCAGAAGTCCGCCATGCCGCCCACGGCGACCAGGGACATCCGCTCGTAGGCGGGCCGGGCCGCCGCGGTGAGGACGCCGAGCAGCCGGGTGCCGAGGCCCCTGCCGCGCAGCTCCGCCGCGACGACCATGTCGTGCAGGTGCAGATTGCGCGAGCGGAAGGCGGTCCGCTCGGCGCGGGCCAGGTCCGGGTACTGGAACACCGGGTAGGGCAGGGCGAGTACGTATCCGCCGACGCGTTCGCCGACGTCGAGCACGAAGCAGGTGGCGGGCGAGATGCGGCCCCGTGACTCCAGTGCCTCCTGCCCCTCGGAGAGGGAGCTGCTCGCGTAGGCGGCGGCCTCCAGCGCCGCGATGTCCGGCCAGTCGGCGTCGCAGATGGGGCGGACGCGCACGTCGTGGCTCACTGCTCCCGCCTCCCCGCGCCGGTCCCGGCGGGGTCGGCGTCGCCGCGCACGCAGGTGTACGGCAGCGGTCCGAAGCCGTTGAAGCCGCGCGTCATGTAGCTGACGGCGTAGGCGCCGCTGGACAGCACCCAGACCGGGTCGCCGGACGCGGCGGCCTTCGGCACCCGGACCCGGTGGTGCTCGTGCGCGTAGGCGTCGTCGCTGTCGCAGGTGGGCCCCGCGACGACGGCGGGCACGTACTCGGCGGCGCTCTCGTCGCGGTGGGTGGGCAGGACCAGCGGGTACTGCAACTCGTCCATCTCGTACAGGCCGTTGAACTTGCCGCAGCTCAGGTACAGCCAGTACTCCTGCGCGCCGTCCGGCTGCCGGCGGGAGGTCAGCCGGGCGACGTGCGCCCTGACCGCTCCGTGGTCGGCGACGAGGTGCCGTCCGGGCTCCACGAGGAAGTCGAGCGGGGACGGGGAGAGGTCCCGCAGGGTGCGCATGCCCTCCCGGATCACCGCGAAGATCTTGTCCAGCGGGGGTTCGAGGCGGCGGCCCCGGCGGTCGGTGTAGCCGAGGGCGGGCAGGCCGCCGCCGAGGTTGATGTGGTCGGGGGTGATGCCCCGGGCGCCCAGCTCCACGAGCGTGTCCGCGAGGTCGTCGAAGACGCGGCGCCATGCCTCGGCGGTCATCTGCTGCGATCCGACGTGCACGGACAGGCCCGCCGGGGTCAGCCCGGCGTCGCGCGCCGCCTGGAGCACCCGTACGGCGTCGTCCCGCGAGCAGCCGAACTTGCGGCTCAGACCCCACAGGGCCCCGTATCCGCTGGTGGCCAGGCGGCAGAAGACCCGGGCGCCGGGTGCGCGGTCGGCCAGCGCCGCCACGTCCTGGACGCTGTCGGTGGCGAAGTCCCGGATGCCGAGCCGGTACGCCGCGGCGATGTGCTCGTCGGACTTGACGGTGTTGCCGTAGTGGATCCGGTGGGCGGGCACGCCGGTGGCGAGGGCCTGGGCGATCTCGTCGGGGCTCGCCGCGTCGAAGCCGGCCCCGCGGTCCGCGAGGCACTGGAGCACCTCGTCCACGGGACACGCCTTCATGGCGAACCGGACCCCGACGCCGGGCAGTTCGCCGGTCAGCGCGTCGTACTGGGCCGTCACCCCGTCCAGGTCGAAGAAGATCCGGTCCTCGGTGGCGGCGGCGAGTGCGGCACGCAGCCGTGGGTTCACGTCGCCGCCCCCGGTACCGTCGCTCCCGGTGTCGCCGCCTCCGGGACCGCCGTCTCCCGGCTCGCCCCGACCAGGGCGCCCCAGGTCTCGGTCAGCAGCGCGAAGTCCTCGGTGTCGCGCCGGGCCTCGGCCAGCAGCTCCGTGCGGCGCTCGGTCAGGAGATCGGCGAACTCGGCGTAGCCGCCGCCCAGTTTCCGGTAGGCGACGTCGAGGACGTCGAGCCTGCGTTCGTTCTCCGCGGTGTCCAGGCCGACGCTCTCACGCAGAAGTTGTACGACGGCCGTCGGCCTGAGCACGCCGGCGTCGTCCAGCAGGGCGGTGCCGGTCGCCGCCATCCGCTCGTAGACGGCGTTGAAGTAGAGCATCGACAGCAGGAACTTGGCGAACCGGAGCTGGTAGGCGAGGAACCCGGCACGGGTGCGCCGTTCGCCGGTGTAGTAGTTCTCGATCGTGCGGTTGTGCAGCACTCCGGGCAGCCCGGCGTCGTGGACGGCGTGGATGAGGAAGTAGTCGCTGCCGATGGTGTCGGTCGCGGGCGGCAGCGGCACCCGCTCGTACACGCCGTGGCCGAAGGCGATGTTGCACATGTCCACGCGCATCGGGTCGACCACGGTGAGCGTCGAGCGGTCCCCGGTGAAGGGGGCGGTGCCCGCTCCGGTGAAGGACTCCTCGACCAGTTCCCGCTTGGCCTCGGCCGGCCAGTGCTCGGGCGCCCACAGGGAGACGACCTCGTGGTAGACGGCCTCGTCCAGGTCGCGCATCCGGCCGATGTCCACGGACAGCTCGCCGATGAAGGAGCTGCCCACCATGGAGACCGGGAGGTGGGCGCGCGCCGGGTCGAGGTCCGTCTCCGACACGCCCGCGACGGCGTCCCGGGCGCGCTTGCCGAGGGACATCAGCTCGTGGTGGACGGGGAAGACGGGCTCGCCCTCGTACACCTGGTACCGGCTGTCCGAGTCCCTGCGGTGCACGGATTCGCAGCCGAGGGCGGCGGCGATCAGGAAGGCGCGGTTGGTGCAGGCCCCGTACGAGACGGCGTCGGGGAGCATCAGGCCGAGCAGCCGGCCGGGGTCGGCGGTCCCGGCGCGTTCGGTCACCCGGCGCAGGAAGTCCCGCTGCCGGGCCTCGTCCAGGTGGTGCACGACGACCCGTGGGGACGGGGGCAGTTCCGCGAGGGCGCGGGCGTGGGCGGCGTAGTCGGCGGAGGAGTCGAGGACCAGCAGGTGCACCTCGACGTCGAAGCGGCCGGCCGCGTAGGCGGCCTCCGCGCCGATGGCCGGGATGGTGGCGGAGCATTCCCGGTTGGTGGGCAGCGTCAGGCAGATCTTGCGCATCTGTGTGGTCTCCGCTTCACCGGGCGTCGCGCGGTGTGCTCCAGGACTCGGCCCCGAGGAGCCGCTTGCCGAGACCGGTCAGCTCGGCGCTGCCGTACCGCTCGGACTCGTGCTTCCTGACGTCGCCGAGCAGGGTGGCGTTCCAGTCCGGGGTGCCGAGGGTGCGCCAGGACTCGACGCGCGAGTCCCGCAGCTTCTCGTGCTCTTCCAGGGCGGGCATCATCGACAGGTACTGGACGGCGCGCACACCCTGCTCGGAGGTGTTGGGCGCGACGCCGTGCGCGAGCAGGCCGTTGAAGATGAGCAGGTCACCGGCCTGGAGCTGGGGCCGCACCACGGGGAACTCGGTCCGGTCGGCGTTGGGCCTGATCGGGTCGCGGCCGGCGGGCCGGCCGAAGCGCCACTCGTCGAACCGGCGGAACAGCTCCGGGGAGCACTGGAAGCCGCCCAGTTCCGGCTGGGTGTCGTTGAGCGCGATGATGCCCTGCACCCGCTGCGGCAGTACGCCGAGGGTGGTGTCGACGTCCCAGTGCAGCTCGATGTCGAAGCCCTCGTCGGTGGGGTCGATCAGGGAGCGGGAGCGGTTGCGGACGTTGGGCGGGTTGAGGTTGAGCCGGTCCAGGGTGACCCACAGCTCCTCGCAGTCCCAGACGTCCACGAAGGCGTCGTAGACCCGCTGATGCTGCCGGCTGTCCCACAGGAGCTGGTGGTGGTACGCCTCCACGAAGCCGTAGACGTGCAGGTCGCGGTCGAGGTCGGAGCGGAACTCGCGCTCCTCGTACCAGGTGTCGGGCCGGTCGGGGTCCAGGCCCTGGAAGTCCCAGGTGAAGTCGAGCAGGCTCTTCGCGGCGGCGGCGGGTATGGCCTCCTTGACCACCACGTACCCGTTGGTCTGCCAGAAGGCGTGGTCCTCCTTGGAGAGCACGCGCAGGGGCTCCGTCTTGCGGATGTCCCTGAGCTGCGTCTGCGCCAGGTAGGTCTCCCCGTCGTTGCTGAAGTACGGGCGCTCGGAGGCGGCCCGGTACAGGTGGGGATGGTGCGTGGTCATTGCGATCACTCCAGGGTCGGTTCTCTGCGGTGGCCGGGGCCGCCGGTCGCAGGGGCACCGCGGGCGCGGGTCAGGGGCGCGGGTCGAGCACGTGACACGGCCGGGCGGTGCGGCGGCCGGCGCGGCGCGGACTTCGGGGCGCGGCCGGCGGGCTCCGGGCAGGGTGGGTTCAGACGGCACCCACGAGGACTTCGGCGGCGGCGATGCCGGAGACACGGGTGGCGCCGTGCGTGGTCAGGTGCACCGCGCCCGGCCGGTCGCCCGCGGGCAGGCCCATCTCCACCACGACGGCGTCGGGGCGCCGGCGCAGCAGTCCGGTCAGTGCGCGCGCCATCCAGCCGTAGCGGGCCGCGTCGCGCACGACGACGACGAGGGCGCGGCCGTCCGCCGGGGCCAGGGCGAGACGGCGCAGTACGTCGTCGATGTCCGCGACGTCGAGTTCCGGTTCGCCGAGCCGGACGGAGGTGGTGCCCGCGCGCAGTGCCTTCAGCGGGTCGGCCACCCCCCAGGGGGTGCTGTTGTCGATGGCGAGGTTGGTCGTGGGGGACAGCTCGACCACGTGCGCGGCGCGGCGCAGCGGGAACGGGGCGGTGCTGCCCGGCCGGTGGTGAACGTGGACGGCGCGCCGGGCGGCCACCAGGCCGATGCCGGGGGCGTCGTCGCCCTCGCCGGGGTGCCGGGAGGCCGTGCCCGACCAGGCGGCGAAGTCCGTGACCCGGACCGCCGCGTCCGCGAGCCGCTCCTCGGGGAGGCTGCCGTCGAGCACGCCGGCCACCAGCGCGTCGGCCAGTTTGACGGTCGTGCCGTCGTCGGCGTTCTCGCCGCCGACGCAGACCGCGTCGGCGCCGGCGGCGACCGCCTTCACCGCGGCGCCCGCGATGCCGTAGCGGTCGGCGACGGCCCCCATCTCGATGGCGTCGGTCACGATCAGTCCGGTGAAGCCGAGTTCGCCGCGCAGCAGGTCGTTGATGATGCGGCGGCTGAGGGTCGCGGGCAGTTCCTCGTCGAAGGCGGGGACGAGCATGTGGGCGGTCATGACGGCGCGCACCCCGGCGTCCATCGCGGCGATGAACGGCGGCAGGGCGGTGAGCGCGATGGTGTCGGCGTGCGCCGAGACCTGCGGCAGGCCGTGGTGCGAGTCGACCACGGTGTCTCCGTGGCCGGGGAAGTGCTTGGCGCAGGCGGCGACCCCCGCGGACTGAAGGCCGCGGATCCACGCGGCGGCATGGCGGGAGACGACGTCGGTGCGCGCGCCGAACGCGCGCACCCCGATGACCGGGTTCCTCGGGTTGGTGTTGACGTCGACGCTGGGCGCGTAGTTCAACGACACGCCGAGGGAGCGCAGTTCGCGGCCGATGTCGCGGGCGACCTCCTCGGTGAGGTCGATGTCGTCGATGACGCCCAGGGCCAGATTGCCCGGCCGGGACGAGCCGGTGCGCACCTCGAGGCGGGTGACGTCACCGGCCTCCTCGTCGATGGCGATGATCAGGTCGGGGTTCTCGGCCCGCAGCGACGCGGTGAGCGCGGCGACCTGTTCGGGGCCCTGGATGTTGCGCCCGAACAGGACGACGGAGGCGAGCCCTTCGGAGATCCGGCGCCGTACCCAGTCCGGCGCCGTGGTGCCCTCGAATCCCGGCTGGAGCACGGCGTTGGCCAACCGCTCGAGTGCCGGGTGGCTCCTTACGGCCATGCAGGGACCTCCGACGGGAGAAGAGCGCGGGACCGGGTACGGACGAACCGCGACAGGATTGGTGTAGGCCAACCGAGTATTGGCCTGTACCAATCCGGCTGTCAAGGCTCCCCAATGATCCAACTCGTCCCGATGACAACGTTGTTGTACCGGGCCCCGCGAAGGCCTCCGGCGTGATTGACGCACCGGTGGACGTGTGCGAGCCTCCCGGGATCGACTCGTGGGGCTCTCGCGCCGAGGGGACGGAAGCGATGCGACGCTACGAACTGGCCGGCCGGCGTGACATCCGCCTGACGGGCGACGCCCCGGTGCCGGAACCCGGCCCGCTGGAAGTCCTGGTGAGGGTCCGGGCCTGCACCGTCTGCAACCGCAGCGACCTGGCGTACTACCACTACTACGGCCTGCGCGAGCACTGCGCGCAGGGCTGCTTCGGGCACGAGATCGCGGGCCTGGTCGAGGCGGTCGGCCCCGGCGTCACCAGGGTCGCACCCGGACAGCGGGTCTTCGTCCGCACGCCGCTGAGCACCGGCTACGCGGAGTTCGCGCTCGCCCGCGAGGTGTCCGTGGGCGCCCTGCCCGAGGAGGTGCCCTTCGAGCAGGGCGCGATCCTGCAACTGCTGCCGCTCGCCGTGCACGCCACCCGTGGCGTCCGGCTCGGGGACCGCGTCGCGGTCGTCGGCCAGGGCCCCGTCGGCCTGATGGCGCTGCGCATGGCGGCCCTGCGCGGCGCCTCGCACCTCACCGCGGTCGACCTCGACCCCTGGCGCCTCGAGCGCTCGGCCCTGCTCGGCGCGGACGCCACCCACCGCGTCGACGGCTCCCGGGACCAACTCCTCGGCGTCGGCGCCCAGTTCGACGTGGCCATCGACGCCGTGGGCACACCCGGCACGCTCAACGCCTGCGTGGAGCTGGTCCGGCAGAACGGTCTCGTCGTCCTGCTCGGCACCCACCACATCGACACGCACGTCACCGTCGACCTGGTGACCTGGGAACGCAAGGGCCTCAGGGTGCACAGCTCCGCCGAGCCGCTCGACACCTCCCGCGCCGAGGCCCTCGCGGTCGCCGAACGCCTCGCCCGCACCCGCGAGCTGTACCTGCCCGTCCTGCTCACCCACACCTACGCCCTCGACGATCTGCCGAAGGCGATGGAGCAGCTGTCGGCGAGCCGGGCCCTGTACCCGGACGGCGAGCCGGCGCCGTACGACGGTCCGCCGCGCGAGACGCTCAAGGTCGCGATCGTCCCGTGAGGCACCGGGCGTGAGGTGGGGCGTCGCGGGCCACGGCGACGTGGTCGCCCGCCGGGTGCTGCCCGCGCTGCGCCGGCTCGGCGAGGACCCGGTCTTCCTGTGGGGCCGCGACGCGCGGCGGGCGGAGCGCGCCGCGCGGGACTGGGGCGTCCCCGCGTCCGGCACCGACCCGCGCGGCCTCACCGACGGCACCGACGCCGTGTACGTGGCCACCCCCGTCGTGCATCATGTGCCGCTGGCCGTGCGGGCGTTGGCGGCCGGGCTCCCGGTGCTGGTCGAGAAGCCGCTGGCCGGGGCGCTCGGCCCGGCCGACGCGGCGCTGCACGCCGCCGGGGCCCGGACCGGCGTCGCCTACTACCGCCGTCTCGCGCCCGCCGTGACGCGGCTGCGCGCGGAACTCGCCGGGTGGCGGCCCGAGCGGGTGGAGGTGCGCTTCCGGTGCGCCTTCGCACCGGGGCCCGGCCATCCGATGCGCTGGCGCACCGACCCGGCGGTGTCCGGCGGCGGCGTACTCGCCGACGCGGGCAGCCACCGCCTGGACCTGCTGCTGATGCTGTTCGGACGGCCCGCGGAGGTACGGGCGCGGCTGGGCGACCGGTTCCCGGCGGGCGCCGAGCGCCGGGCCGGGCTGGACCTCACCTGGCCCGGCACCCGCGCGCACCTCTGCTTCGAGTGGAGCGACGCGCCGCCCGCCGACCGTCTGGCCTTCCACGGCGCGGGCCGCTCCGTCGTCCTCGACCCGCTGGACTCGGGCACGCTGACCGTGCGCGGCCCCGGGGGCGTACGGCGCGAGACGGCGGGCCGGCCCGCCAACCCGCACGTCCCGCTGATCGCCGACTTCGCCGCCGCGGTGGCCGGCGGTCGGCCGCCGGTGTGCACGGCGGCCGACGCGGCCCTGGTGGACGAGGTCATCGCGGCGGCCGGGCGCTCCACCGCCCGGGGCGGCGCCCCGGTCAGCCTCCGGCCGTCGTGAACTTGCCCCGGTCCCCGAAGGACTGGGCCGGGGTCCAGCTCATCGGCTCGATGTGCGCGTTGAACGGGGCGCCGTCGCTGCGGGTCATCTCCGGCCGCGGGTGGTTGAGGTGCAGCAGGGCGTCGTCGTAGCGCACCAGCGGGGCGGCGGCGGCCAGCCGGGCCACCACGTCGTCGTCCTCGCCGCCCCAGCCCTCGTAGCGTTCGTCGAAGCCGCCGATGGCGTGGAACACCTCGGTGCGCAGCCAGACGCAGCCGCCGGGGGGCTCGCGCAGCAGCAGGCCGCGCAGCACGGACTCGGGCACGTCCGCGGCGCCCGCGTCGACGCGGGCCGCGATGGCCCGCAGCGTGGAGGGCTCGTCCAGGGAGAGCGACCAGCGGAACGGCAGGTGCGTGCCGTGCCCGCTGTCGTGCAGCCGGGTGGTGTTGCGGGCGACGAAGTACCGGTCGACCAGGATGTCGGCGTCCAGGACGCAGACCACCTCGGTCTCGGCGGGTGTCGAGACGACGCCGACGTTCACCGCCCACGCCTTGTTGAACAGGCCGTCCTTGTGGGCGAAGAGGTAGTCGTCCACGAGCCCTTCGAGCACGTCGCGGCTGCGCGGCCCGCTGTCGGTCTCCACCACCGTCACCCGGTGGGCGGGGCCGCCCTCCTGGTCGGCGAGGGCCCGTAGACAGGCCACCAGGTTGCGGGTGCGCAGCCCGCCCTCGCGGTCCCGGAAGGGGATCACGATGTGCACCGGCGCGGGGCGTCCCGCGGAGACCAGGGCGGCGCTGCCCGGCCCGTCCGCGGGCTCGGGCGCCTCGGTGGTGTAGTCGGCCCCGAGGTGGTAGTCGATCCAGATCCGCCGGTCGGCGTCCGCGACCTGCCGCTCCAGCGGTCCGAGCGCCCCGGGGCGCTCGGCCAGCAGCCCGGTGAGCGCCTCGCGCAGCTCGTGCTGCGCGGCGGCCCGCACCGGCTCCCGGATCACGTCCGCGTACGGCGCTTCGGCGGGAGTGTGCGCGACCAGCGCGGCGAGTTCGGCGTCGACCGCGCGGTAGTAGAGCTCGCTCTTCTCCCAGTAGTCCGCGGCGATCGCCGGGACGGCCGGGTCGTGCGCCAGGACGGCGTAGGCGGTGAGCCGGTCGGCGACCCGGTGGAGGTCGTACTGCGGGGGTGGGGTGGCCATCTGAGGACTCCGTTCGTCGGCGGCCGGTGGGTTCACGCTCCGTCGTCCGCCGACCAGGGCCGCAGCCAGCGCGGGTCCGGGGCGTGACCCGAGCGGACGAACCTGACGTCGGCGGACAGACGCATGGCGTCGGTGGTCGTGTCCAGGGAGGCGTGGATGATCTGCGGTACGTGCACCATGAGGTCGCCGGCCGCGAAGTCCGTGCACAGCCAGCGGCGCCCCAGGCTACGGGCCGTCCACGCGAGATCGTGGGAGATGGGCCGCCGGTCGCCGGGGCGGTCGGTGACGTCGCGCAGCGGCTCGTACTCGCCGGGCGTGAGGGTGTGTGAGCCCTCCAGGTAGACCAGCGGGCCGGTGCGCCCGGGGCAGTCGCCGACCGGTATCCACAGCGTGATCACCGCGGGCGTGGCGGGGCCGCCGTGCTCCATGCGGTCCATGTAGTCGAGGTCGACGTGGGCGCGCGAGGCGCGGTGCGAGCCGCGGTGGTAGTGCCGCAGGATCCGGCGCGGCAGCAGCTCGGCCCGGCCGCCGAGCAGGGTCTCCGCGAGGGTGCGCAGCCGGGGGTCGTCCACGAACCGCGCGAAGGTCGCCGACCGCACGAAGCCGTGCGCGGGGTGCCCGGCGACGCCGTACTCCGGCAGGCCCGGCGGGACGGTGCCGGAGAAGACGCCGTCCTCGGGCGCGGTGCCCCCGGCGAGATAGCCCGCGGGGAAGCGGGCGAAGTAGGCGCCGCGCAGCCGCCGCACCCCGGCCGGGTCGAGGAAGCCCGGCAGATACAGGTAGCCGTCGCGGCGCAGGCGCGCGCGGAGCGTCGCGGGGTCCGCCGCGTGGTGGGCGGTGGGTCTGAGCGGGCCGAAGCAGTCCGGGGTGAGCGGTATGGGCAGCCCGTTGGAGTACAGCGGCTCCGGCGTCTCGGTGCGGGGCTGTGCGTCGAGCGTCACTGGTCGGTCCTTCGCGTCGCGGACGGGCGGGCCTTGCCTTGCCTTGCGGCGGTTCCGGTCAGTAGACGCCCTCCACCGCGTCCTCCGGGTCGTCCTCGTACGGCCGTACCGCCGCCACCCCGTCCCAGGGGAACCAGGGGTGCGGTCCGGTCCTGACGGCGCTGTCGCGCTCCAGCAGGTTGGGCAGGAACAGGTCTTCCAGAAGCGTGGTCACCCGGACCCGGCCGCGCTCCCCCACGGCGGCTTCGCGCCACGGGTCGTCCGGATCGACGACGGTCATCGCGGCGAACGGCGGGGGCAGGTGGTAGGAGTGCGTGACGTCCGGCGGCAGTACGGCGCCCGGCACCGCGTCCCCCTGGAGCGCGTGCCCGACGAGCGTGTTGCCGTAGGTGTCGATCCACCGCACGCCCTGAAGGTGCTCCGCGCGCAGGAACTGGGCCTCGGCGGGGGTGCAGGAGGTGCCGCCGGTGCACACGGCCCGGACCCCGTAGGTGTGCAGCGGCCGGGGCAGCCGCATCGCCAGTTCCACCAGCAGCCGGGGCGTGGTGAACAGCAGGCCCGGCCGCTCGCCAATGAGCAGCGGAAGCGTCTGCGCGATCAGGTGCTCGGTGTACGGTTCCGCGCCGGCGCCCGAGCGCAGCGCCGTCTTGACCCAGCGCGGATCGAAGTCGATGGCGTGCACGGCGCCGTGCCAGCTGTCGGCGAGCCCCTCCACGAAGTGCCCGTAGGCGTGCGGCCCCATGGGGGTCATCGCCAGGATGTCGCCCCCGGCCAGACCCCGCGCCTCCAGCACCGTCCGGTAGATCTCCACGTCGTACGCGAGGCGCGTGACGTTGACGACGCGGAAGGGCCGGCCCCGGTAGCCGCGCGGCAGCAGCTCGCGGGGGTGGGCCGCGCGCAGCTCGGCCTTGTCGAAGAGCCCGAAGAGCCGCAGCGCCGCGAAGCCGTCGACGTCCCCGATCGGCTCAAAGCCGAGTGTGTCGCGGCGGGCGAGCCAGAAGTCGGAGCCCGTCTCGGGCGAGAAGTGCCAGCGCATCATCCGGCGGGTCCAGGTGTCGAGGTCGATGCCGAGCTCCGGGACCCGCTCGCGCAGGGCGGCGTGGAGCGTCGCGGGGTCGCGCCGGGCGGTGGCGGGTGCGGTCGACGTCATGCGGTGCGCCTCTTCTCCTGTGCCGCTGGTGAGCGGGACGGCGGGTGGTGCACGAACAGGGAGCCGGCCGCGATCGCGGCGGCGTCGCGGCCGGTGGCCCGCACGACGGCGGCGAACGGGAACGGCACCTCGTGCCCGACCAGCGGGTGCCGCGCCGGGTCGCCGGTGCGGTCGGCGATCAGTACGAGGTGCGGCGGGACGACGGCTGCCTCGCCCGCGGGGTCCGTGGGTGTCAGCAGCCGGTCGCCCGGGCGCATGCGTACCGTGATTGATTCGATCGCGCGCCGCGCGGCGCCGGGCTCCCGGAAGGCGGTCAACGGCCAGTCACCGTGCGGTAGTTGACCGAGTCTCGCGGCCAGCGCCGCGGCCAGGGGTGCGGCCGGTCCCGGGCACACCACCGTACGGACGTTGGTGCAGAACCGCCCCGAGTCCGCGGCGATCAGCGGCATCAGCCAGTCCGCCGCGGCCTGAGTGTCCATGCCGTCCGGGACGAGCGCGCAGCCGCGTCCCGGGCCGTGCAGGGTGAGGTCCGGGGCGGCGCGCACGGCGGCGGTCAGGCCCGCGCCGCCGTAGACCACCTGCCGGTCCGTGAGCCGGATCAGTCCGCCGAGCGCTGCCTGTCCGGTCGGGTACAGCGCGATCCGCTCGGCGGGCCAGCCCGCCGCCGCCAGGGCCGCGACCAGCCGCGCGGCGGACAGCGGCTCGCGGCGGCTGGGCCGCATCCATACACAGGCCGAGCGCTCGGCCTGCTCCAGTACGGCGGCCATGCAGGTGAAGGTGTTGCCGGGCAGCGCCACCAGGGCCAGCGCGCCGTCGCCCACCGGCACCGGCCGCTCGGTCAGCGCGGTGCGCAGCATGCCGGTCCAGCGGTCGGTGAGCGCTGCGGGGACGCCCGCGGTACGCCACAGGGCGGCGGCGAAGTCGTCGCGGCTCTGCGGTCCGAGGCCGCCGACGGTGAGCACGGCGTGCTCGAACAGGTCGAGGGCGCGCAGCAGCAGCGCCCGCCGGTCGGCCGGTGCCGGGGGCAGGCCGGGGGCCGTCGCGTCCCAGTGGCGCCGGTCGGCGGCGGCCACGATCTCGGGGACCAGGGCCAGCCGCAGGCCGGTGTCCCCCGGCAGCGGTCCGGTGTCGAGGGACGGCTGCCAGGAGCCCCGGCGGAAGGCGTGCAGCAGTCCGGCGGCCGTCACGACAGCTCGCCGCGCAGCGCCGTGACCACCCGGATCTGCTCGTCGTGGGTGAGAGAGGGGTGGAGCGGCAGGGCGATGTGGTGCCGGGCGAACCGGCGGGCCCGGGGGTACGGCCCGTCCGGCTCCGTGCCCGTGTCCGCTCCCCCGCTGCCGTCGGCAGCGGCGTCGGCGAAGTACGGGTGGTCGCACAGCAGATGGTCGTAGACCTCGCCCGCGAGCCGCACGCCGTGCCGTTCCCGCAGCCGCTTCTTCAGCAGCGCCCGGTCCGCCGGCTCGTCGAGGTGGACCAGGTACTTGTAGTAGTTGCTGTGTGTCCCGCCGGGCACGGTGTGCGGCCGCAGCCGTGGCACGCCGGCGAGCAGGTCGTCGTAGTGGGCGGCGCGTTCGCGGCGCGCGGCCAGGGTGACGGCGAAGCGCTCCAGGTCGACGGTGCCGACGGCGGCGTGCAGTTCGCTCATCCGCCAGTTGCTTCCCGGCCGGTCGTGCAGGGTCGACCCGGGTGCGCTTCTGCCGTGGTCCCGCCAGCGGCGTACGTGTTCCAGATCGCCACCGTCCCGGCCGGTCAGCAGGCCGCCCTCGCCGCTGGTCGCGACCTTCGTCGGGAAGAAGGAGAAGGCGCCGAACCGGCCGAGGCTCCCGGCCGGGCGGTCGCCGAGCGCGCTGCCGAATGCGTGGGCGGCGTCCTCCAGGACGGGGATGCCGCGCTCCCGGCACTGTTCGAGGACGCCGTCGAGGGACGGCGCGACGATGCCGCCGATGTGCACGGGCACCACGGCGGCCGTGTCCGGGTACCGGTCGAGGGCGGTGCGCAACGCGTCCGGGTCCATGCCGAGACCGTCGAGTTCGAGGTCGGCGAAGCGGACCCGGGCGGCTCCGGCCCGTACGGCCGCCGCCGCCGTCGCGAAGAAGGTGTTGGCCGGGACGAGGACGGTCCGTCCTGTCACGCCGATGATCCGCAGGGCGATCTCCAGGGCGGCGGAGCCGGACGCCACCGCCGCGCCGGGGGTCGCGGTCCAGGCGCGGGACAGTTGCTCGAAGCGGGCGACCAGCGGGCCCTGGGTGAGAACGCCCGTGTCGAGCGCGGCGTCGACGCGGTCGAGCACGCGGCGGCGCTCGGCGACGTCGAAGCGGATGCGCTGGGCGGGTACGGGCGGGGGTGCACCGATTCCAAAGGGGGCCAGTTCGCGGGTGAAGAAGTCCACGGCGTGCCCCACATGGGTGCCGTGGCCCATGGCGATCTCCAGGACCTCGGGACGGGGTGCGTCCGCCGCCTCGTACGCCGTGGTCACCGCGTGCCCCGCGGCGCGGGCGTCGGCGGTCTCCAGGAACGGGTCCTCGGTGCCGTACTGGAGCTGGAGCGGTGCCGGTGCGAGGGCGGCGTACAGGCCCGGCAGGTCGGTGTACTCCAGGATGCCGGGCAGGGCCGCGCCCTCGAAGCCGGTCAGCAGGCGGGCGTACAGCGCCGGGTAGCTGCCGAGGTGGCCGGCCGCGCAGAGCGGCAGCGGGGTCCCGGAGAGCAGCGCGGTGTGCAGGGCGACGGCCGCGCCCAGGCTGTGCCCGAAGAGGCCGAGGCGCCCGGGGTCGGCTAGCGGGTGTCCCCGCAGCACGTCGAGGGCGCCGAGCGCGTCGCCGGTGAGCGCGCCGAGCAGCGAGCGGCCGGTGAGCGCGAAGGCGTGGGCGAGCAGCGCCCCTTCGTCGCGTCCGGCGAGCCGTCCGGGTTCGAGGCCGCCGCCGATGGCGTACTCGAAGGCGAGCGTGGTGAACCCGGCGCGGGCGAGCCGTTCGGCGACGTTGCGGTCCGGGTGGTCCGGGGCGACCTCGCCGGTGAGCTGGTCGCGGTGGGCGTTCTTCCCGCCGAGCACCAGGACCGCGGGGCACGGGCCGCCGTCCTCGGGCGCCAGCACGGTGGCCCCGAACTCGCCGCGCACGGGCGAGTGCAGGGTCAGCCGCTCGCGCCGCAGCCCGTCGCGCACGGCGACGGCGGTGCCGGTGACGCGCAGCGGCGCGGGCTCGGCGCGGGCCAGCCGCGCGACGGTCGCCCGGACCCGGCGGGCCCGGTCGGCGGCCCCCTCGGATCCGCTGTCGTGTCTCGGTGCGGTGTCGTATCTCGGTGCGGTGTCGAGGAGCCGTCTCAAGTGATGGATCTGCATGGGTGATCGACAACCCTGTTCCGTACGGGCGCCCCGGGGGCGGCGGCGGATGGCGGCTCGTCAGATGAAGTCGGCGTGCAGGGTGGCGGGGACCTCCACCGCGTAGGAGTCCAGCGCCTGGTCGAGCTGGATCCGCCCGCGGTGCAGGTGTTCGAGGAGTTCGTTCTGCGGCCGGTAGAAGCAGGACTTGCACAGGTCGGTGCGGCGCGGGTTGGCCGCCTCCCACTCGGCGCGGGGGCCACCCTCCAGGACCGTCTCGTACCCCTGGTCGAGCACGTTGCCGATCAGATAGCGGCTGTTGAGGTGCACCTGCGGGCAGGGGTAGAGGTTGCCG
The DNA here is from genome assembly GCF_042732375.1 of Streptomyces sp. NPDC059785. Classification (NCBI taxonomy): domain Bacteria; kingdom Bacillati; phylum Actinomycetota; class Actinomycetes; order Kitasatosporales; family Streptomycetaceae; genus Streptomyces; species Streptomyces sp. NPDC059785. Next base: position 75,338 of record NZ_JBHWHV010000022.1, read on the forward strand.
TCGGCGCCGACGGCCGTGACGAACCTGCTGTAGTGGCAGCGCTCGAAGTCCCCCTCCACGGCCTCCACCTGGTCCATGGGCCCCCGGTCGAGCTTGGGGACGGACACCTCGTAGTCCTCGGTGGAGAACTCCTTCGCCTGCTTCAGGGCGTCCGCGATCTCGGGCATGACCGTCTCGATGGTCCGGTGGCCGAGTGCGCTGTAGAACTCCGGCTCGAACCGGACGTAGTGCGCGCCGGATTCCAGGCCGATGCGGGCGGCGTCGAGGATCTCGTGGTGGTTCTGCTGGGTGATCACGAAGTTGAAGCCGATCCGGAAGTCCGGGGCGAGCGCCGCCTCGCGCAGCTTGCCCACCACCCCGACGAACGACGAGAAGGTGTGTTCCCGGTCCCGGGTGATGGCGTTGTACGTGGTCTCGGTGCCGGCGTTGAGGCCGACGCGGACCCAGGTGTGTGTCGCGGCGACGGCCTCGGCGACGGCGGGCCTGCCGAGCCGGGAGCCGTTGGTGATCAGGCCGAGGCGCAGTCCGGCCGCGTGCCCGGCGCGGGCGATGTCGGCGTAGCCGGGGTGGACGGTGCACTCGCCGCTGCCGCAGAACGTGACGGCCCGGCCGTCGTTCGCGGCGAACTCCTGGAGCAGCAGGACTGCCTTCGCGGTGGGGATGGAGTCCTTGAACGAGAACAGGTCGTAGAACTGGTCCTCGTTCGGGGAGTGGAAGTTGCAGAAGTGGCACCGCTGGTTGCACGCGCCCATGATCCCGATTCGCATATGAATCGGTTTGAAATCCTCCCCGGCCACGAACCGGCGCAATAGATCTCCGTGCGCCATCACTTTCTGCGGGGAGTGTGCCTGGTCCAGGCTGACCTTCCCCGCCCGCGAGTGCCCGTACCCAGATTCGTATCTGCATTTCCTCCATGCGCCGGTGCTTCGCGGCCGCCGGTGCCTCCGACCACCTCATCGAGACCCATCCCCAGGGTTATCGTCTCTGCCTGGACGACACCCAGCTGGACGCCGCGGTCTTCGACAGCGAGGTGCGCCGCGCGCGCCGGCTGACCGAAGCGGGTCTGCACGAGCACGCGGTGTCCGCGCTCCGCCAGGCGCTCGGGCTGTGGACGGGACCCGCCCTCGCCGGCCTGACGAGCAGCGGCCCCGTGGAGTCCGGTGCGCGCCGCCTCGAGGAGGACCGGCTGCGCGCCCTGGAGGAGCGCGTCCGGCTCGAACTCGAACTCGGCCGGCACCAGGACGTCATCGGCGAGCTGATGCAACTGGCCGCCGAGCATCCCTACCGTGAGCAACTGCACGGTCAGCTGATGCTCGCGCTCTACCGCTCGCACCGCACGGCCGAGGCCCTCGCGGTCTACCGCCGGATCCGGGCGACGCTCGTGGAGGAGCTCGGCATCGAGCCGAGCCCCGAACTCGGCTCGCTGGAGCAGTCGATCCTGGTGGGCATGGAGAAGGACCACGCCGTCCGCAAGGTCGCCTGAACCGGCCACCGCGTGCGCGCCCCGGCGCGGCGGAGAGGAGGCGGGCCACCGCGGTGGCGCGCCTCTCCCCCGCCCTCGCCCTCGTCCGCGTCCTCGCCGGCGTCCTCGGGCTCACAGCGACAGCCACAGGTCCTGCAACCGGTGTTCGGAGAGCCCGTCCGTGGGCCGGAACTCGTAGCGGTGCAGCTGCACGTCTCCCGCGGTGAAGCTCCAGTCGACCCGCCACAGCGGCAGCGCCCGGTTGAACACGCTGTCCCACTCGAACCCGGCCGGCGCGTCGAACTTCCAGCTCAGCGGCAGGAAGTCGGTATTCGCCCGCAGCGCGTCGTCGGCCCGCTCGCGCAGCCCGTCCAGGTCCCGCATCGAGTCGGTGGAATTGAAGTCCCCCGCGATCACCGCCGGATGCCTGTTGCCGTCCAGGTCCTTCTCCAGACCGTGCAGCTCCTCCTGCCGCCAGTCGAACTTCCGCCGGAAGTAGGAGTCGAAGTCGTAGCCGGAGAACAGGTTCAGGTTGTCGGGCGCCAGCGGCACGGTGATGTGCACGTTGTAGACGCTGAAGATCTTGCCCTTGACCTTCAGGTCGGTGCGCATCACCTTGTCGCGGGCGAAGACCCGGCTGAAGGGGGTGCCGGGGTCGGCGTCGAGGGCGGCGCCGGGTCCGACGGCCGGCTCGGCGACGATCGGGAAGCGAGAGAGCGTGAGCAGTTCGCCGCGGCGCGCGATGTGGTACCCGGGGAACTCGGCCCGCAGCCGCGCGTCGTCGTCGAGGCGGCTGTAGCCGTCCTCGCCGAGCCCCGGCTGCCAGGCGACGTGCTCCTGGAGGGTGTAGACGTCGGCCTTCTGCCGGTGCAGCAGCTCGTAGACCTTGTCGGGGCTCGACGCCTGGCCCCAGTACTGGGTGTTCAGGGAGACCACGTGCAGCGCGCCGGGCGGCACCTCGCCCGGATCGCGCCACAGCGCGGGCCAGTTGAAGCCGGAGCCGGTGATGAGCGCGAGGACCAGCGCGGCCCCGGTGAGCGACGCCGCCCACCGGCGGCGGCGCCCGCAGGCGGCGGCACTCGCCGCGAGCAGGACGGCCGGGACGGCGACCAGGAGCAGCGGCGGGGCCGCGTCCAGCAGGATCGCCCAGTGCCAGCGGCCGCTGGTCAGCCACCGCAGGACCGCGTACAGCAGCCAGATCGCGGCCACCGCGATCAGCGCGCGGCCGTACCAGAGGCGCAGGAGGCGGGCGGTGCGGCGGGCGCGGCTCGAGGCGGGTGCCGGCTCCGGTCGTGTCTTCGGTGCTGCCTCGTCCACCGGGTCCGTGACGGTCTGTTCCGGTGTCATGCGGTCGCCTCCTGCCGGTACATGCGGCGGAAGCGGCCGCTGAACGCCCACTGGAGCAGGCCCGTCGCGAGGCCCGCCACCACCGCCGTGTTCATCAGCAGATGGCAGCCGGTGAAGAAGAGCAGGAAGGCGGGGCCGCGCTCCCTGGCGACGAAGACGTACTGGCCGAGGTCGGCCAGGACGCAGCCGGCGAGGGCCGCCGCCGGGATCAGCGCCGCCACCGGCCACACCGCCGCCAGCGGCAGCGTCACGAGGGTGAGCGCGGCCAGGACGGAGGCCGCCGCGCGCCCGCCGGTCTCCATGCCCTGCATCGCCCGGCCCCGGTCGAGGTAGAACGGCACCCGCAGTCTGCTGCGCAGGAACGCCTTGCGCAGCAGCGAGCGCAGGTCCCGCTCGTCGGAGAGCCGGCCGCGGACCCGGGAGGTGAGCAGCATCGGGTAACGGGCCGCGAGCCGTTCGGCGTGGTCGATCTCCTCGGTCTGGCGCAGCGCCGGGTTGAACCAGCCGGCCTCCAGGAAGGCGGTCCTGCGCACCGCGCCCAGGGCGTAGAAACCGCCGCTGACCAGTCCCTCTGCGCTCTTGCGCCAGTAGTGGTACTGGAGGATGCGGTAGTCGCAGACCGGGCCCTCGGCGAACAGGGGCTCCTTGTCGGGGATGCCGAAGACGGCTCCGTACGCGGAATTCTCCTCGAAGAGCCGCACCGCCTCGGCGACCGCTTCGGGGTGCATGGTCAGATCGGCGTCCAGGAAGAAGACGATATCGCCGTTCGCATGCCGGACGCCGAGGTTGCGGGTGGCGCCGGGGCCACCGTTGCGCTCGGCGCGGACGAGGGTGACGGGGTGGCGGGCGGCCAGCTCGGCGGAGTCGTCGGTGCTGGCGTCGTCGACGACGATCACTTCGAGTTTCGGATGGGTCTGCGCCAGGACGGAGCGCAGGCACAGGTCGACGGTGCGGCGGTCGTTGTACAGCGGGACGACCACCGACACAAGGGGTTCGGCCATTCGGATCCTCGGTCGTTGCGAGTGACGGGACGGGGCGGGACGGGACGGGACGGGGTGACGGTCAGGCGAGCTGGAACGCGAGCAGCAGTGCGGCCCAGACCGAGGAGTTCGTGATCATCACGCGGTCCCGCAGCAGGGCGTGCACGGGGCTGCCGCCCTCGCTGTCCACGACCACGAGCTGGAGGTAGCGGAAGAGCGCGAACAGCGCGCAGGGCGCGGTGAGCAGGGCGCCCGCCTCATAGCCGGACTCGGTGCGCAGGAAGAGCAGGTAGCCGACCATGGTCAGCGCCGCGCACATCACCAGCACCATGTCGAGGAAGTGCGAGGAGTAGCCGACCAGCGCGGGGCGGTGGCCGGTGCCGGAGACGCCCAGTTCGTGCCGGCGCTTGCCCAGGATGAGCAGCAGGCACAGGGTCAGCACGGTCAGCACCAGCCAGCTCGACACCGCCCGGCCGCCGGCCTCGTAGCCGCCGAGCAGCCTGAGGACGAAGCCGGTGGCGACGATGAAGACGTCGAGCAGCGGCAGGTGCTTGAGCCGCCAGCTGTAGGCGGCGTTGACGGTGAGGTAGAGCAGCACCGCCCAGGCGCCCTCGGGGGCGAGCAGCACGAGCAGCGGGACGAGCAGCCCGACCAGGGCGCAGCCGAGCGCGGCGGCGGCCACCATGCCGACCTGTCCGGCAGCCAGCGGCCGGTGGCGCTTGACCGGGTGGCGCCGGTCGCGTTCGACGTCGGCCATGTCGTTGACGACGTACACCAGCGACGAGGCCAGGACGAAGGCGGCGGTGGCGACGGCGACGCGACCCGCGGACGCCGGGTTCCAGGGTGCGCCGAGCAGTGGCAGCGGGACGACGAGGAGGTTCTTGGGCCACTGGCCGGGGCGGATCAGCGCGAGCAGGCCGGCCGCCGGCGTGCCCGTGCGCAGGGGTCTCGGGACTTCGGCGGTGGCGGGTTGCGCCTGTTCGTCCAGGAAGGTCATGGCGCGCTCCTCAGAAGAAGATCTTCGCCGTGGACAGCAGTCCCTGGCGCCACGGGTCCCGGCTGGTGCGCCCGGTGGAGCCCTCGGCGGGGGTCCGGTGGCGGACGGTGGTCCACCACTCGTAGGTGCGCAGGACGGCGTCCTGGTTGGAGTACTTGGGCCGGAAGCCGAGCCGTTCGGCGGCCTTGTCGATGCTGACGTAGGAGTCGTCCATCAGCTTGTGCAGCAGCCGCCCGTACACCGGGGAGAGCCGGGCCCGCTGGAGGACGCTGAGCACGGCGAGCGCGGGCCGGGCGGGCAGGCCGACGACGCGCTTGCCGTGTCCGGCTGCGTCCAGGACGGCCTGGAAGTCCTCGCGGAGGGTGCCGAATTCGGCGGCGGCCAGGTTGTAGGTGTCGTTCGCGACGTCGTCGGGGGCGGTGAGCACGGTGACGACGGCGTCCACGAGGTCGTCGATGGCGAACATCTGGATGCGCACGTCGCCCTTGCCGAGGACGGGGAAGTTGCGGCCCTCCGCCGCCCACTCGAAGAGCATGGAGAACAACCCCATGCGGCCGGGTCCGACGAACGTCTTGGGCCGCAGGACGGGTACGCACATGCCGTCCGCGCGGTACCGCTCGGCGATCTCCTCGGCGGCGGCCTTGGCCCGGCTGTAGGTGTCCACCGGTTCGCGCGGGTACTCCTCGGTGGTCGGCACCACCGACGGCAGTCCGTAGACGGCGGTCGAGGAGATGTGCACGACGCGGGGGGTGCCCGAGGCGCGGGCGGCGGCGAACACGTTCTTGGTGCCGCCGACGATGATGGACCGTATCTGTTCGTCGGGGTAGCTGGGCAGCGCGGCGGCGGCGTGTACGAGGACGTCGGCGCCGTCCAGGGCGCGCCGCATGAGGTCGCGGTCGCGGATGTCGCCGACGAAGTCGACGCCGGGGTCCGGGCGCAGGTCGACGCCGCGTACGTCCAGGCCGTCGGCGCGCAGCCGTTCGGCGAGCCGGCCGCCGAGCATGCCGGCCGCGCCGGTGATGGTGATCACCACTGCGAGCTCACCTTCTGCTTGATGAAACGGGTGACCAGCCGGCCGAGGCCGCGCTCCAGGACGGTGCCGAGCGCGTCGACCACGCGCTCCGCCTCGCCGGGTTCGGTGACCAGGGAGGGCCCGAGGATCAGCGGGTTGCGGCCGTTGAGGGTGTAGTAGGCGAAGATGTCGTGGTCCTCGTAGAGGGCGCTGATCACCGCGCAGGTCACCAGCTTGGCCTTGAAGCGCGGGTCCCTGGCCATGCCGCCGGGCGCCAGCTTCGCGACCAGGTCGAGGATCCTGGGCCCGCCGTCGAGGAAGACGCCCCACAGGGCGCCCGCGCCCGCGACCCTGCCGATCGCGTCGGGATATTCCTTGGCCAGTCGATTGAGTCCTGGTTCGAGGACCGCCTCCAACGCCCGTGCCCGCGCCGGGTAGTCGTCCTCCACGGCGATGTTGATCGCCTCCAGGGCGGTGGCGCACTCCTCGCCGAAGCCGTAGTACGTGGTCGACGTCGAGTTGAGCAGGGAGTCGCCGAGGTTGTCGTACGCCTTGCGGAAGACCGGCTCGCGGGCGACGTACGCGGAGACGGAGGACTTGCCGCCGCCGAAGGACTTGGAGGTGGTGACGACATCGGGAACGAGCCCCGGGTAGCGCATGAAGTGGAACATGCTGCCGGTCTTGCCCCAGCCGGTGTAGATCTCGTCGAAGATCAGCACGATGCCGTGCCGGGTGCACAACTCCCGCAGCCCGCGCAGAAATTGCTCGGAGCACTCCTGGATGGTGGAGGCGCTGAACGGCTCGATGAGGATCGCGTAGACGTCCTTCGGGTGGCGGCCGACGGCCGCGCGCACCGAGTCCAGGTCGCCGTAGGCGAAGGTGTCGATGCCGGGGATCGTCGGGAACGAGAACCCGTTCTGCCCGGTCAGACCGCCCGAGCCGAGCAGCTTGCCGTGGAAGGCGCAGTCCGCGCGCAGCACGGTGCCCCGCTTGCCGGCGTGGTACTTGTACGCCAGCTTGACCGCGCCCTCGACCGCCTCCGCACCGGAGTTGGGCAGGAACGCCATGGACAGGTCGCCGGGCAGCACCTCTGCCAGGTTGTGCCCGAGGGCGGCGAGGTAGGGCGAGAAGTAGGTCTTGTGGACCTCCATCCGGCGCTCCCGGGCGAAGCGTTCGCGCACCGCGAGGATCCGGGGGTGGTTGTGGCCGTGGTTGAGGACGCCGACGCCGCCGGTGACGTCGAGGACGCGGCGGCCGTCCCTGAGCGTCAGATAGGCGCCCTCGGCGTGGTCCACCAGTTCCCGGCCGAAGCCGAAGGACGTCATCAGGGAGACCTGGCTCTTGTTCACGTACGTGCGGTACAGGTCGTGCACCTCTGCGACTTCGAGCCGTTCGGCGTCGTCAAGGGTGTACACGGGTTTCTCCTTTTCCACTGACGGGGTGCGGGGTCGCGGGGAGGCCGGGTGCGGCAGGTGGAGCGGTCACGGCCGGGCCCGGTGCGGCGGTGAACCGGGCACGGGCGAGGACGACGGCCGAGCTGCCCAGCTCGGCCAGGACACAGACGAGCCGGCTGGCGAGGGCGGCGGTGGCGGCCTCGGCGCTCGGCAGTACGGTGGCGAGCGCGGCGGTGATGGTCAGCTCCCGTACGCCCCAGCCGTCCGGGACGATCAGGGCGAGGCTGCTGACGACGGTGGCCAGCGCGAAGGCCCCGACGGCCGCGCCCATCCCGGCCCACGGCTCGGCGCCCAGCGCGAGCACGATGAACCACAGGTGCGCCCCCGAGACCAGCCACGCCGCCACGGCCAGCAGCATCGCCCGCCGGACCGCGCCGTCCGGTGGCGGCTCGACGGGCCTGCGCAGCAGCCGGGCGAGCGCCCCGACCGGCCGGGTCGCGAGCGCCGGGCGCACCACGCAGGCCAGGAAGAGCAGCGCGGGCAGGGTCAGCCAGGGCCACTGGCCGGGCAGCGCGGCGGGGGCGGCGAGCAGGGCGACGCCGGTGCCGGTGAGGATGGTCAGCGCGAGGCTGAGCACGTAGGCCGAGGTCATCTGGGCGCCGGGGACGCCGACAGCCCGGCCGTGCGCCACATGCGTGAGCACGCCCCAGACGCGGCCGGGGATGTACTTGCTGAGCTGCCCGAGGAAGTAAATCTTCGCGGCGTACAGACCCTTGACCGGATGGTCGCCGGGGATCAGCACCCGCCAGGCGTGCACGGCGAGCACGAGACCGGCGACATTGGCCACCACCGCCGCTACGAGCAGCGGCAGGTTCTCCGGCCGGGTGAACTCCCGCAGCGCGGACAGCCCTTCCCCGCGCACGGCGAGGAAGACACCGGCCAGCGCGGCGATCACGATCACCGGGGTGAGCAGCCCCCGCAGCCGGGCGGTCACCGGCCCGGCTCCGTACGGCCGGGCACGGCGCGCCCTGTCGGTGCACCGGCCGCCATGCACAGGGCGCCCAGCGCGGCACCGGACAGCAGGGCGCCGTGGGCGAGCAGATGGACGCCGGTGAAGAACGGTACGAAGGCGGCCGACCGGTGCCGGGCGGCGAACCGCAGCAGCCCGGCGTTGGCGGCGCAGAACGCGAGCAGCGCGAGGACGGGCAGGACCGGGGCGACGACGGCGAAGGGCAGCGCCGCGAAGAACGCGGCCGCGGTCGCGACGGACGCCGGGCTGTTGGCGGTCAGGTTGCCGCGTCCGCCCCGGTGTGCCGAGCGCAGCGCCGGGACCAGCAGCAGCGCCCGCCGGAAGGTCTCGGCGAGCAGGGCGCCGAGGCGGTGCTCCTCGTCGTGCCTGGCCACGATCCGGTCGGTGAGGACGATGGTGAAGTGCGGGGCGATCCGGTCGCTGAGTTCGAGGTCCTCCGAGTCGCGCAGTGTCTCGTCGAAGCCGCCGACCCGCTCGAACACCTCCCTGCGGACGGCCGCCTGGGCGAAGAACGCGGTCTCCACCTCGCCCACGCCGCGCGCCCGCCACCAGTACGCGTGCAGCGTCTTGTAGCGCTCGACCGGGCCGTCGTCGAACAGCGGGTCGGGGGCGATGATCCCGTGCACGCAGCCGCACCGGGGGTCGGCGTCCAGGATCTCCAGCGCGGCGGCCACCGAGTCCGGGCCGAGCGCCTCGTCGGAGTCGAGGAAGAAGAGGACGTCGCCGGTGGCGGCCGCGATACCGGCGTTGCGGGCCGCCGACACACCGCGGTTGGGCGCCAGCCGGATCACCGTGCACGGATAGCCGTGCGCGATCCGCGCCGTCCGGTCGGTGCTGCCGTCGTCCACCACGATCACCTCGTCGGCCGGACGGCTCTGGGCCAGGACGGAGTCGAGACAGGCGGCGAGGGTGCGGGAGGTGTTGTGGGCAGGGATCACTACCGAAACGGAATGCGGCATGCGGGCCAGTTCAGTCGCGCTGCGTATCGACCCGGTATTGATTCCGTATCGGTCCCGGGGACCGCCGCCGGCCCCCCTCGCGGGGTTGCGGACACCGCCGGGGGTGCGGCAAGGTTCAGCCGCGTGTCCACCGAAGATCCGTACGCGAAGCCGTCCGCAGGGCTGTTGGCAGGACTGTTGGAAGGACTGTCCGCGAGGCTGCCGGCAGGGCTGACGTCGGGGCCGCCCAGGGGACTGTCCGCAGGGCTGGCCGCGGGGCCGACCGTCGGGCTGACCGTCGGGCCGTCCGTCGGGCTGACCGTCGGGCCGTCCGTCGGGCTGACCGTCGGGCTGACCGCAGGTCAGTACGCGGAGCTGCCCGTGAAGCTGCCCGTGGAGCTGCCCGTGGAGCCGTACGTACGTGCCCGTGACGGCGTATGACGGCCCCGTCCGAAGCCCGCACCCCGCCCCCGCCCCCTTCCTCCCCCTCTCCCACCACCGTCTCCGAGCCGCCCGCGGCCCGGCGTCGGCGCACGACCGTCGTCTCCTGGCTGCTGCTCGCGCCCACCGTCCTGTGGGCGCTGTACTCGCTGCTCAACTTCCTGCTCAGCGGCCGCTGGTGGCTGTGGCTGCTGCCCGACCTGATCCCGCCGGTCTGCTTCCTCCTCGTGCCGTCGGCGCTGCTCGCGGCCTGCTGTCTGCCGGACGCCCGCCGGCCGCGGCGACGGCTCGCCCCCGTGCTCGTGCTGCTGCTGGTGACGGGCCTGACCCGGGCCGGGCTCAACTGGACCGCGCTGGTGCCCGGCGGCGGTCCCGGACCCGCTCCGGCGGGGGCGCTGAAGGTGTTCTCCTGGAACACGCAGTACTGGGACACCACCGACGACCCCGACGCGTTCTACCGGTACCTCAAGTCGCAGGACGCGGACGTCTACCTCCTCCAGGAGTACCTGTCCTGGGTGGCTGAGCGGCCAGAGCCGGTCGACGAACTGGCCCGTGTCGAGCGGGAGTTCCCCGGCTATCAGGTGGAGATACTCGGCGAGCAGCTCACGCTCTCCCGGTTCCCCGTCCTGGCTGCTCCCGGAGTGGGGCAGGGCAAGAACGTCCGTCCCGGCACCCCGTGGCAGGAGACCTTCGAGCGGGGCAAGGTGCTGCGCACGGACATCGACGTACGGGGCCGGGTGGTGTCGTTCTACAACGTGCACATCCCCGTCCAGCTCGACCTGGAGCGCACCGTGCTGAGCGGCGGTTTCTACCGCGAGACGCGGCGGCGCGACGCGCAGCGGGACAGCCACTACGCGGCGCTGCGGAAGGACGTGGCGGGCAACCCCAACCCGGTGTTCGTCGCGGGGGACTTCAACACCACCCCGGCCATGCGCGACCTGTACGGACTGCGGGACACCCTGCACGACGCGCTGCCCGCCTCGGACACGGTCTGGCCCCGCACGTGGAACAGCAAGGGCGTCGGCCTGTGGCGCCTGGACTGGGCCTTCACCAACGACCTGCTGCGCGTGCACCGTTACGACTTCGTGGACCCGGCGGGCCTGTCCGACCACCGGGCCCAGAGCCTGGTGGTGTCGCTCGGGAAACGGTCGTAGAAGTTCTCAGGACGACGGTGCCCCGGCACCAGGACGACGGTGCCCCGGCACCAGGACGGCGGTGCCCCGGCTCCCGGACACCGCCGCCGCACGGTCACGGTCCGGGTCGGCTCAGCGGCCGGCCTCGTCCAGCCTGCGCCGCTGTTCGTCGCTCAGGGACACCTGGAGCGCGCCCATCGCCTCCTCGACCTGGGCGACCCCGCTGACGCCGACGATCGGCAGGACCGCCGGGTCGTGGTCGAGGAGCCAGGCGAGCACGACCTGGTTCACGGTCGCGTCCAGTTCCCCGGCGATCGCGCGGAGCACCGCGAGCCGCGGCTGCGTGCCCGGGTGGTCGTACGCCGCGGGGATCTCCACGTCGTCGCGGGTGTAGCCGCCGGACAGCAGCGGGCTGTAGGCCCACAGGCGCAGGTCGCCCTCGGCGCGCACGTAGTCGAGGAGTTCGGGGGTGACGTGGACGTGGGCCGAGGACGGCAGCGCCAGGTCGAAGCGGGGCTGGAGGTAGGAGTAGCGGTACTGGAGGTGGGTGTAGCGCGGCCGGTCGCCGGCCAGCGCGCGGGCCCGCTCGGCGCGCCACACGGCGTGGTTGCTCACGCCCAGCTCGCCCGCCTTGCCGTCCCGGACGAGACCGGCGAGCGCGTGCACGGTCTCCTCCAGGGGCACCGACCGGTCCTCGATGTGCGACCAGTACAGCTCGACGTGGTCGGTGCCGAGGCGGCGCAGGCTGTCGTCGAGGGCCGCCCTGACGGTCTTCTCGGAGAGCCCCTCGGCGGCCTCAAGACCGGCGCCGGGAACGGACGGCCGCGCGCCGCACTTGGTGCCGATGATCATCTCGTCGCGCGCGCCGCGGTCCCGCAGCCACCTGCCGAGGACGAGTTCGCTCTCGTCGCCGGTGGCGCCGTCGGCCCAGAACGCGTAGTTGTTCGCCGTGTCCAGGACGGTTCCGCCGAGCTCCCTGAAACGGTCGAGGATCTTCAGCGACGTCTCCTCGGTGACGGTCGTGCCGAAGGGCAACGTGCCGAGGACGATGGTGCGTTGCTGGATGGACATGTGGTGCGGCTCCTCCGGGTGGGGAAGTCGGGCGGTCACGCGTGCCTGTATACCTCCGACCCCCCGCAATGGTCTAGGCCAACTCGTGCTCCCGTACGGGAGTCGTGAGGCGGGAGGCGGTCGGACAGGCGAGGAGGGTGGCCGCCAGGGCCGCCGCGAACGCCGCCGCGAAGGCGGCCGTGTCCGGGCCCGCGGCCCGGTGCAGCACGTTGAACAGCGCCCCGCACAACCCGATGAGCAGCACACTGCACAGGCTGTCGGCCATCTGGAGAGCGGCGGTGTTGGCGCCCTGCCGGCCGGGCGGCGACTGTTCCAGGGTGAGGACGCCGATGCCGGGCAGCAGCAGACCCATGCCGAAGGCCGCGATCGCGAAGCCGGCGGGGGCCGTGACCGCGGGGGCGGTGCGCAGCACCCCGGCGAGGGCGAGCGCGGCGCCCGCGGCGTGCAGCAGCGCGCCGAGCGCTATGACGCGTTCGCGCGGCATGCGCAGCGTCGGCCGGCCCTGGAGCCAGGCGGCCGCGGCCCACGCGAGCGACGCGCCGGTGAGCGAGTACCCGGCGGCGGTGGGCGTCCACGTACGCCCCTTGACCAGGAGCAGCGGCACGTACGACTCGAGCGCGAAGTACGCGCCCCCGGCCACGCCGCGCAGCAGGACCAGGGACGGCAGGCCGCGGCGGGCCCGCAGTGTGCCGGGCGGCAGCAGTCCGCGCACCCCCGCCGCCACGGCGGCCAGCCCGAGCGCGGCGAGCACGGCCGTGTGCGGCGAGGGCCGGGAACCGGCGTACTGGAGCAGCGCGGCGCCCACGGCGACACCGACGGCGGGCACGGTCCCGACCCGGGAGGCCTTGTCCGCCTCGCCATCGGCCCCGACCTGGGATGGCTCGTCCGCCCCACCATCGGCCCCGACCCGAGACAGCCCGTCCGGCGCGTCGCCGGTACCGCTCCGGGGCGCCTCGTCCGGCGCGTCCCCGGCCCCGACCCGGGACGGCCCGTCCCCGCTGCCGTCCCGGGACGGCCCCGCCGCCGCGTCCCCGGCACCCAGTCCCGCCAGCGGGCGGCGCAGCAGGGCCGTCGCGCCGAGGGTGAGCAGTGCGATGCCGTAGAAGACCCAGCGCCAGGAGAGCCGTTCGGTGACCGTGCCGGCGATCGCGGGGCCGATCATCGACGGCAGGATCCAGCAGGCGGTGATCAGGGAGAACATCCGCGGCCGCAGCCCGGCCGGATACCCCTGCCCCACCACGACGTACAGGGCGACGGTCATCGCCCCGCCGCCGAGGCCCTGCGCGAACCGCCCGGCGAGGAACGGCCAGACGGTGGGCGCCGCCCCGGCGAGCAGCGAGCCGACGACGAAGCACAGGCTCCCGGCGAAGAGCGGTGCGGCCGGTCCCCGGCGGTCGGCCCAATTCCCGCCGAGGACGGTGCCGACGAGACTCGCGCTCAAGTAGCCGCCGAACGCGATCGCGTACAGCGCGAGGGCGTCCAGGTCCTGCACCGCGACCGGCATCGCGGTGCCCAGGGCGAGCGCCGCGAAGGCGACGAGCAGGAAGGTCGCGGACACCGCGAGGGTGCGGGCGCGGTGGGCGCGGGAGAAGAGGCCGGGCGCGCCCTGACCGGTGACGGTGCCGTCCGGCGGCATGGACACGGGACGCTCAGTCCGCCGGACGCGTCAGGGTGGCGAGGAACTTGTAGCGCGAGCCGCGGTAGACGGAGCGGACCCACTCCACCGGCCGGCCGTCCGCGTCCCGGGAGTGCCGGGAGAGCAGCAGCATCGGCAGACCCACGTCGGTGCCGAGCAGTCCGGCCTCCCAGGGGTTGGCCAGCGAGGTCTCGATGGTCTCGTCGGCCTCCGCCGGGTGGACGCCGTACTCCTCGGCGAGCGCCGTGTAGAGCGAGGTGTACTTGTCCAGCTTCCGGCGCAGCGCGGGGAAGCGTTCGGCGGACAGGTGGGTCGTCTCGATCGCCATGGGCTCGCCGCTGGCCAGGCGCAGCCGTTCGATGCGCAGCACCCGCCGGCCCGTGTCCACCTCAAGGAGCCGGGAGAGCTGCTCGTCGGCGGGGATGTAGCCGACGCCCAGCATGCGCGAGGTGGGCATGAGTCCCTGGGCCTGCATGTCCTCGGTGTGCGAGGTCAGGTGGAGGGTCCGGTAGACCTTCGGCCGTGCGACGAACGTGCCCTTGCCCTGGATGCGGTCGAGCCGCCCCTCGCCCACGAGTTCCTGTACGGCCTTGCGCAGGGTGGTGCGCGAGGTGCTGAACTCGACGGCGAGCGAGCGCTCCGCCGGCATGGGCGCGCCGGGCGGGCGGTCCTCGGTCATCTCCAGCAACCGCTTCTTGATGCGGTAGTACTTCGGAACGCGCGCGGCACGGCCCGGCACCCCGTCCTCCTGGGCGCTGCTGACGTGGGTGGTCATGACCTGCCTTCCCGGCTCGGTGCCCGCTGCGACCGGCACTTTCCGGCCACGGCCGGCTGCGTCGCGAGCCGCCTTCGTCGCCGGCTCATGTCATCGCGCGGCCGAGGTGGGGGCGCCGCACGCTCGGCGGTCCCGTTATAGCCTCGGCTCCGCATTTTGGTCTAGTCCAACTCCTCAATCACGGCCGTCATCAGGGCAGTTGGCAGAACGGAGCGGCGCCGGCAGAGCCACGGGGCCGCCCGGTGACTATCTGGTAACGGAGGACATCGGGTCGCTGAACGACCCTTGACAGGCCCATAGGTCTAGGCCAAGCTCGCCGTGCTGGTCTACACCATTCGAGGCCGCCGGGTTCCAGCCCCCCGGGCAGTCGTGCGCCGTAATTATCAGGTCACCGCCGAGGGCGTGGGTTAGAGGGCATTCCTGAGGAGGGGTGGCGTGAAGCGCAAGCTGATGGCCGCGATCGGTATCGCGGGCTTGATGGTGTCGGTCGCGGCGTGTGGCGGCGACGGGGACAGCGGGGAAAGCTCTGGGGAGGGCCAGACCCTGGTGGTCTGGACCATGGACGGTTCGGCTCCGAAGGAGTGGACCAAGGACGTACAGGCCGCCTTCGAGAAGCAGACCGGCTCCAAGGTCAAGTTCGAGATCCAGAAGTGGGACGGCATCCAGCAGAAGATCACCACGGCCCTGTCGGAGTCGAACCCGCCGGACGTCATCGAGGTCGGCAACACCCAGACTCCCGCGTACGCGGCCACCGGCGGTCTCGCCGAGCTGGATGACGTGAAGAAGAAGGTCGGCGCCGACTGGACGCCTGCCGTCGCCGAGTCCTCCGTCTACGAGGGCAAGCAGTACGCGGCCCCCTGGTACTTCGCCAACCGCGTCGTCATCTACAACAAGAAGGTCTGGGCCGACGCCGGCATCAAGGACACCCCGAAGACCCGGGACGAGTTCTACAAGGACCTCGAGGCGATCGACAAGAAGACCGACGCCGAGCCGATCTACCTGCCCGGCCAGAACTGGTACTTCTTCGACGGCCTGATCATCGGCCAGGGCGCCGACCTGGTGAAGAAGGACGGCGACAAGTACGTCTCCAACCTCGGCGACCCCAAGGTCGCCGAGGCCATGAACATCTACAAGAAGTACGCCTCCTACTCCAAGGCCCCCAAGGACAAGGACGAGGCGACGCCGCAGCAGGCCGAGGTCTTCGCCAAGGGCAAGACCGGCGCCTTCATCGGCATGGGCTGGGAGGCCGCCACCGCGGTCGCCGCCAACAAGGACATCGAGAAGGACCTCGGCTACTTCACCATCCCCGGTGAGACGGCCGACAAGCCCGAGGGCGTCTTCCTCGGCGGTTCCAACCTCGCTGTCGCCGCGGGCAGCGAGAAGCAGGAGCTCGCCAAGGAGTTCCTGGAGCTCGTCCTCTCCGACAAGTTCGAGGGCGCCCTCGCCAAGGCGAACGGCGTCATCCCGAACAAGACGTCCCTGGAGTCGAACCTCGAGGGCAACGCCGTGGCCGAGGCCGCCGCGCCGGCCGCCGAACAGGGCGGCACCACCCCGCTGATCTCCCAGTGGGCCGCGGTGGAGAACACGCCCAACCCGATCAAGGCCTACATGACCGCGGTGCTGAACGGAAAGACCCCGTCGGCCGCCGCCAAGCAGGTCGAGGCCGACATCAACAAGCGCCTGGCGCAGCAGAACTGATGACGGCCCGGGCCGGGGGCACCGCGAAGGGCCCCCGGCATCGGGCACGCTGATTCGTACGGTCACGGAAGAGACGGCAAGCAATGCCAGTGCAGACCGAAGGCACGGACACGGCCGGGGAGCCCGATGTCCGCAAGGCTGAGGCGCCCTCGCCCCCGCGCACTCAGTCCCCCGGGCCCACGCCCGCACGCGGCCGGCGCGCCGCCGCCCCCTACCTGCTCCTGCTGCCCGCGCTGCTCGCCACGCTGATCCTGCTCGGCTGGCCCCTGGTGAAGAACGGCATGCTGTCGTTCCAGAACCTCAACCCGCGGCAGCTCATCCTCCACCTCACCGAGTGGAACGGCGTCGACAACTACACGGACGCGCTGACCGGCTCCGACTTCTGGCGGGTCGTCGAGCGCACCGTGTTCTTCACCGCGGCCAACGTCGTACTGATCATGGTCATCGGCACCCTGGTCGGGCTGCTGCTCGCCCGGCTCGGCGGCAAGATGCGGCTGCTGCTCCTGCTCGGCCTGGTGCTCGCGTGGGCCATGCCCGTCATCGCGGCGACCACCGTCTACCAGTGGCTGTTCGCCCAGCGCTTCGGCGTCGTCAACTGGGTCCTGGACAAGCTCGGCTGGCACTCCATGGCCGACTACAACTGGCTCGGCTCGCAGTTCTCCACCTTCTCCGTGGTGACCCTGCTGATCGTCTGGCAGTCGATCCCGTTCGTCGCGATCAACCTCTACGCCGCCACGACGACCATCCCCAAGGAGTTGTACGAGGCCGCCTCCCTCGACGGCGCCAGCACCTGGAAGAGCTTCAGTTCGGTGACGTTCCCGTTCCTGCGGCCCTTCCTGTACTCCACGACGTTCCTCGAAGTCATCTGGGTGTTCAAGGCGTTCCCGCAGATCTTCGCGCTCAACGAGGGCGGCCCCGACCGGCTCACCGAGACGCTGCCGATCTACGCGTTCGTCGAAGGCGTGGGCAACCAGCACTACGGCATGGGCGCGGCCATCTCCTTCCTGACGATCCTGGTACTGCTCGTCATCACCTCGTACTACCTGCGCATGGTGCTCAAGCAAGAGGAGGACGAGCTGTGAAGCGCTCACTCTTCGGCCGTATCTGGCCCAACGCGACCGCCGTCATCCTCTTCGCCGGCTTCGCGTTCCCCGTCTACTGGATGTTCGCCACGGCGCTCAAGCCGACCGGCGACATCATCGCCGAGGACCCGGTCTGGTTCCCGACGGACTTCACCTTCGAGCACTTCGACAAGGCGGTGCACGCCGACCACTTCTGGACCCTGGTCGGCAACTCGGTCACCGTCACCGTGTGCGCGGTGCTCATGTCGCTCGTCGTCGCGCTCTTCGCGTCGTTCGCGCTGGCCCGGATGCGGTTCGGCGGGCGCCGCGGCTTCCTCGTGGTCTTCATGCTGGCGCAGATGGCGCCCTGGGAAGTCATGATCATCGCGAACTACATGCTGGTGCGCGACAACGACATGCTTGACAGCCTGGTACCGCTCACCTTCTTCTACATGATGATGGTGCTGCCCTTCACCATCCTGACGCTGCGCGGCTACGTCGCCGCCGTGCCCAAGGAACTGGAGGAGTCGGCGATGGTCGACGGCTGCACCCGCACCCAGGCCTTCGTCAAGGTGATCTTCCCGCTGCTCGCGCCGGGTCTGATGGCCACCTCGCTGTTCGGCTTCATCACCGCCTGGAACGAGTATCCCCTCGTCCTCATCCTCAACAAGAGCATCGAGAAGCAGACGCTGCCGCTGTGGATCTCCCAGTTCCGCACCGCCTTCGGTGACGACTGGGGCGCCACGATGGCCGCCTCCTCGCTGTTCTCGCTCCCCATCCTGATCCTCTTCGTCTTCTTGCAGCGCAAGGCCGTCAGCGGCCTCACCGACGGCGCCGTGAAGGGATGACCCCGATGACAACACTCGCCCCCGGCACCGACACCCTCACGCGCGACGCGCTCGCCGTGCTCCAGCCCGGCTTCGGCGGTACCACCGCTCCCGACTGGGTGCGCCGCCGCCTCGGCGAGGGCCTCGCCTCCGTCGCGCTGTTCGGCCGCAACGTGGTCACCGCCGAGCAGGTCACCGCGCTCACCGCCCAGCTGCACGCGGAGCGCGACGACCTCCTGGTGGCCATCGACGAGGAGAGCGGCGACGTCACCCGGCTCGACGTGCGCACCGGCTCCGCCTTCCCGGGCAACTACGCCCTCGGCGCCGTCGACGACACCGCGCTGACCCGGGACGTCGCCGGCGCCCTGGGCCGCCGCCTCGCCGACTGCGGCGTCAACTTCAACTGGGCGCCGTCGGCCGACGTCAACGCCAACCCCGACAACCCGGTCATCGGCGTACGCTCCTTCGGCGCGGACACGGCTCTGGTGGCACGGCACACCGCCGCCTACGTCGAGGGCCTCCAGTCGCAGGGCGTCGCCGCCAGCACCAAGCACTTCCCCGGGCACGGCGACACCAGCGTCGACTCCCACCACGCGATCCCGCGCATCGACGTCGACCGCGACACGCTGTACGCACGTGAACTGGTCCCGTTCCGGGCGGCGATCGAGGCCGGCACCCGCGCGGTCATGAGCGCGCACATCCTGGTCCCCGCCCTGGACCCGGACCTGCCGGCGACGCTCTCGCCCCGCATCCTGACCGGCCTGCTGCGCGAAGAGCTCGGCTACCAGGGCCTGATCGTCACCGACGGCATGGAGATGCGCGCCATCTCCGGCACCTACGGCCTGGAGCACGGCGTCGTCCTGGCCATCGCGGCCGGTGCCGACGCGATCTGCGTCGGCGGCGGCCTGCACGACGAGGGCACGGTACTGAGCCTGCGCGACGCCCTCGTGGCCGCCGTGCGCTCCGGCGAACTGCCCGAGGAACGGCTCGCCGAGGCCGCCGCCCGGGTCCGTGACCTGGCGGCCTGGACCGCGGCGGCGAAGAGGGCGGGGACGGCGGACGCGGCCGACCCCGGCATCGGACTCGTCGCGGCCCGCCGCGCGGTCACCGTGACCCGTACCGGCCCCGCCGCGCCGGTGACCGGGCCGCTGTACGTGGCCACGTTCAGCCCGGAGGCCAACATCGCCGTCGGGGACGAGACGCCGTGGGGCGTCGGCGCGGAGCTCGAACGGCTGCTGCCCGGCACCGCCACCGGCTCCTTCAGCGGCCCGGCCGCGGGCGCCACCGCACTCGCGGCGGCGGCGGACCGGCGCGTCGTGGCGGTCGTCCGCGACGAACACCGCCACCCCTGGATGCGGTCCGCCCTGGACACCCTGCTCACCGCCCGCCCCGACACCGTCGTGGTGGAAATGGGCGTCCCGCAGTCCTCGCCCCGCGGCGCCCTCCACCTCGCCACCCACGGCGCGGCCCGCGTGTGCGCGGTGGCAGCGGCGGAACGGATCGTGAGCGGCTGAACCGGACGACTCCGACAGAGGCGTGAGTGGACGAGCTTGTCCGCTCACGCCCTTTGTCGTCCTGAGGCATGGCGGCAGCACGCATAACGGCTCCACGAACTATGGTGCTCCACCACATGTGCGCCTGACCTGCCCCTTCCTCGGCAACGGACCCCGCCGCCTCCCCCACGGCGGACGCCCGCACCGTCTGATCCGGTCCGCACCGACCCGTGGACCGGTCCCCGTACGCGCGCCCGTGCGGGGACCGGCGCCGTGCCCGGTCAGCGTCTGGGCGGTGACGCCAACCGGTGCAGTCTGAGGGCCAGTTGTATCTCCAGCGCGCGGGCCGGGGTCTGCCAGTCGTCGCCGAGCAGCCGGCCCACGCGCTCGAGGCGTTGCGCCACCGTGTTCACATGGACGTGCAACTCGTCCTTCGTACGCGCCGGGCTCATCCCGCACGCGAAGTACGCATCGACGGTCCGCAGCAGGTCGGTGCCGCGCCGCTCGTCGTACGCCACCACCGGGCCGATGGTGCGCCCGACGAAGCCGGGGACGTCCCGGTCACCGGCGAGCAGCAGCCCCAGGAAGCCGAAGTCCTCGGCGGCGGCGCCGTCCCCGGCCCGATCGAGGAGGCGCAGGGCGTCGAGACAGCGCTGCGCCTCCGCGTACCCGGCGGCCACGGCGTCCGGGTCCGCCGCCAGGTCCGCGACGGGCGCGGAGGCTCCGACGGTGACCGCCTCGTGGACGGCGGTCCCCAGGTGCCCGGCCGTCCGCCGGGCCAGACCGGTCGCGGTGTCCCCGGGGCCGAGCGGCAGCAGCAGTACGGTGCCGCCGTCGCGGGCTGCGGCCAGGCCCCGCCGGGTGCCCGCGAGGTGGGAGGCGGCGGACCACAGGCGTCTGCGGGCGGCGGCCTCCTGGTCGGCGTCGGCCGCGGCGCCGTCGAGGCGGGCGGCGAGCACCACATGGGTGGCGTCGAGGTCGGCGCCGAACCGGGCCGCCCGGTCGCGCAGCAGCCGCGGATCGCGGTCGCGGGCGTCGAGCAGGTCGTCGAGGAGCTCACCGCGCACCCGCTGTTCGGCCTCGGCGGCCGAGCGTCTGGCGAGCAGCAGCAGTGAGGTGACCATCGCGGCGCGCTCCAGGGTGCGCTGGTCGACGGGGTCGAGCCCGGGGTGGCCGCGCAGCACCAGCGCGCCGAGCAGCTCGCCGCCGGCCGCGACGGCGGCGATCCAGTCGTCGCCGTGCCGCATCGCGTGGCCCTCGGTACGAGACTGCTCCAGGGCGGTGCGCGGGGCGGCGTCGGCCTCGGTGAACTCGACCGTGCCGGCCAGGACCCGGGCGACGGCCGCGGCCACGTCGTGCACCCCGCCGCCGCGCAGCACCAGCTCGGCGAGACGGTCGTGGACGTCGGAGGCGCGCTCGATGACCGCGCTGCGGTCCCGGATGATCTCGTTGGCCCGGCCCAGGCGGTCGAGCGCCGAGCGGGTCTCGGTGAGCAGGTTCGCGGTGTCGATGGCCGCCGCGGCCAGGGCGGCGAAGGAGCCGAGCAGAGCGGTCTGTTCCCGCTCGAAGACCCGGGCGCGCCGGTCCGCTGCGTACAGCACCCCGATGACGTGGTGCCCGATCATGAGGGGCACGCCGAGGATCGCGACCAGTCCTTCGTCCCGCACCGCTTGGTCGATGGGTCCGGTGTGCTGGAAGCGGTCGTCCGCGAAGTAGTCGTCGGTGACGTAGGGGCGGGCGGTCTGCGCGACGAGTCCGCCGAGCCCCTCCCCCATGCCGAGCCGCAGTTGCTGGAAGCGGGCGGCGACCGAGCCCTCGGTGACCCGCATGTACGTATCGCCGTGGTCCGGGTCGTTCAGGCTGAGGTAGGCGATGTCCGTGCCCAGCAGCGATCGGGCCCGCTGGACGATCGCCCGGAGCACGGCGTCCAGGTCGCGCAGGCCCGCCAGGTCGTGCGCGGTCTCGAAGAGCGCGGACAGCTCCGCCTCGCGGCGGCGCCTCCCCTCCATCTCGGAGCGGACCTCCAGCGCGAGCAGCTTCGCCCGCTCCAGCGCGGCGATGCTCCCGGACGGGCGGCCCTCGGCGCGGGCCAGCAGCACGGGCTGCTCGTACGCCTCGGCGGACGCGCCTCTGGCCAGCAGCGCGAGGAACGGCGCCTCGGCACTGAACGGCACCTCGGCACCGTTCGCGGCACCGTCCATGACGGACGCGGGCGCGGACGCGGCACCGCCTGCGGCGGGCACGGCACTGTCTGCGGCGGGCTCGGCCGGCCGCATGTGATCGCGGGACATGGTCACAGGATTACCGGTCGGCGGGCCGGCCCCGCCAGCCCTGTGGATAACTCCGGCGGCCCCGGTTCACCGGTGCGCGACGCAGGTCCGTCACCATCGGTGGGCGGTCCGGATCCGTCGGCATCAGTGCGCGGTCCAGCCGCCGTCCAGGGTCAGGGAGGCGCCGGTGACGAACGACGCCCGCGGGCCGCACAGGTACGCCACCGCCTCGGCGACCTCCTCCGGCTCGATGAGCCGCTTGACCGCGCTGTCGCGCAGCAGGACGTCGGTCAGCACCCGCTCCGCGGGGATGCCGTGGGCGGCCGCCTGGTCGGCGAGCTGTTTCTCGACCAGTGGGGTGCGCACATAGGCGGGGTTCACACAGTTCGAGGTGACTCCGTGGGGTGCGCCCTCCAGGGCCGTGGTCTTGGAGAACCCTTCGAGCCCGTGCTTCGCGGCCACGTACGCCGATTTGAACGGTGAGGCGCGCAGTCCGTGCACCGACGAGATGTTGACGACGCGGCCCCAGCCCTGCCCGTACATGTGGGGCAGGGCTCCGCGGACGAGGCGGAACGGCGCCTCCAGCATGACGGTCAGCACCGTGTGGAAGACGTCGGGCGGGAACTCCTCGATGGGGCGCACGAGTTGGAGTCCGGCGTTGTTGACGAGAATGTCGGTGCCCGCCGCGGCCCGTTCCGCCGCGTCCAGGTCGGTGAGGTCGAGGAGGTGCGGCCGGACCGTCCCCGGCAGCCCTTCCGCCCGCTCGGCGAGCGCGTCCAGGCCCCCGGCGTCCCGGTCGACCGCTCTCACCTCGGCCCCGGCGGCGGCCAGCCGCAGCGCACAGGCGCGGCCGATGCCGCCCGCCGCACCGGTGACGAGGGCGGTGCGGCCGCCGAGGTCTAGGGAGTAGTCGTGGAGTTCCGCGAGGGCGCTGGGGACGGTCATGTCTCGACCCTAGGCAGCGCCCTCACCGCTCCCGATATGGCCGCCACCCATACTTCCGGCTCAGGTCATAGGGTCGAACCACGTGGGCCCGTCGACCAGTGCCTGCTTGATCCGGAACCGTCCGAACTCGTTGAGCTCCGGCAGGGCGTCCACGTCGAACCAGCCGACCTCGAGCGACTCGTCGTCGTTGACCTTCGCCTCGCCGCCGACCGCCCGGCAGCGGAAGGTGATGTCCATGTACTGGCAGGTGTCGTCGTTCGGATAGGTCACCGGCGGCAGCGCCTGGACAAGGACGACGCGCTCGACGACGCAGCTGACCGCCGTCTCCTCGTACACCTCGCGCACGGCGCAGGCCGCGGGCTGCTCACCCGGCTCCGGTACGCCGCCGATCACGGACCACTTGCGGGTGTCGGTGCGCCGGCCCAGCAGCACCCGGCCCTCGTCGTCGAAGACGAGGGCGGTGACTCCGGGGAGCCAGAGCAACTGATGGCCCGCGGAAGCCCGGATGGTGCGGATGAAGTCAGGAATAGCCATGGACCGACCTTAACGGCCAGATCTTGTCACCCGGTGCTGATCACTCACTCGGCGGCGGACTCCGTGCGGCCGTCGCCGGCCCCGCGCCGGGCGCGGACCGCGCCCGCCGTCGCCCAGCCGAGCCCGCCGAGCGCGACCAGGACGAGCGCCGCCTCCGGGAGCGTGCCGAGGCGGGTGGCGGGCGTCTGCGAGGAGCGCAGCGGCACCTTCTGCACCAGCGAGTCCGCCACGAACATCCCGGTCTTCTGCGTGATCGTCCCGTCCGGCATGATCACGGCGCTGACCCCGCTGGTCACGGGCACCGTGACGGTGCGGCTGTGCTCGACCGCGCGGACGCGGGACATGGCGAGCTGCTGGTAGGTCATCTCGCTGCGGTCGAAGGTCGCGTTGTTGCTCGGCACGGAGATCAGCTGCGCGCCGTCGGTGACCGTGTCGCGCACCGCCCAGTCGAACGCGGCCTCGTAGCAGGTGGCGAGTCCGACCTTGACACCCGCCATGGTGAACACGCCCGCCTTGGTGCCCCGGCTGAAGTCCTGGGCCACCATGGTCGTCCAGTCGTCGTTGATCGCGCCGAGGAGCGAGCGCAGCGGCAGGTACTCGCCGAAGGGCTGGACCTGGCGCTTGTCGTAGGTGTCGACGGCGCCCTTCTCCGGGTCCCACAGGATCTGCTCGTTGTAGAGCTTGCCGTCGCGCTCGACGACTCCGCCCACCGAGATCGGTACGCCGATCGCCTTGGCCGCCCTGTCGATGACCGCGCGCGCGTCGGGGTTGGCGAAGGGGTCGATGTCGGAGGAGTTCTCGGGCCACAGCACGAAGTCCGGGCGGGCCACCTTCCCGGCCTTCACCTCGGCGGCCAGCCGCTCGGTCTCGCGCGCGTGGTAGTCGAGGACGGCCCGGCGCTGGGCGTTGAAGCCGAGGCCCGCGCGCGGCACGTTGCCCTGGATCACCGCCACGGTCGCCGTACCGGTCTCGGCCTCGTCGCTGACCAGAAAGCGGGCCGCGAACGCCCCGCCCAGGGGGACGCCGACGCTCAGCAGCGCGGCGATGGCGGCGCCCCGCCGTACGACCCGGGTGCGGCGGCCCTCGGCGGCCTGCCGGACGACCTCGTACAGGCCGAAGCCGCACAGCACGACGGCGAAGCCGAGCACCGGGGTGCCGCCCACCGCGGCCAGCGGCAGGAAGACCCCGTCGGCCTGCCCGAAGGCGACCTTGCCCCAGGGGAAGCCGCCGAACGGCACGCGCGCGCGTACCGCCTCGCCGAGCGTCCACACGGCCGCGGCCCACACCGGCCAGGCGGGCAGCCGGGACACGGCCGCGACGCCCGCGCCGACCAGCGCGACGAACACGGCCTCGACGGCGACGAGCGCGAGCCAGGGCCCCGAGCCGACCTCCACGCCCGTCCACACCAGGAGCGGCAGCAGGAAGCCGAGGCCGAACAGGTAGCCGAGGCCGAGCGCCGCTTTGAAGGTGCGTCCGCGCAGCGACCAGGCGAAGACCGCGAAGGCCGGGAGCGCCAGCCACCACAGGGTGCGCGGCGGGAAGCTGACGTACAGCAGCGCTCCGGAGAGCGCCGCGGCGACGGCCGGGAGCAGCTGCCGCGCCCGCGCGGTGCCGCGCGATACGCGCGGCGCCGGGCGGTCGGACTGTTCCTGGTCGTCCACGGAGGTTGCGGTCGCGGTCACCCGGCGAGTCTACGGCGCCCGGGCCGGACGTCCGAGGTGCGGGCCCGGCGGTCCCGACCGGCGGGACCCCGGCGACCGCCGCATCGTTTCTTCATAACTCGGCACAACACATCCACAGATCGGCACATCAGCCGTTACGGTGTGCCCAAGCCTCTGACGTGCGGCCGGACACGGCGCCGACGGGGCCCGTCACAGGTCGGGGGGCGACGGGGTGGGGTCCACGGGGACGGAGTCCGCGGCAGGTGCTGCCGCTGAGGGCGACAGACGCGGCGTTTCCGATGCCACGGGCATGGTCGTGCTCGGGGCGTGCGCCGCCTGGGCGCTGATCACGGCCGCCGCGCACGGCGGCCGGCCCGAGGGTGTGCTGCTGGCCGTGCTCGCCGTGTCCGCCGGCTACGCCGCGGGGCGCATCGGCGGCGCGCTGCTGCCGGTCGCGGCACCGGCGGCGGGGGCGCTGGCCGGACTCGTGCTCGCGCTGACCGCCCCGCACACCACGTCGGCCGCGCAGTTCTTCTCCCCGCTCGGGCACAACGGCGGTACCGCCGCGCTGCTCGCCCTGTCGACGGGCGCGGCGTGCTGTGCGGCCTGGGCCGCCAGGGCCGCGGCGCTGCGGCTCGCGCTGCGGCTGCTGGCCGTGGGGACGACGGCCGCCGCGGCGGCCGTGGGCTCGACGGTCGGCTGCGCGGCGAGCGCCGGGGTCCTGCTGTGCTCGCTCGCCGCCGCCCGGGTGCGGCGGCGTGCCCTGGGTCTGGCCGGTCTCGCGCTGGCCGCGGCGCTGGTGACGGGCGCGACCTGGGCGGTCGCCGAGGACGTACTGCCGGACGGGCTGAGCACCGCCCTGACGGGCCGGCTCACCGAGCACCGGATACTGCTGTGGCGCGACGCGCTCGGCATGGCCGGGCACGATCCCGCGCTCGGTGTCGGACCGGGCCGGTTCGGCGAGCTGAGCACGGCCGCGGCGCAGTCGCCGATACCCGACGGCAAGCCCCACTCGGCACCGCTGCAACTCGCGGCCGAGCAGGGCGTGGCCGGCGTCGCGCTGCTCGCCGCCGGTTACGGCTGGGTCCTGTACGCGCTGTGGCGCGGCCCCCGCTCCACCCCGGTCGCCCTCACGGCGGCCGCGGCCCTCACGGCTCTCTCATCCGTCGCCGCGATCGGCAACGCCCTGAGCTTCACGACGGTCACCGCGGGCGCGGGCGTCCTCGCGGGCATCGCCACGGCACGGCCGCTGCCCGGCGAGGAGGGCATCCCGTACGAGCCGGCCACCGGGGAACCGGCCGTACCGTGACGCGCCACCCGGGTCGCCGCCCGCAAACGCGGCACCCAGGGACACCGCACGCGAACAGGCTCCTGGGGCACCTCGTAAGAACGCAACGCCCCGGGACACCGCGCACAATCACGCTCCCCGGGACACCGCCCAAAAAAGCAACGCCCCGGGCAGTCGCTGCCCGGGGCGAGTCCCCGAAGGTGTTCTCCGCGCGTCCCGTCAGGGCGCGGCGGGCCCCGGCCGCAGCCGGCCCCGGATGATCCGTACGGCCGCCTCCGCGTTGTCGACGGTGATCGTGAAGGTATGACCGTCGCCGAGCCGCAGCACCACGCCCTCACCGCGCCGGACGATCACGGCCGTGCCCTTCTCGGGCCGCCAGCGGTAGCCCCAGCCGCCCCACTGGCGCGGGGTGACCCAGGGGGCGAAGTCCGCGTCCACCACGTGGGAGAGCGGGATGCGGCGACGCGGCAGCCCGATGTGCCCGCAGCGCACTTCGAGGCAGTCCTTGTCGACCTTCACACCGACGTGCACGAAGGCCAGCGTGCCGAACAGCACGAGGAGGCCCGCCGCGATGCAGCCGACGACGGACATGACGAGCGGCGCGCTGCCCGAGGTCCAGGCGGAGTCGACGGCCAGCTCGATACCGAGTGCCACGCAGGCGGCGCCGGCGAGGGCCGGCAGCCACTGGACACGGTTGGTGGCGCGCCCCGTCCAGACCTCTGAGTGGGGAGCGTCTTCGGCGGCATCGGCGGCACGGTCGTGGGGAAGGTCCCTCATGCCTTCGAGACTACTCAGGTTTTCCGGCGTGGGTACCGCGTAGCGGAACGTGACTGCTCCGGTTGGCGTCCGGACCGGCAGAAGGGGCGCGGTCAGCGGGCGGAGGCGACCGCCGCGAGACGGCGGCCCTCCGCGTACGCCAGCGCGGTGTCGGGAAGGGCGGCCTCCCGGCCGCTGAGCAGCACGGTGAGGGTGCCGGTGGCGGGTGCCCCGGGGGCGGCCTCGGCGCCGGTCCTGCGCAGCGCCTGCGCCGCCACCGCGCCGGCCGAGCCGTGCAGGACCAGCGGCGGGAAGCCGGGCCGCTGGACGGCGGCGCGGATGCGCTCGGCGACCAGCTCGTAATGGGTGCAGCCCAGGACGACGGTCGTCACCTCGGCGGGGGTGCGGCTCGCGGCGGCGGCGATCGCGGCGTCGATGGCGGCCTCGTCCGCGTGCTCCACGGCGTCGGCGAGACCGGGGCAGGCCACTTCGGTGACGGCGACGCCGTCCGCGAAGTCCCGGATGAGACCGCGCTGGTAGGGGCTGCCGGTGGTGGCGGGGGTGGCCCAGATGGCGACGGGTCCGCCGCCGGCGGCGGCCGGCTTGATCGCCGGGACGGTGCCGATGACGGGCAGCTCCGGCTCGAGCCGGGCGCGCAGCGCGGGCAGGGCCCGTACGGTGGCGGTGTTGCAGGCGACGATCAGCGCGTCGGGCGCGAGCCGTGCGGCGGCCTCGGCGACGGCGAGCGCGCGGGCGGTCACGTCCTCGGGCGTACGCGGTCCCCAGGGCATGCTGCCGGGGTCGGAGGAGAGCACGAGATCGGCGTCGGGGCGCAGTCGGCGTACCGCCTCGGCCGCGGCGAGCAGTCCGATTCCGGAGTCCATGAGCGCGATCTTCACCCGGTCACCATAGACGATGAGGCTCAACGGGCGACCTGGGTGGGGCAGACTGCGGCGGATGAGCGCCCTTGTGTGGATCGCCGCGGGATCGCTGACCGCCTGGCTGTGGCTGCTGCTCGGCCAGGGCTTCTTCTGGCGCACCAACGTGCGGCTGCCGCCGCGCGGGGAACCGGACGACTGGCCGTCCGTCTGCGTGGTGGTGCCCGCCCGGGACGAGGCCGCCGTGCTTCCGCACAGCCTGCCGTCGCTGCTGGCCCAGGACTACCCGGGGCGGGCCGGGGTCTTCCTGGTCGACGACGGCAGCACGGACGGCACCGGGGCGCTCGCCCGCGAACTCGCGCGGCGGCACGGCGGGCTGCCGCTCACCGTCTCCTCGCCCGGGGAACCGCCGCCCGGCTGGACGGGCAAGCTCTGGGCGGTGCGGCACGGTATCGGCCTGGCACGCGCGCGTACCCCCGAATATCTGCTGCTGACGGACGCCGACATCGCGCACACCCCCGACAGCCTGCGGGAGCTGGTGGCGGCGGCGCGCACCGGCGGTTTCGACCTGGTGTCGCAGATGGCCCGGCTGCGGGCCGAGAGCCTGTGGGAGCGGCTCGTCGTGCCCGCGTTCGTCTACTTCTTCGCCCAGCTCTACCCGTTCCGCCGGGTCGCGGTGCCCGGGTCGCGGACGGCGGCCGCGGCGGGAGGCTGCGTGCTGCTGCGCGCGGACGCCGCGGAGCGGGCGCGGATCCCGGAGGCGGTCCGGCACGCCGTCATCGACGACGTGGCGCTGGCGAGGGCGGTCAAGGCGAGCGGCGGGCGCATCTGGCTGGGGCTCGCCGAGCGGGTGGACAGCGTGCGCCCGTATCCGCGTCTCGGCGACCTGTGGCGCATGGTGTCCCGCAGCGCCTACGCGCAACTGCGGCACAACCCGCTGCTCCTGGCCGGCACCGTCCTCGGCCTGCTCCTGGTGTACGTGGTGCCGCCGGCCGCCCTGGTGGCCGGACTCGCCGCGGGCACTCCGGCGGCGGCGGTCTGCGGCGGGGCGGCGTGGCTGGTGATGACCGGGACGTACCTGCCGATGCTGCGTCACTACGGGCAGCCGCCGTGGCTCGCCGTGTCGCTGCCGTTCACCGCGGTGCTGTACCTGCTCATGACGGTCGACTCCGCGGTGCGGCACTACCGGGGGCGCGGTGCGGCCTGGAAGGGCCGCACCTACGCGCGTCCGGACACCGCCGCCCTGGACGAGACCTGACCGCCCGCGGCGAGCGGGTTCACTTCCTGCCGGGGGTCCAGTTCATGCCCCAGCCGTAGGCGTAGTCGACGGTGCGCTGGGGGCTGACCCCGCGCTCGGGGATGAGGTAGCGGGCCTCGCGCTGGACGACGAGGTCGCCGCCGGTGTTGGTGATCAGCGCGAGGGCGCAGACCGTCGAGGGCACGGTGCACTCGTCGAGCGAGAAGTCGACGGGGGCGCCGTGCTGCGGCTGAAGCGTGACCGTGGCGTGCAGGTCGGCGAAGGACCGCGCGCCCTCGTAGATGGTCACGAAGATGAGGATGCGCCGGAAGTCCTGCTTGTGGTCCAGGTTGACGGTGAGGTTCTCGCCGCTCGCGTTGGCGCCGGTGCGGTCGTCGCCGTCGAGGTGGATGAACGGCGGCTGGTGCAGCGCCCCGAAGGCGTTGCCGAGCGCCTGGACGACGCCCTTGCGGCCGTCGGACAGCTCGTACAGGGCGCACAGGTCGAGGTCGAGGTCCGCGTGGTTGGCGACCGCGCGGCCGAGCTTGCTCGCCCATCCGGAGAACTGCTTGCGCACCTGCCAGTTGAGGTTCACGCGCATGGCGCCGGAGGTGCCGCCCTGCTTGGTCAGCGAGACGGCCGGGGCCTCCTTGGTGAGCGTGACCTTGGAGAGCCGGACGGGAGCGGCGGGCGGCGCCGCGGGCATGGGCGGCGGTGCCATCGCGGGCGGCGGCGTGGTGACGGGAGGGGCGGCCTGCGCAAGCGTGGGAGTGGGCGGGGCCGGCGGGAAGACCGGCGCGGGTGCGGGCGGGGCGGCCTGCGGTGCAGCGTGCTGCGGCTCGTCCACCGTGATCCCGTAGTCCGTGGCCAGTCCTTCGAGGCCGCTGCCGTAGCCCTGGCCGACCGCGCGGAACTTCCAGGCGCCCTGACGCCGGTAGAACTCGCCGAGGACGAAGGCCGTCTCGACGGTGGCCGTCGCGTCGAAGCGGGCGACCTCGGTGCCCTGCTGCGCGTCCAGGACGCGGATGCAGAGTCCGGGGACCTGTCCGAAGCTGCCGCCGTCCGAGGACGCCGCCAGGACGACGCTCTCGATCGCGGGCTCCACGCGCGCGAGGTCGACGAGAAGGGTGTCGGTCACCTGGCCCGCCGCCGAGCGCTTGCCCTCGTGCCGCACCGCCCCGGACGTGTGCGCCGGCTGGTTGTAGAAGACGAAGTCGCCGTCCGAACGCACCTTTCCGGAGACCAGGAGCAACGCCGACGCGTCGGCGTCGGGCACCCCGGGGCCGGAGCGCCACCCCACTTCGACCCGCAGTGCCGCCGTCGGCACCTGGACATTGGCTCCCTTTGACATTGACATGTACGCCCCCATCAGTCAGCTCCGCACCGGACCGCGCCCCGGGAGGCGCGAAGGACCCGGACGGCTTTCGGCTCCGTTCCCGGCAAACCTATTCTCCCTGGCCGCGCACGCCCATGATCCCGGCCCGGAGACCGGCGGCCAACCGCCGGTAACCCACTGGAAACCCGGCCTTTTACCCGATCAGAACACTGTTCGCTGCCCTATTTTGCCGAGTTCGCTCGCATTGCAGGCTCCGCGTCACTGCCGACACGGAAAACAACCCTCTTATCGGTCTCCCCAACCAGCACATCGTGGGCTTAACTTATGTGCCATGACCTCCCCCCGCTCCACTTATGGCGGCGGTTACTACTCCGCGCCGTCCTTCCCGGACACCCCGATCTACGACTCCCTCGTCGCCGAGCGGGGCACCCCTCAGATCGCCCCGATCCGGGTCCCCTCCGCGTACGACACCGGCAGCAACCTGCCCGCCCTGCCGTCGGCCCTTCCCGCGCTGCCGGCCGGACCGTCCCAGCAGCCGCCCGTCTACGGCTACCCGCAGGCCCAGCAGCCCGCTCCGTTGCAGCAGGCGGCCCCCGCCGGCTACATCCCGCAGCAGGCCTCCGGCCCCCGCGGC
Source organism: Streptomyces sp. NPDC059785 (assembly GCF_042732375.1). Taxonomy (NCBI): domain Bacteria; kingdom Bacillati; phylum Actinomycetota; class Actinomycetes; order Kitasatosporales; family Streptomycetaceae; genus Streptomyces; species Streptomyces sp. NPDC059785. The sequence continues at coordinate 106,172 of NZ_JBHWHV010000022.1, forward strand.
TACCCGGGCGCCCAGCCCCAGCAGCCCCGCCCGATGGCGGCCGGCACCGGTTACGAGGCGATGCGCCCCGCGGCTCCCCGCCCCGCCCCGGCGCCGTACCAGGACCCGTACAACAGCGGTCAGCAGTACCGGGGTTACTGACCGGCACCGTCCCGAAAAGGGAGCGGGGCCGTCGGTGTCTGCTGGCACCATGGCCCCATGCCGAACCCAGCGCTGCACTCCATCCACGTCCACCCGGTCAAGGCGTTGCGGGCCCGAGCAGCCCGAGAGGCCGTGGTGGAGCCATGGGGACTGGCCGGTGACCGGCGCTGGGCGGTGCTGGACCGGGAGGGTGCGCTCCTCACCCAGCGCCAGGACCCGCGCCTCGCCCTTGCCGCCGCCGAGCCGCTGCCCGGCGGCGGCATTCGGCTGTCCGGGCCCGGTGCCGAGCCGCTGACCGTCGCGGTGCCCGGGCCGGCGGCCACGGTTCCCGCGAAATGGTCGGGCCAGAAGATCGAGACGGTGGCCGCGGATCCGGCCGCGCACGCCTGGTTCAGCGCCTATCTGGGCACGGACGTGCGCCTGGTCCACCTCGACGACCCCGCCACGCGCCGGCCCATCGACGACCCGCCGCACTCGAACCTCGGCGAGACGGTCAGTCTCGCCGACGGCTATCCGCTGCTGTTGACGACGCTCTCCTCACTGGATGCCCTCAACTCGCTCGTCGCGCAGGGCGACTTCCCCGACGAGGGCCCCCTGCCCATGAACCGTTTCCGGCCGAATGTGGTGGTGGCGGGCTCCGCGCCGTGGGCCGAGGACGACTGGACGCGCATCGCCGTCGGCGAGGTCGTGTTCCGGGTCGCGAAGCTCTGCGGCCGCTGCGTGGTGACCACCACCGACCAGCACACCGCCGAGCGCGGCAAGGAGCCGCTGCGCACCCTCGGCCGGCACCGCCGCGTGGACGGCCGGCTCGCCTTCGGGCAGAACCTGGTGCCGGAGGGCACCGGCACGATCCGGGTCGGCGACCCCGTGACGGTCATCGAGTAGCCCGGCCCCGGGCGGCGGGAGGCAGCCCGGCCGCAGGCGGGGAGCGGCCGTCCGGAAGCCTCGGGTCCGGCCGGAAATCTTCCGCGGCCGACCGACCGGAGGGGGAACCTCCGGACCGGGCTCGCGCGTTGGACCTGTATGAGAATTCGATGAGAGCCGTGGCGGGACGGAGCGGGTGATTTCGCTCTCTCTTCGCCGGGATCGGGCATGGACGGCTTCGCGGGGGGTTATCACGGAGGCGGAAGCGTAAGGGGGTGCTGGACGGTGCGAGCGATCGGCGGTCTGTGGCGGTGGCGGCACAACCCACTGCGCCGGGGGACCGATCTGGCCGAGGCCTGGGTGGCGCTGGTCACCCTGCTGCTGATGTGCCTCGCGGCCCCGCTCATCGGCATCGTGGTGGGCACCGCCGCACAGGGCGCCCTCCAGCGGTCCGTGCTCGACCAGCGCAACTCCCGTCACCACGTCGTGGCCACGGTGGTCAGGAAGCTGGACCGCTCCCCGCTCGACCCCGACCCGGAGACGTCCTCGGCGCGGGACGCGCACAGCAGGGTCCTCGCCGAGTGGACCGCGCCGGACGGCTCGAGCCGGCACGGCACGGTCATGGCCGACCTCGCCACCCCGCACCGCGGCGACCAGTTCCGGGTGTGGACCGACCGCCGGGGCGGCATAGTCGGCCGGCCGCTCGACTCCGCCACCGCGACGACGCACGCCGTGCTGGCCGGTCTCGGAGCGGCCGGACTCTCCGCGACGGTCTTCGAGGGCGCCCGCCGCCTCGCCGTGTGGCGCATGGTCCGTCGCCGGTACGCGCGTTGGGACCAGGCCTGGGACCGGGCGGGCCCGGACTGGGGCAGGACCGGCACCGGCAGCTGAGCGCACACGCCCCGGCCGCGGCCGGAGTTGGCGCGCCGGCCCCGGGCGCCTTCCGGCTCCGGTCAACCGTCCGCGCCCGCGCACGCTACGGTGGACCGGCCGAACCCGTTCGGCACCTTCGTGAGAGGTTGTCCTCGGTCTTCGGCAAGATCGAATCCCGCTGCCACCGGGCCGCGGTCTTCGGCACGACGCGACCGACCGACCACTCAGAACCCGCGGACGACGAGGTGGGGGCACAGCAGCGCCATGGCACAGGGCACGGTCCAGGTGACGCACACCGGCACGTCGAGGTGGCGGCGCCGCACGGGTGAGTACGCATCGCTCGCCGCCGCCCTGGAGGCCGCGGCGGACGGTGACGTGCTCACCGTCGCTCCCGGCACCTACCGGGAGAATCTCGTCGTCCAGCGGGCGGTGACCCTGCGCGGCCCAGAGGGCTCGCCCGGCTCGGTGCGCATCGCACCGGCCGACGGGGTGCCGCTCACCGTGCGCGCCTCCGCGGTGGTCCAGGACCTGCACGTGGAGGGCCAGGACGCGGCCGCGCCCGCGGTCCTCGTCGAGGAGGGCACACCGGAACTGACGGACCTGCGGGTCGTCACCAGATCCGCGACCGGCTTCGAGGTCCGCGGCGGCGCCCGCCCGACGGTCAGGCGCTGCACGGTCGACAACCCGGCGGGCATCGGCATCGCCGTACTCGACGGCGGCGGCGGGGTCTTCGAGGAGTGCGAGGTCGTCGCGGCCGGGCAGTCGGGCGTCGCGGTGCGCGGCGGCGCCCGTCCCCGGCTCGAGCGCTGCCGGGTGCACCACGCCTCGGGCCCCGGCCTGTCGGCGACCGGCGAGAACTCCTCGCTGGAGGCGGTCGGTTGCGAGGTCTACGAGGTCAAGGGCTCGGGCGTGCAGATCACCGGGCGGGCCACCGCCCACCTGACCGACTGCGACGTGCACCGCACGACCGCGGACGGTGTCACGCTCGACACGGACGCGGTCCTCACCCTGGCCGACTGCCGCATCCACGACATCCCGGAGAACGCCGTCGACCTGCGCTCGCGCGCGGTGCTCACGCTGACGCGCACGACGGTGCGGCAGTTCGGGCGCAACGGCCTGTCCGTCTGGGACCCCGGCACCCGCGTGGACGCCAACCAGTGCGAGATCTTCGACAGCACCGGCGACTACCCCGCGGTCTGGGTCAGCGACGGCGCGACCGTGGTCCTCGACTCCTGCCGGGTGCACGACGTGCCGGACGCCCTCTTCGTCCTCGACCGCGGCTCCCGCGCGGACGTCGTCGACAGCGACCTCTCCCAGGTCCGCAACACGGCCGTGTCGGTCAGCGACGGCGCCACCGCGCAGCTCGACGACTGCCGGATCCGGGACGCGGCGACCGGCGCCTGGTTCCGTGACCACGGCAGCGGCGGCACCCTGTCCGGCTGCACGGTGGACGGCACCCAGACCGGCGTGATCGTCACCAAGGGCGCCGACCCCACCATCGAGCGCTGCACCGTGGACTCGCCCGCGGAAGCCGGGTTCTACGTATCGGCGGGCGGCCGCGGCAGCTTCCAGAACTGCCGGGTGACCGGCAGCGGCGGCTACGGCTTCCACGTGATCGACGGCTGCCGCACGACGCTGCGCAAGTGCCGCACCGAGCGGTGCGCGAGAGGCGGGTACGAGTTCGCCGACGGCGTCCCGGGCACCTCCGACGGCGGCCCGGTCGTCGAGGACTGCACCAGTGACGAGAGCGCCGGTGTGCGGCCCCCGGCCCAGCAGACGGCCGTGCAGACCGCGACCCTCTCCCCCGGTCTCCTCGGCGCCATCCCCGGCCAGCGCACCACCGAGCAGGAGCCGCTCGCCGTACCGGACCCGCAGCCCGCGGAGCCTGCCCGCACCTCCGAGGCCGTGCTCGGCGAACTCGACACGCTCGTCGGCCTCGACAGCGTCAAGCGCGAGGTGCGCGCCCTCACCGACATGATCGAGGTGGGCCGCCGCCGTCAGCAGGCCGGCCTCAAGGCGGCCTCGGTCCGCCGCCACCTGGTCTTCACCGGCTCCCCCGGCACCGGCAAGACGACGGTCGCCCGGCTGTACGGCGAGATCCTGGCCTCCCTAGGTGTCCTGGAGAAGGGCCACCTCGTCGAGGTGTCCCGGGTCGACCTGGTCGGCGAGCACATCGGCTCCACGGCGATCCGCACCCAGGAGGCGTTCGACCGGGCGCGCGGCGGCGTGCTGTTCATCGACGAGGCGTACGCGCTGTCGCCGGAGGACTCCGGGCGGGACTTCGGCCGCGAAGCCATCGACACGCTCGTGAAGCTGATGGAGGACCACCGCGAGGCCGTGGTGGTGATCGTCGCGGGCTACACGGCCGAGATGGAGCGCTTCCTCACCATCAACCCCGGAGTGGCGTCCCGCTTCTCACGCACCATCACCTTCGGCGACTACGCGCCGGAGGAGCTGCTGCGGATCGTGGAGCAGCAGGCCGAGGAGCAGGAGTACCGGCTCGCGCCGGGCGCGGGCGACGCGCTCCTGAAGTACTTCACGGCGATCCCCAAGGGCCCCGCGTTCGGCAACGGCCGCACCGCCCGCCAGACCTTCGAGGCCATGGTCGAGCGGCACGCGGGGCGGGTCGCCCAGCTCGCCGAGCCGAGCACGGACGATCTGACGCTGCTCTACGCGGAGGACCTGCCCGAGCTGCCCTGAGGCTCGCCGTCGCCGGACCCGGGCGGCCCGGCGGCGCCCTCCCGCCCGGTGCCGGCCGGTACGCCGTCCCGGGTCCGCGGCGTCGGCAGGCCGGACCGCAGCCGGGCCAGCAGCCGCGCCCGTTCCTGGGCGAACGCCGGGTCCGCCTGGTAGTCGCCGTGCCCCAGGATCGGCGCGGGCAGCGGGTGCCGCTCGGTGCGGCCGTAGGCGAGCGGATCCTTCAACGGCGCGCGGTCCACCTGCGGATCACCGTCCCCGGGCAGCCGTACGGGGCCGCCGATGGGGTCCGTGAGGCGGTACAGGTTGCGCCAGCGGGCGACCTCGCGATGCAGCGAGGCCAGCGCGGCGGGACCGAAGTACGCGGGGAACCAGCGGCCGTACAGGCGCTCCAGCGGGCAGCCGTACGTGAGCAGGGCGACGCGTTTGCGGACCGACGGCTTCAGCTGCCAGGCCGCCGCGGCGGCGAGGACGCTGCCCTGGGAGTGCCCCGACAGCACGAGCCGGCCGCCGGTGGCGCGGGTCCAGGTGGCCATCCGCCAGGTCAGGTCGGGCACGGCGCGCTCGGCGTAGCAGGGCGGTGCGAAGGGGTGCGCGGCGCGCGGCCAGAACGTGCCGACGTCCCAGAGGATGCCGATGGTGCGCCTGGCGGCGGCGTCCTTGTAGGCGCGGCGGCCCCAGGTGACGAACAGGATGAAGCCGAAGCCGATCAGCCAGGACCCCAGGGCCTGCGCGGTCTGGGCCGCGCCCTGGACGAACGCGTACGAGCCCCGTGCGGCGTCTCCCGGGGCCTTCTCGGTGGCCAGGGCGCCCACGAGCGCCGCCGCGCCGAGGAACAGCGTGGAGGCGGAGATGATGCCGATGATCCGGGGGCCGCGGTCGGTGAGCGAGGCCCACGCGCGCGTGCCCGCGATCCGGCGCGAGCGCGAGGTGTCCTTGGGCTCGCCCTCGTAGTCGAGCTCCACCTCGGCGAGCCCCGCCCGGCGCAGCCGCCAGACGCGTGCGGCGGCCCACACCAGGAGGGCCAGCACGACCAGCAGGACGGCCGGGATCACGGACGCCTGCCAGGTCAGCAGTACCGGCGGGCTGACCATCGCGTCCTTGGTGCCGTCCAGCCAGTCGGCCACCCGCTGGGCCACGCCGCCGGACATGACACCGCCCAGCGCGCACGCCAGCATCGCGACGGCGGGACCGGCGTACCCGCGCATCGCCGTGCGCGGCTCGGGGTGCGTGCGGTACAGCACGCGTGCGGCCACGGCCAGGACGATGACGAGCAGCCCCTGTACGAAGGCGATGGCGCCGAAGGTCATGTCGCCCGGCAGCCGTCCCGCCGAGTGCCAGCCGGGGCGGTCCCAGCCGGCGTAGAGCGTGGTCAGGACGAGCAGGGCGATCGAGCCCGTGGGGAGCCGGCGGATCAGGGTCTCGTCGAGCCGCCGGTCGAGGCGGTACTCGCTGCGGCCCCTGCGGCACACCACCCACACCACGACGACGGCGCCCGCGATCAGGGCGGCCTCCAGGAGCCGGCCCAGGGCGTCCAGGAGTGCCGGACCGCCGTCCTCGTGGTCGTGGCGGGCGGCGGAGGTGCCGACCGCGGCGGCGACGGTCAGGAAGCCCGCGGCGGTGTGCGCGGCCCGCAGCCGGGCCACCAGCCGGCGTCCGTACCAGAAGCCGGGGCGGCCGAGCGCGGTGTGCCCGGTGTCGTCGTCGGGTTCGGGGCCGCCGGCCGGCGGCGGCTGGGACTCGTACGCGCTCCAGGTGCGGTGGGAGAGGTACCAGAGCAGGCCGGTGACGGCGGCGGGGACCAGGCCGGCCAGGGCCAGCCGTCGGCCGGGCAGGCTCCACCAGCCGTCGCCGGAGACGGCCGGCGAGAGGAAGCCGAGCCAGGTGTGGTGCGCGGCGCAGGCAGGTGTCCCGGCGCACTGCCAGGCGGCCAGGTCGAGCGCGACCTCGCAGGCGGCGGCGACCAGGAGCACCGTCAGGCTGAGGCCCGCCAGGCGCACCAGCAGTCCGTAGAGCCGGACGGTCCGGCGGCGGCCGTGGGTGTCGGGGCGCATCCAGTGGGCGAGGTTGACCACCATGAACGGCAACAGCAGCAGCCACAGGGCGCGGGAGCCGTTGCCCGAGGTGAGGTTGCACCAGACGTACGCCTCCGGCACCGGGTCGGTGCGGGAGGCGTCGGGCCGCCGCTCGGCGTCGACGTCGTCGGCGCGCCGGAAGACGGCCGCCGTGTTGTCGCCCGAGATCCGGACCGTGCGCGGGTCGTCGAGCATTTCCTGCGGTGTGGTGCCGCCGACTCCGTGGACCAGGAGTTCCAGTGCGGCCCCGGCCGGTGCGGGTCGTGGGCGGGCGTCCGTGCTCGCCCCGGCCGGTGAGTGTTCCTGTTGTTCCCGTGCACGCTCCATGGTGAGCACTTCCCCCGTGATGTGCGTCAGCGTGTGTCATGGACAGGCAGACATGCCCAGGATCGCGCTCGGCGGACCCCACGCACACCCGTAGTCACCGAATCTCCCCGTTACGGGTGACGGTGCCGCGTACGTTCGCGTGACGGTGCCGGGTACGGCGGGTGCCCGGGCGGTGGCGCGTGTGTCGGTGCTCCGTGCGAGGATGGGACGTCCTGCGGGCCGGTGGGTGACGAGAAGGTGCTCGTCACAGCGGTCGCGGACGGTTCTGTCGGTGTGTCGGTGTGTCTGTGCGGTCGAGGCGAAGGGATCCGAGCGGGCGTGAGTGAGAATCAGAACCTCCTCGCGGAGCAGCGCCGCGCCCTGATCCTCGACGAGGTGCGCCGCCGCGGCGGCGTCCGGGTCAACGAGCTGACCCGCAGGCTCGGGGTCTCCGACATGACGGTCCGCCGGGACCTGGACGCGCTGGCCCGCCAGGGCGTGGTGGAGAAGGTGCACGGCGGTGCGGTCCCGGTGGTCGAGGCGAGCACCCACGAACCGGGGTTCGAGGCCAAGTCGGGCCTGGAGCTGACCGCGAAGGAAGACATCGCCCGAGCCGCCGCCCAGCTCGTCGCCCCCGGTACCGCGATCGCCCTCTCCGGCGGTACGACGACGTACGCGCTCGCCCATCAGCTCGTCGACGTGCCGGACCTGACCGTGGTCACCAACTCGGTGCGGGTGGCCGACGTCTTCCACGCGGCGCAGCGCGGCTCCGGGCAGCGGCAGGGCGCGGGCACGGTGGTCCTGACGGGCGGGGTGCGCACGCCGTCCGACTCCCTGGTGGGTCCGGTGGCCGACCAGGCGATCGCGGCGCTCCACTTCGACGTGCTGTTCCTCGGGGTGCACGGGATATCGGTCGAGGCGGGCCTGTCGACGCCGAACCTGGCCGAGGCCGAGACCAACCGCCGTCTGGTGCAGTCGGCCCGGCGGGTGGTGGTGGTCGCCGACCACACCAAGTGGGGCACGGTGGGCCTGAGTTCCTTCGCCGCGCTGGAGCAGGTCGACACCCTGGTCACGGACGCCGGCCTGCCCGCGACGGCACGCACGGAGATCTCGGAGCACCTGACCCGCCTGGTGGTGGCGGGCGACCCCGGCGACGACGGGGACGTCTGACGGTCCGCGGGCCCGGGTGACGGGGCTCGCGCGGGCCTCTCGGCGCGGTGCGAGCGGGTCGGCCCGTCGCCGCCCGGACCGCGCCCCAGCGCGTCCACGGTCCACGGCACTCCGGCCGCGGCCGGTGGGGCCCGGCTTCGCCGGGAGCGGCCCGCCGTGTCCGCACGGGGCGGCGTGTACCGGGGCACCGGGTGCGTGAAGTGCCGTGCGGTGGCCGCGTGTTCAGTCCTGCCACACGCCCGTTGCCAGCAGGGCGTCGAGCGCCGCTGTGTACGGGGCGACGTCGAGGCCCTGTTCCGTGAGCCATGCGTCCGAGTAGTACTTGTCGAGGTAGCGGTCCCCGGGGTCGCACAACAGCGTGACCACGCTTCCCGTGCTGCCCCGGGCCACCATCTCGGCGACGATCTTCAGCGCGCTCCACAGGCCGGTGCCGGTCGAGCCGCCGGCCTTGCGTCCGAGGTGCCGCTCCAGCATCCGTACGGCCGCCACACTCGCCGCGTCGGGGACCTTCATCATGCGGTCGACGGCGCCGGGCAGGAAGCTGGGCTCCATGCGCGGCCTGCCGATCCCCTCGATGCGCGAGCCGCAGTCGGTCGTGACGGCCGAATCACCGGTCGTCCATCCCTGGAAGAAACACGAATTCTCCGGATCCGCCACACACATACGCGTGTCGTACTGCATGTAGTGCACGTAGCGCGCGATGGTCGCCGATGTGCCGCCCGTGCCGGCCGTCGCCACCACCCAGGCCGGCTCGGGGAACCGCTCGAGGCGGAGCTGGCGGAAGATGGATTCGGCGATGTTGTTGTTCCCGCGCCAGTCCGTGGCCCGCTCCGCGTAGGTGAACTGGTCCATGTAGTGCCCGCCGGTCTCCTCGGCGAGGACGGCCGACTCCTCGTACATCCGCCGGGGGTCGTCCACGAAATGGCAGCGGCCTCCCTGGAATTCGATCAGTCGGCACTTCTCGGCGCTCGTCGTACGCGGCATCACCGCGATGAAGGGGACGCCGATCAGCTTCGCGAAGTACGCCTCGGACACCGCCGTCGACCCGCTGGACGCCTCGATGACGGGGCGACCGGGGCGGATCCAGCCATTGCACAGACCGTAGAGGAACAGCGAGCGGGCCAACCGGTGCTTGAGGCTTCCGGTCGGGTGGGTGGACTCGTCCTTGAGGTAAAGGTCGACGCCCCAGACCTCGGGCAACGGGAAACGCAGCAGGTGGGTGTCGGCCGAGCGGTTGGCGTCGGCCTGCACCTTGCGCACGGCCTCTTTGAGCCAGCCGCGGTACTCGTCGTCGCTGCGGTCGATGTCTAGGGTGTGGCCGGTCCGGGCCGGTCTGGGGGCGCTCACGGCGGGTCTCCTTACAGCAATGTGCCGACGCCGGTTCACCTGGTCGGACACCTCGATGATAGACACCCTCATCACGCTTCTCACCTGCATAAACACCCCTTTGGGCCGCTCAAAGGCGGCCCTGGGGACACGGCGGCGCGGCAGCGGGGGGCGCATCCCGCCGAGTGCTCCCGCCATCCCTGCGTCCCCGCCTTGCGCACTGGTGCTCGACGCCTGGTGCGTGCAGACTGCACCGCGACGAAGGTCCCCCACAGGAGACCTCTGCTTGCGTGACCGACCGACACCACGACTGAGCGACTGCCGAGACGCACGAGGGGGCGCAGAACCATGGCGGAGCCGGAGTTCACGGCCACGGGTGTGCGGATCGACAAGCGGCTCCGCTCGCTCACCCGGGCCGGACAGATCCGGATCAGCGACGGCAGGCTCGAGTTGCTCACCAGTTACGGCAGCGAAATCGACAGCGCTCCCGTCCAGGCGGTGCGCGCGTCGAAGCCCTGGTTCGCGCATGACGACCGGGCGCTGGCCGATGTCAACGGCACGCGCTATCTCCTCACCCTCGGAGACCATGACCCCGCCCCGGGCAAGCCCGGGCCGCCTTCGGCGCGCCGGTTCATAGAGGCCGTGCGCAAGGCCGCCGGGCGAAGCGACTGAGAGGGCCGCGAGTTGCAGTACGTCACCCATTGGGTCACGCTGGTCTCACATCATCACTCTGGGTTTACCGGCGATAACGCTGCGAACCAGCCCGCCGACAAAGACAGCTTGCGGGTTGGTCACGCAGCCCGCTGCTGGATCCGATCTCCGTCTTCTTCCGGACCTCAATTCGGGGAGTCGCAGCCGTGATCAGCCAGCCGAGCAGGCATTGCACGGTGGAGCTCCAAGCCCTGCCGTCGCGGATCGGCCAGGTCCGCAGAATCGTATCTGCGCAGTTGCGCTACTGGCATCTTGATCCCTTGATAGACCGGGCAGCACTCGGTGTGACCGAACTTCTCACCAACGTTCACCGGCACGCCGAGCCCGACAAGATGTGCACCGTGGAGATCGAGCTGCTGCTCGACCGTCTCACCGTCTCGGTGCGCGACAACGACCCCCGCCTGCCCGTCGTGGAGGAGGCGGACCCCTTCGACACGTGCGGGCGCGGCCTTGCCATGGTCGCCGCGATGAGCGACGCGTGGGGCGCGCGGCCGGACGGGGGCACCGGGAAGGTCGTGTGGTTCACGCTTCCCGCGGTCGCCGTCCCGGTGGCCGCCGCGGTCCGGCCGCCGTACGAGACCTCGATCGAGGTGCCCGTGCACGGATACACGGCCGACGGACGGCGGCCCGAACGCACTCCCGCCCGGTCAGCCGTTGCCGGCTGACCGGGCGGTGACCTCCTGCGGGGTCGCTCGGTGGCGGTCGCGCGGCGTCGCTCGGTCGCGGTGGCGCGCAGCACGTTCAGGCGTGTTGCGCGCCGTGCCGGGCCAGGCCGGCCGGAGAGCCTGCGCTCGCGCCGGCGAGGGCTCATGCTGTCGTGGGGGCGGGGGGCGCGGGGGATTAGGCTGCGGCGGCGGCCGGGGGGGTGGGGGGAGCCGCGGGGGGGGGGCGGCGGGG
>NZ_JBHWHV010000022.1:117241-131832 GCF_042732375.1 Streptomyces sp. NPDC059785
TCAGTTACTGGGTTTTGGGGCGGGGGGCGGGCCCGGGCCGCCGTTACCCCCGGCGCGCGCGCGGGCGTGGGAAATTTTTGGGTGGGCGCGGGCCCTTTACTTTATTCGGGCCCGGGCGACGTCGGTGGCGTTCCGGGAAGCTTCGTGGTGGCTGCGCGGGTGGGCGCGTACGGGGCCGTGTTCATGTCGTTCCGCCCTTGCCCGTGCCGCCGAACTGCTCGTCCAGGACGGAGAGGCGGCGCCAGTACTCGTCCTCGTCGATCTCGCCCGCGGCGAAGCGGCGGCCCAGTACCGCGATCGGTGAGTCGCCGGTGGGGCGTGTGTCGGCCGTCTGCCGCCAGGGGCCGTGGCGGCCTCGCCACGCGGTGCGGCGCAGGAGGGTGACGCCGCCCATGACCACGGCCGCCCAGATCAGGGGGAGGAACAGGATCCAGGGGCCGGGGCCGTCACCGTTGTTCCAGTTCGCCAGCATGCGCATCGGGCTCATCTCCTCGGTCGGTCTGTCGTGTGGTGACGGTTCGAGACTGGCTCGGGTGAGGTGCGGTGGTCGTCGTACCGCCAGCGGCCGTTGGCGTACCTCCCCGGGAGTACGGGGGTCGACATGTGCTGCTCCTCGGGTGCGTCCTGTATTTCTCGACTTCTGTACCTACTGGTATGTACAGTGACCGCATGAGCACCCCGGAGCGACTGATCGAGTCCACCCGTGAGCTGCTGTGGGAACGTGGCTACGTGGGCACCAGCCCCAAGGCGATCCAGCAGCACGCCGGCGCCGGACAGGGCAGCATGTACCACCACTTCACGGGCAAGCCCGGCCTCGCCCTGGCCGCGATCCGGCGCACCGCCGAGGAGTTGCGGGCCGCCGCGGAGCAGGCGCTGAGTACGCCCGGGACGCCGTACGAGCGCATCGAGGCGTATCTGCGGCGCGAGCGTGATGTGCTGCGGGGGTGTCCGGTCGGGCGGCTGACGATGGATCCGGACGTGATCGCCAGCGCGGAGTTGCGCGCGCCCGTCGACGAGACGCTCGACTGGCTCCGGGCGCGGCTGGCCGGGATCGTCGAAGAGGGCGTCGAGCAGGGGCAGTTCGCTGCCGGGCTGGATGCCGGGGAGATCGCCTCGGCGATCGTCGCCACCGTCCAGGGTGGATACGTTCTGGCTCGCGCCTCCGGCTCCCCGGACGCCTTCGACGCCGGCGTGCGTGGGCTGCTGGCGCTGCTCGCTCCGGTCCGCTGAGTTAGCAGTCCTCCCGTCCTCGGGTTGTCGCGCTGCGCGGGCGGTGGGTCGGGGCCGCAGGTCGCGGACGCGATCGTCACGACCGGTCCGGTGGACAGTTCAGGCGATCGTCCCAACCGGCCCTTTGAGCAGCTCCTTGGAGGCCTTCATGCACGCCATGCAGTACGAGATCACGTTGCCCGCCGACTACGACATGGGCGTCATCCGCGACCGCGTCGCCCGCCGGGGGCACGCGCTCGACGACTGGGACGGGCTCGCGCTGAAGGCTTACCTGATGCGCGAGCGCGGTGTGGCCGGCTCGCCCGTCAACCAGTACGCGCCGTTCTATCTGTGGCACACGCCCGAGGGCATGAACTCCTTCCTCTGGGGCGGCCCCTTCCAGGGGATCGTCGACGACTTCGGGCGTCCTTTGGTGCAGCACTGGTCGGGTCTGGCCTACGAGGAGGGCGCCGCCTCCGGTGGTCCGGCCGAGGTCGCGGTACGGCGCAGGGAGTACGTTCCCGTGGGGGTGCCGGTGTCCGAGGTGATGGCGGACGCGGTACGCGACGTCGCGCGTACCGCCGCCATGGTCGGTGCCGTCTGCGCGGGCGCCGCCGTCGACGTCCGGACCTGGGAGCTGGTCCACTTCTCGCTGTGGGACCACGAGAGACCCAAGGCAGCGGGCGAGTTGTTCCGGGTGCTTCATCTTTCGCAGCCCGGGCGGTATCTGCTGCCACGGGGGCGGCAGTGGTGAGTTCGGAAACGGGGACGGTAAAGGTGAATACGGTTCGTACGGTGCTTGGGGACCTGCTTCCCGAGCGGATGGGTGTATGTGACGCGCACGATCATGTCTTTTTCAGCAGCCCTCTGCTTGCCGGTCAAGAATTGCGCGACGGCTCCGCTGCCGTGGCCGAGCTTGCCGCGTTCCGTGCCGAAGGTGGGGGCAGCGTCGTGCAGTGGAGTCCCTGGGGGACCGGGCGGCGTGCGGCGGATCTGCCTCGGGTCTCCCGTGAGGCGGGGGTTCACGTGGTTGCCGCGACCGGGCTTCATCAGGCTGCGCACTACGCGCCCGAGGCGCTCGGTGAGCTGCGCGGTCGGCTGGCCGAGGTGTTCGTCGCCGAACTGACGCGGGGTATCGGCACCTCCGGGGTCCGTGCCGGGCTGATCAAGGTCGCGGGCGGGTTCCATGCCCTCGATGCGCACGCCCGCTGGACGATGACCGCCGCGGCCGAGGCCCACCACGCCACGGGTGCTCCGATCGCCGTCCATCTGGAGCTGGGCACCGGTGCACTCGACGTACTCGACCTGCTGTGCGGGGAGTTGGGGGTCGCGCCGGACCGGGTGGTGCTCGGGCATCTCAATCGCTCGCCGGATCCGGTGGTGCAGCGCGAGGCCGCCGAGGCGGGTGCCTACCTGGCCTTCGACGGGCCCTCGCGTGCCCACCACGCCACCGACTGGCGGATGCCGGACGCCATGGCCGCCCTGGCCGAGGCCGGGTTCGGGCACCGGCTGCTCCTGGGCGGCGACACCACGACGGCCGCCGCTCGCTCGGTGAACGGCGGTCCCGGCATGCCGTATCTGCTGCGCCGGGTCCGGCCCCGGCTCGAACGCGCCCTGGGTGAGGAGCTGGTGGCGCGCATTCTCAGCGAGAATCCTGGGCGGGCATTCGCAGTCGGCTGGCGGTAGCCCTTCAGACCGCCAGCGCACCCAGCGGGTCGTCCAGTACCGGCTGCCACGCCAGTTCCGCCGCGCCCACCAGGCTGTTGTGGCTGAGGGTGCAGGCGAGGATCGGTACCCCGCCGCTCTGGCCCCACAGGCTGCGGTCGGCCACGACCGCGCGCAGTCGCGTCGGGTCGGCGTCCAGCAGGGTGCGGTGCAGTCCGCCGAGGATGATGCGGTCCGGGTTGAGGATGTTGACCAGGCCCGCGAGGCCCAGCCCCAGACGGTCGATCAGTGCCTCGGCCGCCGTGCGGACCGCCGGGTCCGCGTAGTGCTCCTTGACCAGGTCCTCCGCCTGCTTGAGCAGCGAGACCACGGGGCCGGGGGCGCGGCCCGCCGCCTCCAGGAGGGCCAGCGGGTCCGCCTCGACGTCCAGGCAGCCCCGGCTGCCGCAGTGGCAGGGGCGGCCCTCGGGGTTGACGGTGAGGTGGCCGACTTCGAGGGCCAGACCGGAACTGCCTGTGTGCAGGCGACCGTCCAGTACCAGTGCGCCGCCCACCCCGCGGTGTCCGGTCGCCACGCAGAGCAGGTCGCGGGAGCCCCTGCCCGCGCCGTGCCGGTGCTCCGCGAGTGCGGCGAGGTTGACGTCGTTGCCCGCCAGAGCGGGGCCTTCGATGCCTGCCTCGCGCACCCGCTCCGCGAAGATCTCCCTGACCGGTGCGCCCACCGGCCAGGCGAGGTGCAGCGGGTTGAGCGCCAGGCCCTCCGGTTCGGCGACCGCCGAGGGGACGGCGAGTCCCGCGCCGACACAGCGCCGGCCGGTCGCGGCCAGCAGTTCCGCGCCCGCCTCCACCACGGCCCCCAGCACCTGCGCGGGGTCGGCGTCCACCGTCTCGCAGCCCGGCGCGGTCGCGACGATCCGGCCGCCGAGGCCGACCAGCGCGGCCCGGAAACCGTCGGCATGCACCTGCGCGGCCAGCGCGACCGGCCCGTCCTCCGCCAGCTCGAGGCGGTGCGAGGGGCGGCCCTGGGAACCGGCGGCGGCCCCCGGGCGGGCGTCCACCCTGATCAGCCCCAGCGCCTCCAGCTCCGCGGCGACCGCGCCCGCCGTGGCCCGGGTGACACCCAGTTCGGCGGTGAGCACGGCACGGGTCGGCGCGCGTCCGGTGTGCACGAGCTCCAGCGCGGGTCCGAGCGCGCCACGCCCCCGGTCCAGCCGCGTCCGTGTGTTCCCTTCCCCCGCCGTCCGGGGGCCCGCCTTGCCGTTCATGGACGCGAGTCTCCCATGATCCCGTCGCGGCCGGTGCCCCTCGTACGCCGTCTAGAAGCCACTCGCGCGCAAGGTGATGTTCAGGCGGCCGGTGAGGCCCAAGTCGGGCGGCGCGGTGCCCGGGTGCACCCTCGGGACCCCGTGGTACGCGAGCCGTGAGGAGCCGCCGAACACGAACAGGTCGCCGCTGCGCAGTTCGACGTCCGTGTACGGTCTGCCGCGCGAGTCCGTGTTCCCGAACCGGAAGACACAGGTGTCGCCGAGGCTCAGCGAGACCACCGGCGCGTCGGACTTCTCGTCGCTGTCCCGGTGCATGCCCATCCGCGCGTCCGCGTCGTAGAAGTTGATCAGCGCGATGTCGTACGGGGCCGCGGTCGTCGCCTCGGCGCCCAAGGCGTCCCTCGCCGCCCGGCGGCCGAGGGCGCCCAGCCAGTCCGGGAAGGGCTTGACCGGGGCGTTGTCGCCGTCGACGACCGTGCGCGCGTACCCGTACGGGTACCAGTGCCGGCCCAGGCAGACCTGCCGGGAGGTCATGGTGCCCCCGCCCGGGGTGCGGACCGTGCGCAGTCCGGCCGGCGGCCTCGCCCACTCCCGGCACGCCCCGAGCAGCCGCCGCATGCCGTCGGCGTCCAGCCAGTCCGGCACGTGCACCGCACCCGGCGCCACCTCCGCCCGCTCGCGCGGGAACAGCTCTCCGTCCATGGCCTCCATCATCGCCGGAGGGACCGACATCGGCCGTCCGGGGCTCTGAGCTGCGGCTCCGCTAGCCTTGACCACACGATGAATGACCCGATGACCACACCCTGGGGCACGTACACGCTGGCCCGTTTTCCCGAGGATCCCCGCGACCGGCTGCGCGCCTGGGACGCGTCCGACGCCTATCTGCTGCGGCATCTCGCGTCGAGCGGCACCCCGCTGGACGGGACGGTCGTGGTGGTCGGCGACCGGTGGGGCGCACTGGTCACGGCGCTGGCCGAGCGGCGTCCCGTACAGATCACGGATTCCTTCCTCGGGCAGGAGGCGACCCGGGCCAACCTGCGGCGCAACGGGGTCGAGGAGGGTGCGGTGCGGCTGCTCACCACCCGCGACACGCCTCCTGACCGGATCGACGTCCTCCTCGTCCGCGTTCCGAAGAGTCTGGCGCTCCTCGAGGACCAGTTGCACCGGCTGGCGCCCGCGGTGCACGAGGGGACCGTCGTCATCGGCACCGGGATGGTCAAGGAGATCCACACCTCGACGTTGCGGTTGTTCGAGCGGCTGCTCGGGCCCACCCGTACCTCGCTCGCCGAGCAGAAGGCCCGGCTCATCTTCTGCACCCCGGATCCCGCGCTCGAACGCGGCGCCGCTCCGTGGCCGTACCGCTATCGACTGCCCGACGGGATCGGGCCGTTGTCGGGACGGACGGTCGTCAATCACGCGGGGGTGTTCTGCGCCGACCGGCTCGACATCGGCACCCGCTTCTTCCTGGGCCATCTGCCGCGCGGCCGCGACGGCGCGCGCATCGTGGACCTCGGCTGCGGCAACGGTGTCGTCGGTACGGCCGCCGCGCTGGCCAGTCCCGGGGCCGAGGTGCTGTTCCTGGACGAGTCGTTCCAGGCGGTCGCCTCCGCCGAGGAGACCTACCGGGCCAACGCGGACGGCTCCGCGGAGTTCCGCGTCGGGGACGGGCTGAGCGGCGTTCCGGACGCGAGCGTCGATCTCGTCCTGAACAATCCGCCCTTCCACTCCCACCAGGCGACCAGCGACGCCAGCGCCCGGCGGATGTTCACCGGCGCCCGGCGCGCGCTGCGGCCCGGCGGCGAGCTGTGGGTCGTCGGCAACCGGCATCTCGGCTACCACGTCACGCTGCGCCGTCTCTTCGGCAACAGCGAACTCGTCGCCGGTGACAACAAGTTCGTGATCCTGCGGGCCGTCAAAAGGGCCGTTCAGAAATAGCCCCGGTCCGCGGGGCGAGGGGGGTGCGGGGCCGGTACGGAGCCCGGCCCAGGTGTTGTTCACCCGCGCCCCTGTCGGCGCTTACGCGTGCCACCTGCTCCCTTGTTCGCGGTCGGGCGGGCCCTTACCCTGCTTTTGTGTCGCTGATAAACAAACTCTCCGGGCACAGTGTCGTGCCGGGTGACGACCTCGCCAGGCTCCGCCTCTCCCTGACCGCCTTCTTCGCCCTCGACGGCTTCGTCTTCGCCGGCTGGGTGGTACGGATCCCCGCCGTCAAGGAGCAGACCGGCGCCTCCGCCAGCGCGCTCGGCCTGGCGCTGCTCGGGGTCTCGGCCGGCGCGGTGATCACCATGATGCTCACCGGGCGGCTCTGCCGGCGCTTCGGCAGTCATCCCGTGACGGTGGTCTGCGGTGTCCTGCTGGCCCTCAGCGTGGCGCTGCCGCCACTGACCCACTCCGCGGTCGCGCTCGGCTCCGTCCTGCTGGTGTTCGGCGCCGCCTACGGCTGCATCAACGTCGCGATGAACAGCGCCGCCGTCGACCTGGTGGCCGCGCTGCGCCGCCCGGTCATGCCCAGTTTCCACGCGGCCTTCAGCCTCGGCGGCATGCTCGGCGCGGGGCTCGGCGGACTGGTCGCCGGACAGCTCTCCCCCACCCGCCATCTGCTCGGCCTCACCGTGGTCGGGCTGCTCGTGACCGCCCTCGCGGGCCGCACGCTGCTGCGCCTGGAGCCGCCCGTGCCGCCGGTACCGGCGGACCGCGAGCAGACGGGGCAGGACGCGGAGGGCGCGCCGCGCGGGCCCGACAGCCGTACCCGCGGGCTGGTCACCGTCTTCGGCCTGATCGCCCTGTGCACCGCCTACGGCGAGGGCGCGCTGGCCGACTGGGGCGCGCTCCACCTGGAACAGGACCTGGACGCGCACCCGGGCGTCGCGGCGGCCGGCTACTCGGCCTTCGCGCTCGCCATGACGATCGGCCGGCTCAGCGGTACGACGCTGTTGGAGCGGCTCGGCCGGACCAGGACCCTGGTGGCGGGCGGTACGACGGCGGCGCTCGGCATGCTGCTCGGATCGCTCGCGCCGTCCGTGTGGGCGGCCCTGCTCGGCTTCGCCGTCACCGGCCTCGGCCTCGCCAACATCTTCCCGGTGGCGGTCGAACGCGCCGGAGCGCTGGCCGGGCCGACCGGTGTCGCCGCCGCCTCCACCCTCGGCTACGGGGGCATGCTGCTCGGGCCGCCCGCGATCGGCTTCATGGCCGACTGGTACTCGCTGCCGACCGCGCTCACCAGCGTGGCGGTGCTCGCCTCGGTGGCGGCGCTGATCGGCTTCGCCACGCGCCGCGCGGCGGTCGGCTGAGCCGCGCAGGGGCGGCCGTCGGCCGGGGGAAGGGGAACGGAGGTTCCGCCGCGACCGCCTTCGTCCGCGCCGCCGCGTCCGGCACACTCGCCGCATGGAGACTGAGCAGTTTCTCGAAACGCTGGACAGCGAGGGCCTGTTGCTGGCCTCCGCCGCGGAGCGGGCCGGCCTCGACGCCCTCGTGCCGACCTGCCCGGGCTGGCGGGTACGGGACCTGGTGGGACACACCGGAGCGGTGCACCGCTGGGCGACCGGCTTCGTGGCCGAGGAGCACACCTCCCCCCGCCCCATCGCGGACCCGCCCGGCCAGGACAGCGAGGAAGGCGCGGACGGCGACGCGCTGCTGCGCTGGTTCCGCGAGGGGCACCGGCGCCTTGTCGACACCCTCGCCGCGGCCTCGCCCGACGTACGGTGCTGGGGCTTTCTGCCCGCTCCGTCGCCGCTGGCGTTCTGGGCCCGGCGGCAGGCACACGAGACGACCGTGCACCGGATCGACGCGGAGTCCGCGCTCGGCGGGACGCCGGACCCCATCGGCGCGGCGTTCGCGGCGGACGGGATCGACGAGCTGCTGACCGGCTTCCACGTCCGCGCCAAGAGCCGGGTGCGCAGCGACTCCCCTCGCGTGCTGCGGATACGGGTGACGGACGGGACCGGCGGTGGCGACGCGGGCGCCCCGGCGGTGTGGACCGTACGCCTGTCCGCCGAACCCGTCGTGACCGAGCGGGGTGACGGCGGCGACGCCGACTGCGAACTGGCCGGACCGGCCGACCAGCTCTACCTCGCGCTGTGGAACCGCCGCCCGTTCCCGGAGGTGCGGGGCGACGCCGAGCTCGCCGCTCTGTGGCGGAAGACGTCCGCCGTCGTGTGACACCCCTGTCCGACCTCCGGTACGGGCGTCCTAGCCCAGCCAGCCCGGCCTGACCAGGCCCGACTCGTAGGCCATGACGACGAGTTGGGCCCGGTCGCGGGCACCGAGCTTCACCATGGTCCGGCTGACGTGGGTCTTCGCCGTCAGCGGGCTGACGACCAGACGGCGGGCGATCTCGTCGTTCGACAGGCCGATCCCGACCAGGGCCATCACCTCCCGCTCCCGGTCGGTGAGCCCGGCGAGCGACCCGGCGGCGGCCGGCTCCTTCGAGCGGGCCGCGAACTCGGCGATCAGCCGCCGGGTCACCCCGGGCGAGAGCAGCGCGTCGCCCCCGACCACCGCCCGCACCGCCCGCAGCAGCTCCTCCGGCTCGGTGTCCTTGACCAGGAACCCGGAGGCACCGGAGCGGATCGCCTCGAAGACGTACTCGTCCAGCTCGAAGGTGGTGAGCATGACCACCTTCACGTCGCCGAGGTCCGGTGCGCCGGTGATGCGGCGGGTGGCCGCCAGGCCGTCGAGCCGGGGCATGCGGATGTCCATCAGGACGACGTCGGGCCGCAGTTCGCGCACCGTGCGCCAGGCCTCCTCGCCGTCGGCGGCCTCCCCGGCCACCGCGATGTCCGGCTGGGCGTCGAGCAGCGCCTTGAAACCCGCCCGCACCAGCGACTGGTCGTCGGCGAGCACTACGCGGATCACGGGGCCTCCCCGGGCGGCGGTGGCGGTGCGGGTGTCCTCGGCAGCGTGGATGTCCGCGGCGGTACGGGCGTCAGCGGCAGTACGGCCAGCACCCGGAAACCGCCGTCGGCGCGCCGGCCCGCCTCGATCGTGCCACCGAGGGCCGCCGCCCGCTCGCGCATCCCGGCGAGCCCGTTCCCGCTGCCGCCCGCGTCCGCACCGGTCGCGGGCCCGTCGTCGTCGATCCGCAGTCGCAGTGTGTCCTCGGCCTGCTCGACCAGCACGCGCGCGTGCCGCGAACCCGAGTGCCGTACGACGTTGGTCAGCGCCTCCTGGACGATGCGGAACGCGGCGAGGTCGGTGCCCGGCCTGAGCCCCGGCGCCCCGCCCCGCACCTCGACGGTCAGCCCGGCGCCCGCGGCCTGCTCGACGAGTTCGGGCAGCCGGTCGAGCCCGGGTGCCGGAGCGCGCGGCGCCTCGCCGGGCGCGCGCAGTGTGCCGAGCACCTGCCGGACCTCGCCCAGCGCCTCCTTGCTGGCCGCCTTGATGGTGGTGAGCGCCGTCCTGGCCTGTTCCGGGTCGGAGTCGAGGAGCGCGAGACCGACCCCGGCCTGGACGTTGATCACCGAGATGCTGTGCGCGAGGACGTCGTGCAGTTCGCGGGCGATCCGCAGCCGTTCCTCGTCGGCCCGCCGCGCGGCGGCCCGCGCACGCTCGGCCCGGTCGCGGTCCCACTGCTCGCGGCGTACCCGGAACAGTTCCGCGAGCGCCACGATCGCCGGCACCCAGGCCGCCGCGACGAGTTCCTGCCCCCAGGGGGCGGCCGTGTCCCCGGACGGCGGCAGCCACCGGTACAGCCAGTGCGCCACCAGCACGTGCCCGGCCCACAGCATGCCCACCGCCGTCCAGGCCGCCCTGCGGTGCCCGGCCACGACGGCACAGAAGCAGCCCAGGGCCACAGCGGCGAACACCGGCCCGTACGGATACCCGGCGCCCAGGTAGACCATCGCCGCGGCGGCCGTCGTGAAGACCACGGGGACCGGACGCCGGTTCCGCCACAGCAGCACGCCCGCGGCCACCAGCAGCAGCGCGCGGGCGAAGAGGTCGAGGGAGGCGCGGCCGCCCTGCTGGGCGTGGGCCGCGTAGTTCGAACCGCCGAGCACGAAGACGGTGAGGAGCACGGTGGAGCGCCAGGGGAGCCGGCCGGGACGGGCACCACCGGTGGTACTTGCGGTACGGGCGTCCGGGGCCTCGTCGTCCCCGTGCCGCCCCGGCGGCCCGTACCCGCCCGGCGGCCCGTACCCGCCCGGCAGTCCGTACCGGCCCGGCGGTCCGTGCCGCCACCACGCCGGTACTCCGTCCCGCCCCGGGAAGCCGCGGGTGCGCTGCTCTGCCATGCCGTCACGCTAGACGCCGCGGGGCGCCCGCCGCGTCAGCCGGGCGTGGTGATCACGGGTACTCCCCGGGGAGTACCCGTGCCCCGTAACCCACGCCCCGTCCGCCGCCTCGAAGGCCTCGGGCGCCTCGGGTCCACCGGGCTCCGGCTCAGTCCCCGGCCGGCTCGGCCGCGGGCCGGCCATCCTGCCGGTCGTTCTGGCGGTCCGCCTGGCGGTCGTTCTGCCGGTCCGCCTGGCGGTCGAAGGCCGTCAGCGCGCGGGCGGCCATCGGGTGCGTGCGCACCAGCTCGCCCAGTGTGGTGGCGCCGCGCGTGATGTTCGCGAACGCCTTCCAGGCGGGCCGGAAACCGGTCAGCGCGGCGTGGAAGACGCCGGGCCTGCGCTCGAACGCGGCGAGCATGCGCTTGCCGACGCTCATCTCGACGCCGAGGCCCGCCTTGACGGCGAAGGCGTAGTTCAGTGCCTGGCGCCGGGTGTCCACGGCGTCGTGCGCCTCGGCGATCCGGACCGCCCACTCTCCCGCGAGCCGCCCGGAGCGCAGCGCGAAGGAGATGCCCTCGCGGGTCCACGGCTCCAGGAGTCCGGCCGCGTCCCCGCAGACCAGGACCCGGCCGCGGGAGAGCGGGGAGTCGTCGGCGCGGCAGCGCGTCAGGTGGCCGGAGGAGATGCTCGGCTCGAAGCCGGCCAGGCCGAGCCGGCCGATGAAGTCCTCCAAGTAGCGCTTGGTGGCGGCGCCTTCGCCGCGCGCCGAGATCACGCCGACGGTGAGGGTGTCCCCCTTGGGGAACACCCAGCCGTAACTGCCGGGCATGGGGCCCCAGTCGATCAGGACCCGGCCCCGCCAGTCCTCGGCGACGGTCGAGGGCACCGGGATCTCCGCCTCCAGGCCGAGGTCGACCTGGTCGAGCTTGACGCCGACGTGCGCGCCTATCCGGCTGGCGCTGCCGTCCGCGCCGACGACGGCCCGGCCGAGGACGGTCTCGCCGCCCTGGAGGACGACGGCGACGGTACGCCGGTCGGGGACGGCGGAGCCGTGCTGCTCGACGCGGGAGACCGTGACGCCCGTACGCAGTTCGGCGCCCGCCTTCTGTGCGTGCTCGACGAGCTGCTGGTCGAACTCGGGCCGGTTGATGAGCCCGAACAGCATCTGCCTGGAGCGGCGGGTGCGCGCGAACCTGCCGTCGAGCGAGAAGGTGACCGCCTGCACCCGGTCCCGGAACGGCAGCTCGAAGCCGGGCGGCAATGAGTCGCGCGAGGGGCCGATGATGCCGCCGCCGCACGTTTTGTAGCGGGGCAGTTCCGCCTTCTCCAGCAACAGGACGCTGCGTCCCGCGACCGCTGCCGCATAGGCGGCCGAGGCGCCCGCGGGCCCCGCGCCGACCACGACGACGTCCCACACCCGCTGCACGTCGTCCGCCGAGTCCGCTGAAGAGTTCTCGCTGCTCACGATGGTCTGATGCTCCCGATCCAGCCGCCTGCCGCACCTTTCCCCCGCATCCTACGGCGGGCGTCGCCGCAGGTCGCTGTGGGAGGATCAGCAGTTATGTGCCCTGCACACCGGTCATACACCGGCACGTGGGGACGTACCACCGCCGTACAACGGGAAAACCCTTACAACTCGCGCACAACGTCGCACCCACAAGGAGCGTGCCCATGTCGTCGAATCCGGTCGCCGAGACCGTCGCCTCGCTGCTGCCCAGGGCGAAGGCGGAGCTCACCGAGCTGGTGGCCTTCAAGTCGGTGGCGGACTTCGACCAATACCCCAGGAGCGAGAGCGAGGGCGCCGCGAACTGGATCGCGGACGCGCTGCGCACCGAGGGCTTCCAGGACGTCGCGGTGCTCGACACCCCGGACGGCACGCAGTCTGTGTACGGGTATCTGCCGGGCCCCGAGGGAGCCAAGACCGTGCTGCTGTACGCGCACTACGACGTGCAGCCGCCGCTGGACGAGGCCGCGTGGGCCACGCCGCCCTTCGAGCTGACCGAGCGCGACGGCCGCTGGTACGGCCGGGGCAGCGCCGACTGCAAGGGCGGCGTGATCATGCACCTGCTCGCCCTGCGCGCGCTGAAGGCGAACGGCGGGATCCCGGTCGGCGTCAAGATGATCGTCGAGGGTTCCGAGGAGCAGGGCACCGGCGGCCTGGAGCGGTACGCCGAGGACCATCCGGAGCTGCTCGCCGCCGACACGGTCGTGATCGGCGACGCGGGCAACTTCCGGGTGGGCCTGCCGACGGTCACCACGACGCTGCGCGGCATGACCCTGGTGCGGGTGCAGGTCGACACCCTCGAAGGCAACCTGCACTCGGGGCAGTTCGGCGGTGCGGCTCCGGACGCGCTCGCCGCGCTGATCCGGGTACTGGACTCGCTGCGCGCGGAGGACGGTTCGACGACGGTCGACGGGCTCGCCTCGGACGCCCGCTGGGAGGGGCTCCAGTACGACGAGGCGGCGTTCCGCGCGGACGCCAAGGTGGTCGACGGCGCGGAGCTGATCGGCTCCGGCACGGTCGCCGACCGCATCTGGGCACGCCCCGCCGTCACCGTGCTCGGCATCGACTGCCCGCCGGTGATCGGCGCCACGCCGTCCGTGCAGGCGGGGGCCCGCGCGCTGGTCAGCCTGCGGGTGCCGCCGGGCACGGACGCCGCCGGGGCGACCAAGCTGCTCCAGGCCCACCTGGAGGCGCACACGCCGTGGGGCGCGCGGGTGCGCACGGAACAGATCGGCCAGGGCCAGCCGTTCCGCGCCGACACCTCCAGCCCGGCGTACGCGGCGATGGCCGGGGCCATGGCGGTCGCGTACCCGGGACAGGAGATGCAGTACGCCGGGCAGGGCGGTTCCATTCCGCTGTGCAACACCCTCGCGTCGCTGTACCCGGGCGCGGAGATCCTGCTGATCGGGCTCAGCGAGCCGGAGGCGCAGATCCACGCGGTGAACGAGAGCGTGTCGCCCGACGAGCTGGAGCGGCTGTCCGTGGCGGAGGCGTTGTTCCTGCGGAACTACGCGGCGAACTGACCGCGTTCACGGCGGGCGTGCGGGCGCGGGTCAGCCGACGGGGACCCCGGCCTCCAGGTAGAGGGCCGCGCCCCGTTCGCGGGCCCGCAGCGCCCAGCGCAGCCGCTCGTACCGTACGGGCGGCAGCAGGGTGGCGGCCTCCTGCTCGGTGACGAAGCGCCAGTCGCGCAGTTCGGGCCCGGGGAGCAGCAGGCTCCGGGCCTCGGCGGCACCGAGCCTGCCGCCGTCGAAGAGCAGCCGCAGACCGCCGTAGCCGGGCGGCGCGGCCCGCTCCCAGTCGACCACGAGGAGCCGGGGCACCTCGTCGAGCGTGAGGCCGGTTTCCTCGGCGACCTCCCGCATGCCCGCGCGCGCGGGTGCCTCGCCGGGCTCGACGACACCGCCGGGGAACTCCCAGCCGGCCTTGTACGTGGGGTCGACGAGCAGTACCCGGTCCCGCTCGTCGAAGAGGAGCACCCCGGAGGCGAGCGTCTCGGCGGTGGGCTCCGGTGTCTGCACGATGTCGCACACGGGCACCCCGCCGGTGCGGACGGCCTCGGCGATGCGCAGGGCGGTCTCGTACGGGGTGAGCGCGCCCGTGTCCACGGGGTGGGCGTCGGCGGTCAGCCAGGACGCGAGCGCGGTGCGGTAGGGCTCGATGTGGTCGTAGGACCACTGGCGCACGCGCATCTCGCCGTCGGGCAGGTCCGGGGGCACCTCGCGCCCGGCTATTCGCTCGCGCAGGATCGTTTCCGCTGGGGCGAGGAGCACATGCCGTACGGGGATCCGGCGGGCGGCGAGGCCACCGAAGATCTCGTCGCGGTACTCCTGGCGCAGCAGGGTCATCGGGACCACGAGGACGCCGCCGAGCTCCGCGAGCATGGCGGCCGCGGTGTCGATCACGAGACGTCTCCAGATCGGCAGGTCCTGGAAGTCGCCGACCTCGGCGAGGCGCTTGGGCGGCAGCAACTGCGCGAGCGCTCCGCCGACGACCTCGGGGTCGAAGAGTGTGCTGTTCGGGATCAGGTCGATCAGTTCCCGTGCGGTGGTTGTCTTACCCGCACCGAATGCACCGTTGATCCAGACGATCACGGTTCCCCCTCTTCTGTTGGCCCCCTGGGGCTTGCCCGCTCCACCCTGTCGCGGAAACCAGCCGCTGATGAGGAAACCCGGGTGCGCGGAACACGGGCCCGGGGGCCGGGAAACACCGCGGCGCCGGTGTTCCCACTGGGAAC
>NZ_JBHWHV010000023.1:0-117707 GCF_042732375.1 Streptomyces sp. NPDC059785
GGTTGGGTGTGTTTCACGTGAAACACACCCAACCCCCGCCCCGCGTCGTCCGAGCCGAGTGACGTCGTGCCGTCAGAGTCGAGTGACGTCCAGCTCGCCCTCGGCGTACTGCCGCCGCAGTACCTTCTTGTCGAACTTCCCGACGCTCGTCTTCGGGACGGCCGGGACGATCGTCCAGCGCTCGGGCAGTTGCCATTTGGCAATGCTGCCCTCGTCGGCCAGGAAGGCGCGGAGGGTGGTGAAGTCGGCGGTGGCGCCCTCCTTCAGGACGACCGTGGCGAGCGGGCGCTCGCCCCACTTGTCGTCGGGGACGGCGACCACGGCGGCCTCGGCGACGTCCGGGTGGGACATGAGCGCGTTCTCCAGGTCCACCGAGGAGATCCACTCACCGCCGGACTTGATGACGTCCTTGGCGCGGTCGGTCAGGGTGAGGAAACCGTCGGGGCTGATCGTGCCGACGTCCCCGGTCTTGAGCCAGCCGTCCTCGCTGAACTTGTCGGCGGGGCGGACCGCCCCGGCGTCCGGGCCGCCGTAGTACGCGCCCGCGATCCACGGCCCGCGTACCTCCAGCTCGCCCGCGGACTCGCCGTCCCAGGGCAGCCGCTCGCCGCCGGGCCCGGTGAGGCGCGCCTCGACGCCCGCCGGGAAGCGCCCCTGGGTGAGGCGGTACGCGAACTCCTCGTCCGTACCCACTGCGTGGGCCGGCGGACGCGCCACCGTGCCCAGCGGGGACGTCTCCGTCATGCCCCAGGCGTGGCACACGCGCATGCCGAGCGAGTCGAACGCCTCCATCAGCGACGGCGGGCAGGCCGAGCCGCCGATGGTGACCTGGGCGAGGGAGCCGACGTCGCGCGGGTGGGCGCGCAGCTCGGCGAGCAGGCCCTGCCAGATGGTGGGAACGGCCGCCGCGTGGGTCGGCCGCTCGCTCTCGATCATCTCGGCGAGCGGGCCCGGCTGGAGGAAGCGGTCCGGCATCAGCATGTTCACGCCGGTCATGAAGGTCGCGTGCGGCAGGCCCCACGCGTTCACATGGAATTGCGGGACCACGACCAGCGACGTGTCCTGGTCGGTGATCCCCATGGACTCGGCCATGCACGCCTGCATGGAGTGCAGGTAGATCGAGCGATGCGAGTAGACGACGCCCTTGGGGTCGCCGGTGGTCCCGGAGGTGTAACACATCGCGGCGGCGGCCCGCTCGTCGAGCTCGGGCCAGTCGTACGCGGTCGGCCTGCCCTCGATCAGTTCCTCGTACTCGTGCACCCGCGCGCTCGCTCCGGACAGCACCGAACGGTCGCCGGGGCCGGACACGACGACGTGCTCGACCGTCGGCAGGTCGGGGAGCAGCGGCGCGAGCAGCGGAAGCAGCGAACCGTTGACGATGATCACGCGGTCCGCGGCGTGGTTCACGATGAAGACGAGCTGCTCGGCGGGGAGCCGGAGGTTGAGGGTGTGCAGTACCGCACCCATGGAGGGAATCGCGAAGTATGCCTCGACATGCTCCGAGTTGTTCCACATGAGGGTTCCTACCCGGTCCCCGGTTCCGACCCCGAGGTCCTCGCCCAGCGCGTGCGCGAGCTGGGCGCTGCGGGCGCCGATCTCGGCGTAGGAGCGGCGCTGCGGTCCGCCGTCGCCGGTCCAGGTGATCACCTGCGATGAGCCGTGGATGCGGGACCCGTGGGTCAGGATCCTGGAGATCAGCAGCGGTACGTCCTGCATCGTGCTCTGCACGGCGTCCTCCCGGGGGCGACATTGCCTACTCGGTCGTAAAGGTTGCGCTGATTCTGCGCACATACCGAGCGGTATGTCACTACTCCGGGATGATCGATCAGCTTCCGGCCCGACCCGGCCGGGGACCGGGACCGGGAGGTCAGTGCCCGCCCCGGGACACGGGATCGGCGCCCAACCCGTGCCCGAGGGCTCAGTGACCGGCCGTGGACAGCTCCGGGTCCTCTCTGAGCTTGCCCAGCGCGCGCGACACCGCCGACTTCACCGTGCCGACGGAGACGCCGAGCACCTCCGCCGTCTGCGTCTCGCTCAGGTCCTCGTAGTACCGCAGGACGACCATCGCCCGCTGCCTGGCCGGGAGCTTCATGATCGCCCGCCACATCGCGTCGTGCAGCGCCTGCTGCTCGGCCGGGTCCCCGGCAGGCACGGTCTCCGGCTCCGGCAGTTCCTCGCAGGCGAACTCGTCGACCTTGCGCTTGCGCCACTGCGACGTCCGCGTGTTCAGCAGGGCGCGGCGCACATAGCCGTCCAGCGCCCGGTGGTCCTCGATCCGCTCCCAGGCCACGTACGTCTTGGTGAGCGCGGTCTGCAACAGGTCCTCGGCGTCGCTCGGGTTCGCTGTCAGTGACCGGGCGGTCCGCAGCAGCACCGGCTGGCGGGCCCTCATGTACGACGCGAAG
Source organism: Streptomyces sp. NPDC059785 (assembly GCF_042732375.1). Lineage (NCBI taxonomy): Bacteria > Bacillati > Actinomycetota > Actinomycetes > Kitasatosporales > Streptomycetaceae > Streptomyces > Streptomyces sp. NPDC059785. The sequence goes on from NZ_JBHWHV010000023.1 coordinate 2,406, forward strand.
GACGGGTACGCAAGGGTCTGCCGCGCTGGCGTTGCGGCGTTCGAAGCGCTGGTGCAGACGGGTGTGGTCATGGCTCCACGCTAGGAGCGCGGCCGGTTCCGTGGATCGGCCGCAGGTCCCGAAGCCATGTCCGCCTCAGGTTGTAGGAAGGGGGCAGGCCCCACCTCCCAGAGGTGGACGAGGGGATGACAATCCCTGAGGGTTCATCCCTGAGGGTTTCATTCCTGAGGGTTTCATCCCCGGAAAGCCGGGGCGGTCGCCGCACCACCGAGCAGCACGGCGGAGAAGGCGACGGCCCCGGCAGAGATCGGCGGCGTCAGCCGATCCGGGCGACCGGTGCGTCCACCACGCTGCGGTCGATGACCAGTGTCCGGCCGCCGTGCCGTTCCTTCACGTTCCCGGCGTACTGGTGGATCCGGCCGCCCGACCAGGAGCCCGGCCGCAGCACCGGTTCCTTGGTGAGCGCCGGCTTCCCGCGCCAGCGCGCGAACCACATCACCGTCGGCAGGTCCCGCGTGCCCGCCCGCCGGGCGTTCTCCATGTGACGCACGCCGGTCTCGGCGCTGCTGTAGAACCCCGGGACATAGCCGTAGCTGCGCACCTCGCGGTTCCAGCCGCGGACGAACTTGAGCGTGGTTCTGGCGCACTTCTTGTTCCGGTAGTTGTACGCCTCCATGTCCAGGTAGAGCGGGCTGCCGGGCTCGATGCCGAGCGCCTGCGCCCGGCGCACCGCGTCGGCCGCCTCCTGCTGCCCGCGCTCCCAGGGCTTCTTGCCGATCGACACGTGCTTCTTGCTGTCGCTGAACACACAGCTCGCCTGCGATCCCACGTACAGCGGCAGCACGTTCCAGCCCAGTTCGTCGACCGTCCGCAGCCAGGCGCTGGTCAGCCGCGGCTGGTTCGGGCAGGCCCGGCCGCGGCCGCCGAAGTACACGCCGACCGCGCGGTAGCGGGAGGCCAGCCACTTGCGCATCGTGTCCGCGGACGGGGTGTGGCAGGTGTCGAAGGCCCGGCCCCGGAAACGGACGGCCGCGCCGACCCGCTGCGGCCGCTCCGGTACGCCGGCGGGGGACTGCCCCTGTTCCGGGGACCGGGACTGGTCATGCTCCCGGGACGGGGACTGGGCCTGGCCCTCCGTCTCGGCCCGGCCCTGATCCTCGTCCGGGGCCTGGCCTCCCTGTTCCGGGGCCTGGCCCTGCCCCGGGGTCAGCTCCTGTTCCCGCCCCGGCTCGTCCCCGTACCCACCCTCATGCCCGTCCCCGTACCCGCCTTCGCCCTCGTATCCGTCCTCGTCCCCGTCCTCGTACCCGTCCATCGGGCTCACCGCGTGCTCCAGGCCGCGGCCCACCTCGTCCGACAAGGAGCCGAACGAGTCGAACGAGTCGAACGAGCCGAACGCCTCCGCCTCCGCTCCCGGGCCGAACGGATCGGGTCCGCCGGGGCCGTACCGTTCCGTGCCGGACGCCGGGGCTCCCGCCAGCGACAGCAGGAGCAGGGTCAGGCTCAGCGCGGCGAAGGCTGTGGGGCGGCCCCGTCGGCGGTCGCGGTGCCGCCGGCGGTCCGGACGGTCGCCGGGTTCCTGCCGACCGTGACCGTGATGACTCGGATGACGCGTGTGACGATCCATAGGGCGAGTGAAGGACGCGCTCGCGCACGCGTGCGTCAACCACACGCCCCGTTCATCCGTCCGACCCCAGAATCAGCCCCGAAGTGGGGACGCCGGTGCCCGCCGTGACGAGGACGCGGGCGGCGTCGGGTACCTGGTTCACGGCGGTGCCCCGAAGCTGCCGTACCGCCTCCGCCACGCCGTTCATCCCGTGCAGGTACGCCTCCCCGAGCTGGCCGCCGTGGGTGTTCAGGGGCAGCGTCTCCGCGGCGACGAAGTCCGCGGCCTCCCCCGGCGCACAGAAGCCGTACTCCTCGAGCTGCGTCAGTACGAACGGGGTGAAGTGGTCGTACAGGATGCCCACGTCGATCTCCGCGGGCGTCAGCCCCGACGACTGCCACAACTGCCGGGCCACCACTCCCGCCTCCGGCAGACCGGACAGATCGTCCCGGTAGTAGCTGGTCATCTGCTCCTGGGCGCGGCCCGCGCCCTGCGCGGCGGCCGTGATCACCGCCGGGGCCCGGGGCAGGTCGCGCGCCCGCTCGACGGTCGTCACCACCAGCGCCTGGCCGCCGTCGGTCTCCTGGCAGCAGTCCAGCAGGCGCAGCGGCTCGACGATCCAGCGGGACGCGGCGTGCTCGGCCAGGGTGATCGGCCTGCCGTGGAAGTACGCCGCCGGGTTCGTCGCCGCGTACCGCCGCCCGAGGACGGCGACCCGGCCGAACGCCTCGGGGGTCAGACCGTACGTGTGGAGGTAGCGCCGCGCCGCCATCGCCACCCAGGAGGCGGGGGTGAGCAGGCCGAACGGCAGGTTCCAGCCGAGCGCCGCGCCCTCGGCCGACGGCTCGCGGTGCTGCACGCCGGAGCCGAAGCGCCGCCCCGACCGCTCGTTGAACGCGCGGTAGCAGACGACGACTTCGGCGAGGCCCGTCGCCACCGCGAGCGCCGCCTGCTGGACGGTGGCGCAGGCCGCTCCGCCGCCGTAGTGCACCCGCGAGAAGAAGGACAGCTCGCCCATGCCGGCGGCCTGCGCGACGGTGATCTCCGGGCTGGTGTCCATGGTGAACGTGACCAGTCCGTCCACGTCGGCCGGGGTGAGCCCGGCGTCGTCCAGCGCGGCCCGCACGGCCTCGACCGCGAGCCGCAGCTCGCTGCGCCCGGAGTCCTTGGAGAACTCCGTGGCCCCGATCCCGGCGATCGCCGCCCGGCCGCCGAGGGTGTCCTTGGCCCGTACGCTCATGCGGCACCGCCCGTAGGGGACGTCGGGGGCACGACGGTCGCCGTTCCGGTCACGTGGGCGCCGATGCCGTTGGTGCCGACGACCCGCACCGTGACCGTGCCGTCGCCCGCGTCCTCGGCCGTGCCGGTCAGCACCATCGTGTCGCCGGGATAGTTGGGCACCCCGAGCCGGATGACCAGCTCGCGCAGGACGGCACCGGGCCCGAAGTGCTCGCCGACGTACCGTCCGACCAGCCCGTTCGTGGTCAGGATGTTCATGAAGACGTCGGGCGATCCCCTGCGCCGCGCCGACTCCGCGTCGTGGTGCACGTCCTGGTAGTCGCGGGTGGCGACGGCCCCGGCGACGACGAGCGTGCGGGTGACCGGGATCTCCAGCGGCGGCAGACGCTCACCGCACACCGGACGCTCCCCCTCGGGACCAGACGACGCGCGCTCTCCCTCGGGTTCACGCACCGCGCGCTCTCCCTCGGGTTCACGCACCGCGCGCTCTCCCTCGCGGGCCACCCGCCCCTGCGCCTGCTTCTGTCCCCGTTCATATTCGAACACCGGCAGTTCCAGCTCGTCGTCGTACCGCTCGAACCGCAGCCGTACGGGCATCCCGATCCGTACCGCGCCCGGCTCCACGCCCACCACGCCGCTCACCATCCGCACGCCCTCGGCGAGTTCGATCAGGCCGACCACGTACGGCGGGTCGAAGGCGGGGAACGGCGGGTGGTGCACGACCACGTACGAGTAGACGGTGCCGGCGCCGCTCGCCTCGACCGTGTCCCACTTGGCGGAGCCGCAGGCATTGCAGCCGGGCAGCCAGGGGAAGCGCGCGGTCCCGCACTCGCCGCACCGCTGGATCAGCAGCCGGTGGTGCTCGACGCCCTCCCAGAAGCCGGCGTTGTCCCGGTTGACCACCGGCCGCGGTCTGCGGCCCGCGGGCTTGTGCCGGGCGGCGGGGGCCGGGGCCTGCTCGCCGCCCGGGTTACGTGGCCGCGCGGGCGCGTACTTGAGAATCCGGAAACGGTGGGTACCGGCGAGTTCGCCGGCGACCCTGATCTCCGTAAGGGTCGTGATGAAGTGGCCCGCGCCGAGCTTGGTGGTCTTCCGCTCGGACACCGTCTCGATGACCGTGTCGAAGGTGATCGCGTCGCCCGGCCGCAGTGGCCGCAGATACCGCTGCTCGCAGTCGGTGGCGACCACCGAGGTGCAGCCGGCGCCGTCGAGCAGGGCGAACAGTTCGTCGTGGGCGGCGTTGCGGCCGGTGTGGCCGGACAGTCCGCCCATCGTCCACACCTGGAGCATGGCGGGCGGGGCGATGGCGTCCGGCCCCCGGTAGGCGGCGTTCGTGTCGCCCATCGCCTCGCACCAGTGCCGGATCATCGGCGCGTTGACCGGGTCCTTGCCCGCGCCCGCGACGGCGGCCCGCCTGCCCTCGTACGCCTTCAGGCGCGCCAGGAACTCGTCGCCCACCGCCCTCGCCCCCTCGTGCTCCACTCCGTAGCCACGGCTGACCGGCACCGGGATCATGCCCTCATCGGGACCATGCCCTCGCCGCGCGATGACGGTTTCTGACTGTGCGTCAGAAATCGGGAGCCGTCAAGGTCGCCGCAACGCACGCGCCTCGGAGCACGCCGCCACGTAACCGCCTCGGAGCACGCCGCCACGCACCCGGAACACGCCTGTGCGTGCACCCCGGAACACGCCTGCGCGCACGCACCCCGGAACACGCTTGCGCGCACACCCCGGAACACGTCTGCGCGACGGCACCGAAGCACCGCCGCGCAGACGCTCAATCCCCCCTCTGCCCCACCCCCGGGGTTCCGGAGCCCCCCAGCCCCGGCCCCCGACTTCGCCCTACCCCCTTGGCTCCTCGGCCTCCTCCCCTGGCTCCCGGCCCCGGCCCCCGACCCCCCTCCCCGGGCTCACCAGAGCTCGGTGAAATTGACGGCGACGGTTTCGTTCGACTGGTCGATGGCGGTGAAACCGGCTCCGTTCACCTGAGCCGTGTTGTTCTGGTTCGAGGCGCCGGATCCGACGGCCTGCTGCTGCGATGTCGACGAGTTGCCGTAGTTGTCCCTGCCGACCCCGCTGCCGTTGACGGTGGCCACGGCCGCGTTCGATCCGTTGCCCGCGACGGCGCCGTTGTCCGCCTCCGCGGCACCCGAGAAGAGCGCGGCGGCGAGCGGCAGGGCCGCCATGGTGGCGAGAACGCGGACGGTGACGCGGGCGGTACGGATGTAAGCCATGAGTTTTCCTCCAGAACCGGATGTACGCACCGGTCGAGACCGGGAAGTACGGCGTGTGCCGGGGCGGTTGGCCGACCGCTCCGGCGATGTTCGCGACGTCGCGAGACCAGAGTTGCCCAGCGGGTCCCGGGTGAACCACACCGCGGACCCCGATTAGCACGCAAGCGTGATGACAAGTCGATAAACCCCCGTCATCACCTTTGTCGCTCTTTCTCGCTCAAGAACCACCGATCCGGCATCGAACGGACACCCGCACCCCAAGCCCCACAAGCCCTGAAGCGTTCCTGTGGCGCTCCGGCGCGCTCCCGCGCACCGTCCGGCCAGGACCGACACGCCGACACCGCCGCCCGAGCCCTCTTCCCTTTTTCGAACACCCGTACGAGCATAGAGCCATGGCCACCATCGACCGGCAGGCCACGACCCTGGCCCTGGCTCACGCCCTCTCCGCCGCCGAACGCGGACTGGCGGTCATCCCGCTGTCCCGCACCAAGCTCCCGGCCCTCCGCTCCCCCCACCGCGACGACCCCGACCCCACGGCGCCCGCCTGTCACGGCGAGTGCGGCCGCTTCGGGCACGGGGTGTACGACGCCTCGACCGACCCGCGACGCATCCGCGAGCTCTTCGCCGCCGCCCCATGGGCCAGCGGCTACGGCATCGCCTGCGGGCTGCACCCGCACCACCTCATCGGCATCGACCTCGACACCAAGTCCGGTACGGACTCCTCGGCCGCCCTGCGCGAGCTGGCGCTGCGCCATCTCTTCACGATCCCGGACACGGTGGTCGTGCTCACCCCCAGCGGGGGCCGCCACCTCTGGCTGAGCGGGCCGCCCGACGTGGTCGTCCCCAACTCGGCCGGCCGGCTCGCCCCCGGCATCGACATCAGGGGCGCGGGCGGCTACCTGGTCGGCCCCGGTTCACGTACCGCGCACGGCGTGTACGGCACGGCGCCGGGGACCGCCCAGCTCACCCCGGCGCCCTGCCCGCCCGAGCTCCTGCGTCTGCTCCTGCCACCGCCGCGACAGCACCACCGGGCGGTGCCGCGGTCGGCCGGACAGCACGGCCAGGGGCTGGTCCAGTTCGTCCTGGGCGCGCACGAGGGGCAGCGCAACACCCGCCTCTTCTGGGCCGCCTGCCGCGCCTACGAGAACGGCTTCGGACCGGAACTGGCGAACGACCTCACCGACGCGGCCGTCCGCACCGGCCTCACCGAACGCGAGGCCCGCTCGACGATCGCCTCGGCGGCCCGGATGACGGGTTGCGCGGGGCCGTAGGGCCGTTCACGACATCTGGGGGCCGGCCTGGTCCAGCAGGTCGGTCAGGGCCGCGGCCGACCAGTGGCCGGCCGCGCCCGGGCAGGCCGCCAGGTACGCGGCGACGGCCGGCACGTCCCACACCCCGGCGGACACCAGCCCCGCCGCGAGACAGCGCACGTAGGCCGCCGACGGAGGGTTGAACGACGTCACGTCGCGCAGGCCCCAGGGCGCGGTGAAGGTGAGCACCGGCAGGCCGTCGAGCCGTCCCGCGCAGACGAGCGTCTCGTAGCGGCCCTGTCCGAGCACCGAACGCCCGCGCGCGAGCACCTCCGTGAGATCCAGGCACGCGCCGCCGGGCGTCCGGTGCATCTCCTGGGCGGCGATGTCGGAGAACTGCTCCACGGACACCAGATACGCCTTGGCGAGCACCCGGCCGCCGGCGTCCGGGTCGTAGAACGCCCGGCCTCCCGACCACACCGCGGACTCGGTGGCGAAGTACACGGCACCGTCCAGTTCGACCGCGGCGCAACGCGCGGGCGGCCGCGGATCCCGGCACCCCGGCTGCCCCCTGACCGCCCCCACCGGCCGCCCCCCACGCAGATAACACGCGAGCCGCTCGGGATCCGTATTGGACCCGTAGGAGGCGTACCAGACGAGCCGTGCCCCAGCCTCGCTTCCCGACACCGCTCCGCTCGAACCGCCAGGAATGTCCACGAACGCCATGATGACCTATGCACGAGAGGCAGACCGGTCGGGCGGAGGGTGCCGAGAACAGGCCGGGGCGGGCGTGTGGATGCCGGACGACCGCTCGCGATGCGACTCGGCCATACTGAGACGGATCTTTGGTGACAGTGTGACTGCAAGTCATCATGGGGCGGAAGGGACGAGTTCAGGATGGTAGACGCGAAGTCCGCGGCACGGTGGTCCTTTTGAACGGCCTCGTGACTGTCGTGACAGCCGTGCACGCCGCTGGAGCGGAGTACCTGCCGGACGCCTACGCGTCTCTGGTCAAGCAGCAGCTTCCCCACGGATGGGACTGGCAGTGGGTCATCCAGGAGGACGGCCGCACCGGTACGGTGGCCGGCTACCTGCCGTACGACTCACGGATAGATTTCAGTGACGGCCGGCACGGCGGCCCCGGGGTGGCCAGGACCATGGCGCTCGCCCGGGCCGAAGGCAGCCTCGTGAAGGTTCTCGACGCGGACGACATGCTGACGCCCGACGCACTGGCCCGCGACATCGCGGTCCTGACCGAGCGCGCGGACACCGGATGGGCCACGTCGCGAGCTCTGGACCTGCTCCCCGACGGCTCGACGGTGGGCTTCGACCAGGACCCGCCCGAGGGACCGATAGAACGGGGTGCGTTGCTGCACCGCTGGGAAGCCCTGGATCACGTTCCGCCGGTGGTCCCCGGCTCCTTGTGCATCAGACGGGAACTGCTGCTCGCGCTGGGCGGCTGGATGGCCCTCCCGGCCTCGGAGGACACCGGACTCCTGCTTGCCGCGAGCGCCGTCAGCCAGGGGTACTTCACGGCCAAGACGGGTCTCCTCTACCGCAAGTGGCCTGGGCAAAGCACCAGACAGCCCGCGCATGCGGACCCCGCCGAACGCGAGGCCCGCATACGCATCATCAGGGCCCGCGCCGAAGCGTTGGGTTTCGCTTCCGCCTAGAGCCGCCGTGACGCCAGCCGAGCGTCCCCGGGCTCCTCAGGGCGGCGAGGCAAGAAGGGGCCGAACGCGGAAGGGGTGTCTCTCACGGAGAGACACCCCTTCCGCCTACCTGCCCATGACCTGAGCCACGGCGGTGGGTGTGGGATTTGAACCCACGGTCACATCGCTGCGACGACGGTTTTCAAGACCGTTCCCTTAGGCCGCTCGGGCAACCCACCCCGCGCGGGCCACGATCAGCGGCCGCGCGGGACAAGACTAACGGGTCGGGCGGGGCCCGGGTGGCTGAGGCCGGGCGCTCACGCCGGACGGGGCGTCACGGCACCCACCGCCCCACCGCGTGAGCCCTCGTGTCCATCACCGCCCGCGACACGTGAGCCCTCGTGCCCGTCCGTCAGCTGTCGCCCTTGCGGGAGCCGAGGGTGACCTCGGTCGTGTGGGTCTTGCCGTCGCGCGTGTAGGTGAGCTTGACGGTGTCGTCGGGCTTGTGGGTCCAGATCTCGCCGATCAGGGTCGGGCCGCTGTCTATCACCATGTCGTCGAGCTTGGTGATGACGTCGCCCGGCTTCAGGCCCGCCTTGTCCGCCGGGCCGCCCGACTCGACCGCCTCCGAGCCGCTCGCGCCCTGTTCGGTGATCTTCGCGCCGTCCGTGGTGTCCTCCAGGGAGACGGACGCGCCGATCTTCGCGTAGACCGGCTCACCGGTCTTGATGAGCTGCTGGGCGACGTACTTCGCCTGGTTGATCGGGATGGCGAAGCCCAGGCCGATGGAGCCGGACTGGCTGGTGCCGCCGAGACCGCCGCTGCTCGTGGACTGGATCGCCGAGTTGATCCCGATGACCGAGCCCTTGGAGTCGAGCAGCGGACCGCCGGAGTTGCCCGGGTTGATGGAGGCGTCCGTCTGGAGGGCGCTCATGTACGACGCCTTGCTGCTGGAGCTGCCGTCACTGGAGGCCACCGGGCGGTTCTTGGCGCTGATGATGCCGGTGGTCACCGTGTTCGACAGACCGAAGGGCGCGCCGATGGCGATCGTCGAGTCGCCGACGGCCACGTTGTCCGAGTTGCCGAGGGTCAGCGGCTTCAGGTTCGACGGCGCGTTCTTCAGCTTGATGACGGCGACGTCGTAACCCTGGGCGTGGCCGACCACTTCGGCGTCGTACTTCTTGCCGTCCGGGAAGGTCGCGGAGAGCTTGCCGCCGTCGACCGCCTCGGCGACGACGTGGTTGTTGGTGAGGATGTGGCCCTGCTTGTCCATGACGAAGCCGGTGCCGGTGCCGCCCTCGCCGCTGCTGCTCTCGGCCTCGATGGTGACGGTGCTCGGCAGCGCCGCCTGGGCGACGCCGGCGATGGTGTCCGAGTCGCGCTTGACGTCACCGCCGCTCTCGGAGGCGGACACCGTCGTCGAGTCCGTGGAACCGTCGTTGTCCTTGGCCAGCGAGTACCCGATACCGCCGCCGACGCCGCCCGCGACCAGCGCGGCGACGAGTATGGCGGCCACCAGACCACCGCGGCCGGACTTCTTCTTCGGCTCGGCGGGCTGCTGGTAGGAGGAACCCCAGCCGCCACCGGACCCGCCGTGGGCCCCGGCACCGGAGTCACCGCCGTCCGCGTAGGACGGCACGGCGGGCGGCGGAGGCCAGGAGGCGTCGGCCGCCGCGCCACCGTAGCCCTGACCCGCTCCCTGCCCCGGAGCCGCATACGGCGCACCCGGCGCACTCTGCCCATGGGACACCGTGTCCGGCTCCGCAGGGGCATGCTGACCGGGCTGCCCGGTCTGCGGCTGTCCGGGCCCTCCCTGAGGCACCGCCGGGATCGGAGCCGTCGGTGCGTTGCCTTCGGGCGCAGGGGGCTGCGCGGAAGGAGCGGGAGTATCCACCGGCACGGGAGGTGCGGACGGGGCCGGGGGGACCGCAGTGCCCTCGTTCTCGGTGCTCACAGCTCTTCTCCTCGATCCACGGCTGTTGTTCTCGGTCGCACTCGGTCACGCTCGCTCACGCTTGCCGACGGTCCGGCGCGATTCAGCTGTGCATGCGCATGTGTATGCCGTCAGCTTTTCCCACCGGCCGTCAGAGCACCATAAGCGGTCGCTGTGCGTCCGAGACGATCCTTTATATCGGACCTGTCTGGCAAAACGAATGTAAGACTGGAGTCATCGCCTCCACGCCTACCCCGGGGCGGTGGCACCATGACGCGGTGACCCACGCACGACAGCTCCCGATCCAGGTCGTCGCCCACCGCGGCGCCTCCGAAGAGGCCCCCGAACACACCCTGGCCGCCTACCGGAAAGCGATCGAGGACGGTGCCGACGCCCTCGAGTGCGACGTCCGGCTGACCGCCGACGGCCACCTCGTCTGCGTCCACGACCGCCGCGTCAACCGTACGTCGAACGGCCGCGGCGCGGTCTCCGCCCTGGAGCTCGCGGACCTCGCCGCCCTGGACTTCGGTTCCTGGAAGAACTTCGACGAGGACCCCGAGGCGCCCGACTGGGAGCACCGCTCCGGCGACCCCGAGGACACCTCTGTACTCACCCTGGAGCGGCTGCTCGAACTCGTCGCCGACGCGGGCCGCCGCGTGGAGCTGGCGATCGAGACGAAGCACCCGACGCGCTGGGCCGGCCAGGTCGAGGAGCGGCTGCTGCTCCTGCTGAAGCGTTTCGGCCTCGACGCCCCGGAGTCCGCCGCCGAGTCCCCGGTACGCGTCATGAGCTTCTCGGCGCGGTCCCTGCACCGCGTCCGCGCGGCCTGCCCGACCCTGCCCACCGTCTATCTCCTGCAATTCGTCTCGCCCCGGCTGCGCGACGGAAGGCTGCCCACCGGTGTCCGGATCGCGGGCCCCTCGATGCGGATCGTGCGCAATCACCCGGCCTACATCCAGCGGCTGAAGCGGGCCGGGCACCAGGTGCACGTATGGACCGTGAACGCCCCCGAGGACGTCGACCTCTGCGTCGACCTGGGCGTGGACGCCATCATCACCAACCGCCCGAGGGCGGTGCTGGACCGACTGGGCCGCTGAAAACCCCGACCACTGACAATCACCGCACCCCACCCAAACCCCCCAATGTCGACAATTACAGGCCACGCCTTAACGGGGAGTGCACCGGCGCGTTCGCTGCGTGTCCTGCCGTCATGAGTGCGTCAGAGCACGTCGACTGACCGGTTTCCGCTCAAGCCGGGGAGGGCATCCACACCGTGGCGTGGGGCGAAGGAGGTCTCGGGGGTGGCGTTTGTGGTGGCACAGGAGGTGCCCGCGTCGTCAAGCATGGCCGTACCCCATGGCCCTGCGGGCGTGGGGAAAGCGAGACACCGGATGCGTACGCAGTTGCGCACCGGCGGAGTGGCAGAACCGGTCATCGACGATGCCGTACTGATCCTTTCCGAACTGCTGAGCAACGCGTGCCGGCATGGCAGGCCGCTGGGCGACGCCCTGGCCGGTGACGGCGACGTACGCGCCGCTTGGCGGGTGGACACCGGTGGGCGCCTCACGGTCGAGGTCACGGACGGCGGTGGTCCGACCCGTCCGGTTCCGTCGAAGCCCTCGGTCACCGCGCACGGCGGCCGCGGGCTGAACATCATCACCGCACTCGCCAAGGACTGGGGCGTACGGGACGACGTCCGCGGCGAAGTCACGGTGTGGGTGGTCGTCCAGGACGACGTCGTCAGCGCGCACCGCCGCGACGACTTCGCCGCGCGTGTGACATCACCGGCGGTCTCCTCGGGGATGAACGGTTTCTCGGGCCTGAACTTCGCGGACGCCTTCGACGAACTGGACTGAGCCCGCCCGCGTCAGCCGGCAGGCAGCCGCGCACTCAAGGAACACGCTCCGCGGCCACGTACGACCCGCGGCCGGGCACGCACGGAAGGGGCCGTGCCGGTACATCACATGCCCGTCCCTGACGTGGTCGTCCGGAGACCACCCCCGATCGCACCCCCTGAGCGACCACGGCAGGGACGGGCGGATGTACCGGCGCGGCCCCGACCCACGACCGCCCGGCGTCGAACCACAGCGGACCGGCAGAGGAACCGCACCCCCGATACCCGCACCCCCGTACCCCCGCCGCCGGCCCTCCCGGCGTTGTCCACAGCCTCCCGTCCCCCTACGTACGAGCGGCTAGGCTCGCGCCCGTACCAGACGAGCCGTAACCGGGAGACACCCACGATGGCCAAGAAGCGACCCCAGACGAAGGCCGGGCGGCCGCAGCTCAAGGGCGGGGCCCGCACCGCGGAAGCCGACGGACAGGTTCCGGTGGTCGGCGCCCGCGAACCCTGCCCCTGCGGCAGCGGCCGGCGCTACAAGGCCTGCCACGGCCGGGCCGCCGCGCACGCGGCGACCGAGCTGGTGCAGCGCCCCTTCGAGGGCCTGCCCGGCGAGGGCGACTGGGTGGCCCTGCGCGAGCTCGTCCCCGCGGCGACCGTAGAGCTGAAGCTCAAGGACGCCCTCCCCGAAGGCGTCCCGTCGGTGACGCTCGCCACGGTGCTGCCGATGGCCTGGCCCGCGCTGCGCCGCGACGACGGCTCGGTCCTGCTCGGCCTGCAGAACGACACGGCCTCCGGCGACATCAGCCGCGACCTCGCCGACACGCTCCGGCGGGCCCTCACCGCCGAGCCCGGCACCCCGGTCGAGGGCCGCCGCGCCCCCGCCGACGGCCCCCGGCTCCAGGATCTGCTCGACCCCGAAGGCACGTTCGAGCCAGTTGTGCACGAGGGCTTCGAGTTCTGGGTCCCGGACGCGGAGAACGCCACTCCTGAGGTGACCGCGTCCCTGGAGCGGGCCAACGCGGCGGCCATCCCGACGGTCAAGCTGACCGGCGTCGACGCCGCCTACTGGTGCGAGACCCCGGACAAGAACCACCTGCGCTGGGTCATGCCGCACGCCGAGGAACGACTTCTGGACGCACTCGCGCGCCTGCACGCCGCGGGCCGCTCGAGCCTCGGCGAGGGGACGCGTCTGGTCGGTTCCTTCCGGGCGCACGGCCTGACCGTGCCGGTCTGGGACCTGCCGACCGGCGTCACCGCCGAGGACGTCGAGAAGCCGGCCGCCGAGTTCGCGGAGCGCCTCGCGGCGGCCCTGGCCACGGACGAGCCGCTCAGCGCGGAAGAGCGCCGGGCGCGCGGCGGCCTCACCAACCGACAGGTGACGCTCAGCTGACACACAGAACGGACTGACCGACCGGTCAGCCGCACGAGACGGCCCGGAAGGGGTGACTCCTGTCACAACTCCCGGTCGTGACAGGCAAATCCGTGTCCGAATAGCCGACTTCGAATTTGCGAACCGCCGATCTCTTGTTACCGTTCCAATAGCCCGGTTGCTGGTGCATCCCCCGTCGCCAGCAACCGGGTCCTTTCTTTGCCGCCCCCGCGCGGCCCGCCGGCCCCCGGACAGCACAGCGGACCGGCACATTCCTCAACTGCCTTACGTCCGCGGCGAGTTGCTCCCCGAGCGCAGCAGCAGCGGCCCGTCCCCGGTTCCCCTCGCGAACTCCGCGACCGCCGTGTAGGCCGCCGCATCACCCGCCGTACGCCGCCTAGGTGTCTCGCACACATCGGGCTCGTCCCCGGCGTCCATGGGGCAGCGCATCTGGACAGTGCGGCCCCCGGGCGCCATGAGGCTGAGAACGGAATCCAGCGCCTCGCCGGTGGCATTGCGGTAGTAGGTGCGCGCCCAGGTCTCCCGTCCCTGGTTCAGCACACAGGTCTGCGCCTCGACCCCGTCGGGGGAGACCAGCTCGGGCCCGCACCGCGCGGCGGTGGCGAGCCCCAGGCCGAGCAGCAGCGGCTCCCGCCCCGGCTCGAACTCCTTGCCGTCACCGGACCCACCACCGCGCCCGGCCGCACGCTCGACCAGCGACCTGCCCCCACCGACAGCCCCTCCGTCACCGACAGCTTCTCCGTCACCGACAGGCCCCGCGGAGGCCACGGCGAGCGGCACGGCGGCCAGCACCGCCACGATCCCCGTGAGGGCCGGCAGACGGATTTCTCGGGTCAGCGGAGACCACTGACGGGGGCGACGCACCATACGAGGGAAGATAACGACGAAGGGCGGGCGCCCGGTCCCCGCGCGCCCGACACCCCTACAACTCGGGCGCGCTCACACCCGTACGAGTGAGCGCCTCGACCACCGCGTCCACCACGGCCTCGACGCCGGGCACCCAGGGCGCGGCCGAGCCGGGCAGCGGGGCCCGCTCCCAGCGGACCTGGCCCTGGCCGGTCTCGGACGGCGGCAGCGCGAGATAGCCGCCCGCGCCATGGAAGCGGAGCGAGCCGGGCACGTGGTCCTTGGCGTACAGCAGCTCGCCGAGCTGCTCCAGGGAGTAGGGCGCGACCAGGATGGCCCAGCGGGCGGGAGAGGCGATCACGGGGCCGAGACGCATCCCCATGCGGTCGAGCGCGTCGAGGGCGCGAGCCGCCGGGAGGGCCGGCAGGCTCACCGCGCAGGGCGCGGCGTTGCCGGTGGCGAGCACGATCGGCGCCGTCGGCCGGTTGGTCCACCACCACCGCACCATGCGTTCGTCGCTGGTGGCCGCCAGCAGACCCGGGTCGAAGGGGTGGGCGCCGGGGACCGCGCAGTCCGGGTCGGGACAGCCGCAGCGGCCGCGGCCCTGCGGGTCCGGTGCCACACCGGGAAGTACCGGCCACTGCCATGCGGTCGCGAAGGTCAGAGCCGCACCGAGCATTTCAGGGCTCCCGCCGCCTCGCCTGGACAGGAGCCTGCGTCGCCTTCCGAGGATCTCGCGCATGAGCGCTCGTTCCTTTCCGTTGCACGCCTGGCAACACCGTGGAAAATCACACCATGTGTCGATCACTTCACTGTGCGTACCTGCTGGCGCATCACACCCCTGCCCCGGACAGGGGGAACCCCCAGGGGCCGAGCCTTGGCCACTTGGCTACGTCCGCGTCCATACTGCGTGTGCTCGACTGCGTGTACTGAAAGCATGGGCATGGCGTGGGGTGGCGGCTCCTGGCGTTTTGCCGTCCCGCATTTCTCAGCCGCCTCCGCCACAGGAGGATGGGGCGCGGTCGTCGGTGATTAAGACGCCCGGTTCTGTCGCCAGGTTCCGGGTGGATCTCAAGCACCCCCGGCCTTCACCGAGTACGTACCCATCACGACCGCTGTGACGCTCTGTAGAACAAGGCCAGTCGACCTCAATAAGCCGTTACCCGAGGCAGTTTTAAGCCAAATCCGCGATTTTGCAAGAGTCTCTCGGACACCAGGAATCCCAGCAGGACAATGCTGGACATCCCCTCACGAGTGCGTGTACATGTGGAGACACCGCTAGCGCCGCAGAATGACATGGGGGTTTGCGATGCTATCGAGCAATACGCACCGGCCCGGAGGCCGGACGCCATGAACGCCCCTCACCTTCCGAAAGTGGCCGGAATCGATTCCACGGTTCCCGCACCCGCACACACTGTCGCGCCGACGCCGGACGTCACCGAAGCCCCACCGGACACACCGGCCCCACCGGCCATCGGGCCCGGAGCGGTCTTGCAGGACCGGCTGGCGGGCTGGGTCTCCGATCTGACGACCCTGCACGAACTCACCGAGCGCCTGGCGCGCACCACCACCCTGCACGAGGCGCTCCAGGAAACGCTGCGGGCAGGCGCCGCCCTGGTGGGCGCGCGCCGCGGCCTGGCCGTACTGGAGCCGCGCGACGGACTCGGCCCCGACACCACGACCGGCCTGGGCCTCGGCCGCGCGGATCTCGGCCATATCGAGACGGTCCCGCGCGGCAGCACCTCGTACGGGAAGAT
Source organism: Streptomyces sp. NPDC059785 (assembly GCF_042732375.1). Taxonomy (NCBI): domain Bacteria; kingdom Bacillati; phylum Actinomycetota; class Actinomycetes; order Kitasatosporales; family Streptomycetaceae; genus Streptomyces; species Streptomyces sp. NPDC059785. Next base: position 18,153 of record NZ_JBHWHV010000023.1, read on the forward strand.
CCTGGACGGGCTGCCGGGCGGTGAGGGCGAGATCGTGCGGCCGGATCTGCTCGCCGACGACGGGCTCGACCCCCGCCACCGCGAGGTGGCCGCCCGGCTCGGTTGCGCCGCGAGCTACGCGCTCCCCCTGTCCGCCGACACCGCGGGCCGGATCGGCGCCGCCGTGTGGCTCTACGACGAGCCCGCCCAACCCGACGAGCGCCGGCGGCACCTCGTCGGCCTCTACGCCCGCTGCGCGGCCGAGCACCTGGCGCGCATGGTGGAGCTGGAGCGCACGCGCGCGTGCATCACGACCATCACCGAGGAGCTGCTGCCGGCCCGGCTGCCCCGCGTCGCCGGGGTCCGGCTGGCCGCCCGCCGCCGCAGCGGGCCGCGCGGCGGCGGCGACTGGTACGACGCGCTGCCGCTGCCGGACGCCGCGCTCGGGCTCGCCGTCGGCTCCGTGACCGGTTCGGGGCCGAGCGCGGTCGCCGCGACGGGACGGCTGCGCGCGTCCCTGCGGGCGTACGCGGTGATGGAGGGCGAGGACCCGGTGGCCGTCCTGTCCGATCTGGAGCTGCTGCTGCGGCTGACCGAGCCGGCCCGCTCCGCCACCGCGCTGTTCGCCTACTGCGAGCCCGCGCTGCGCAAGATCACGCTGGCCGGTGCCGGGCACAGCCCGCCGCTGGTGATCGGCGAGCGGCGCACGGAGTACGTGGAGACCTCCCTCTCCGCCCCGCTGGGCATGCTCGCCTGCTGGGAGGCGCCGAGCGTCGAGCTGACCGCGGAGCCCGGCGAGACGGTGCTGCTCTACACCGACGGCCTGCTGCACCGCACCGGCGACCCGATGGACCGCGCCTTCGCCCGGCTGCACTCGGCCGCCGCGGGCGTGCCCAGGGCGCTGCGCGAGGACCCGGAGGCGATCGCCGACCACGTGCTGCGCACGGTGCTGCCGGACGGCCTGGACGAGACGGACGGCACGGAGGACGTCGTACTGCTGGCGGCCCGGTTCGACTGAGCGCGGCCGGTCCGCCGCGACGGCCGGGACGCACGCGTCCCGCGCTGCTCCGGTAACAGGTGATACGCCCCTGGGCCCACTTCCGTACGACCGTACGATGGGGTGGTTCGAAGTCGTACAGAGGAGGCACACCGTGTCGGAGGCGCTCAATCCGGAGACCCCGGAAGCCGTGCTTGACGATGCCGCCGGCGAGGCGGGCGAGGAAGAGACGGTCAAGCAGCGGAAGAACGGCCTGTACCCGGGCGTGTCCGACGAGCTCGCCGAGAGCATGCGCACCGGCTGGGCGGACACGGAGCTGCACGGCCTGGAGCCGATCGCGCAGGCCGGGCGGACCGCCGAGCGCCGCGCGGCGCTCTCCGCACGCTTCCCGGGCGAGCGCCTGGTGATCCCCGCGGGGAACCTGAAGACCCGCTCGAACGACACCGAGTACGCCTTCCGCGCCTCGGTCGAGTACGCGTACCTCACCGGCAACCTCACCGAGGACGGCGTGCTCGTCCTGGAGCCGGCCGACGGCGGGCACCGGGCCACCCTCTACCTGCTGCCGCGCTCGGACCGGGAGAACGGCGAGTTCTGGCTGTCGGGCCAGGGCGAGCTGTGGGTCGGCCGCCGGCACTCGCTGGCCGAGGCCGGACAGCTCTACGGCATCCCCGCCTCCGACGTCCGCGAGCTGCCCGGCAAGCTGCGCGAGGCCACCGGCCCGGTGCGGGTCGTGCGCGGGCACGACGCGGGCATCGAGGCGGCGCTGACCGACAAGGTGACCGCCGAGCGCGACGAGGAGCTGCGGGTCTTCCTCTCCGAGGCGCGCCTGGTCAAGGACGACTTCGAGGCCGGCGAGCTGCAGAAGGCCGTCGACTCGACCGTGCGCGGCTTCGAGGACGTCGTGAAGGTCCTCGACCAGGCCGTGGCGACCAGCGAGCGCTACATCGAGGGCACGTTCTTCCTCCGCGCGCGCGTGGAGGGCAACGACATCGGCTACGGCACCATCGCCGCCTCCGGAGCGCACGCCTGCACGCTGCACTGGGTGCGCAACGACGGGCCCGTGCGCCCCGGCGACCTGCTGCTGCTCGACGCCGGTGTCGAGACGCACACCCTCTACACCGCCGACGTCACGCGCACGCTGCCGGTCGACGGCCGCTACACGGAGATCCAGAAGAAGATCTACGACGCGGTGTACGAGGCCCAGGAGGCCGGTATCGCGGCCGTCCGGCCGGGTGCCAAGTACCGCGACTTCCACGACGCGGCGCAGCGCGTGCTCGCCGCGAAGCTCGTGGAGTGGGGTCTGGTCGAAGGACCCGTGGAGCGCGTCCTGGAGCTCGGCCTCCAGCGCCGCTGGACCCTGCACGGCACCGGCCACATGCTCGGCATGGACGTCCACGACTGCGCGGCCGCGCGCACCGAGACGTACGTGGACGGCACGCTGGAGCCGGGCATGTGCCTGACCGTCGAGCCGGGCCTGTACTTCCAGGCGGACGACCTGACCGTGCCCGAGGAGTACCGGGGCATCGGCGTGCGCGTCGAGGACGACATCCTGGTCACCGAGGACGGCAACCGGAACCTGTCGGCGGGCCTGCCGCGCCGCTCCGACGAGGTCGAGGCGTGGATGGCGGCCCTGAAGGGCTGAGAGCACAGGCTCTGACCCGCCGCGCACCGCGTACCGATGGCCGGACACCCGTACAGGTGTCCGGCCATCGGCGTACCCGGTCCGGGCTTCAGGCCACGTATGCCGGTGAAGCGGCCGTCACCGGAAGGGAGTCGACGAACAGCGCGCCCGCGAGGAGTCCTCCGCTGCCGCGCGGGCTCCACGCGCGCGTGCGCAGGTCGTCGTCGAAGACGCGCAGGGCCTCCCGGCCCGCCGGTACGGCGGTGCCGCCCGCGTCGAGGACTCCGCGGGCGCCCGCCTGGACGTGGCGCAGCCCGTGCGGCCCCGCCGTGTAGAGCAGCTCGGTGTCCGAGAGGGTGGACATGATGGTGAGCAGCGCGTCGAGCCGGGCCCAGGGCTCGGCGGTCCCCGCGCGGCGGGCCGTATGAAGCGCTTCAAGACCCCGTCGTACATGGGGGAAGCCGGCCCGTGCCTCGCCCCGTGCGCCGGCGGCCCCGAACTTCGCCGAGACCGTCGACCCGCGGGAGGCGCGCAGCGGCGCTCCGCGCTCGGCGTGCGCGGTGATCCGCTTGGCCGTCGCGACCACCTCGGTGCCGCGGGCCCGGGGTTCCAGGGCCGCGGCCGCGACCAGGAAGCCCAGGGCCCACAGGGCGCCGCGGTGGCCGCCGCCCGCGAGGCCCACCGAGTGCTCGGTGGAGCGGCCTATCGCGCCGAGTTCGGCGCGCAGCCCGGGGGTGGGTTCCCCGGTGCGCCGGGCGGCCGCCGCCATGGCCGCGAGGCCGGGTGCCAGCGCCTTGGCCGACCAGCGCAGGGAACACAGGTCCCGGCGGGTGGCGCGGGCGCCGAGGTCGCGCGGATCGGGCAGCCCGGGCTTGGGCGCCAGCTCCAGCTGACCGGTCAGCGCGGCCACTGCGGCCCGCGCCAGTGTCTGGTCCTCGCGGTCGTCCTCGCGGCGGCTCATGCGCGTACCTTACGAGGACGCGGAGGCCGACGGGGAGGTGCTGGAGCCGGGGCTTCCGCTCGGGGGCGTGCCCGTCGGGGCGTCGCTCGGGGGCGTACCGCCGTCGCCGCTGCCCGCGCCCGTGCTCTCGGCGTCCGGGTCGATGCCGAGGACGATGGAGCCCTTGTACCCCTTGGCCGGGTTGCCCTTGTGGACCGCCTTCAGGGTGAGCAGACCGCTGGCGGCGCCCCCGTCGTCGTACACCATGTCGTCGGCGAGCTCGGTGTAGTCGCCGGTGTGCTTCGAGTACGGCTCCAGCTCGAAGATCTCCTGGGCGATGTCGTCGTCGAAGAAGAGCTGGCCGGTGAAGTTGATCTTCCCGCCCTCGTAGGTGCCGTCGGCTTTCTGGCCGCCGGTGTGCACCCTGACGTGGATGTGGCAGGTCCGGGGCGTGTACCAGCCCGGGAAGATCGTCTCGAACTTGACGACCCCGTTGGCGTTGGCGATCTGGTAGCCGCGCAGGTACGTCTTGTCGTCGGCGGTGGAGCCGTCCTCGCTCTCGGCGGGCGCGGAGCCGCCGGGGTTGGCGGTGGTGTAGCCGGAGTAGTAGCCCCAGGCGTCGCAGTGCCAGATCTCGACGGCCGCGCCGGCCACCGGATCGCAGGAGTCGGTGGTGTCCTGGACGGTGATGCGCAGGGTCAGCGGGACGCCGTCCTTGCCCTCGGTGATGTCCTTCCGCACCAGGGCGCCGTCGAGGTAGTAGGGCCCCTCGGTCACGCTGGACATCAGCACGCACTGGCCACCGGACGAGGTGGAACTCGCCGACGCGGAGGCGGCGGCCGCCTGCGCGGTGGTCGTCTCGCCGGCGTTCGCGGCCTGGTAACCGGCGAAGGCCAGTCCGCCGGCCGCCACGGTCCCGCCGCTGACCACGAGGGCGCGGCGGCGGGAGATGGAAGAGTCTTTGTGGTTCCCAGTCATGCTGGCGAAGTTAGGAACGGCACCCGTCAGTAACTTCGGGTAGCGCTGTGAGTGAGCCAAGAATCCTGAGCTTCCTGAAGTCGGCGCGATTCCAACTCGTCCCGAAGGGCGCGGAAACACAAGAATCGTCCCCGCAGGGCCGGCGGCGCCGGAAACCAACCGGCCGACCGGCCGCGCGCCGCGCCGTGAACCGCCGGGCGCCTCCCCTCTCCACCGCTCAGGGGCGGAACCGCCGGCAACCGGGCGGCGTCCACGGCAACAAGCACGCTCCCTCCGCCCACGCTCGTCACCGAGCGTCACGACCCACCGGCTCGCAGGGCCGGTGGAAAGCCGGGGCTGGAGGGCACACACCGCCGGGCACACCTCCCGGGCGGAGGCGTGCCCGAGCGGCGCCGATGCTCCTCGGACCGCCCGCGCCTGCTGCGACAGACGGAGCGAAAACCGTTCATTCGCAGTACCCACGGCCCGCACAGACAGATGAAATTCTGCCCAAGGGGGTAACGAGTTGGCAAAGGACGTCTGGTACCCGGATCCCTGAACGCTTCCCTTGACCTGCACTCTTGAGATGGCTCATCCGAGTGGTCCCGATTCCGGCGTCGGCGGGGCGCATCAGCCCCTGCCCGCCTGCTGTGACGACGTTCACGTTTAGCGAGCTACTTGCGCGCTACGCTGCTCGTGATCAGTGGCCGACGGGACACTCGACGATGCGCGCGTCGGCTGTGACAAGTCGTTCGGTAGCTCCATGTGCGGGTTCAGCCGGTCAGTGTTCAAGTTGAGATGCAAGCCCTTTCCCGTCACAGTGCGTGCGCACAGATAGCTGAGGTCCGAATGAACGCATCCCACGACGCCGCGGCCATGGAACCGGTCAAGGCAGAGGCTCTGCTCGGTCCGGAGCGGGTGTCCCTGGTCTCACTGGCCGCCCAGCGCGGTGAGGCGTCGTCGCCCGCACTGACCCGTGTCATCTCGAACGGCGCCGAGCGACGGGGGCCGGGCAAGGTGGCGGTCGCCGCCTTCAACTCCTCCGTCTGATCCGGGACCGTCAACACCCACATGACACACATGGGCCGGCCACCGAACCCGTTACGGCAGTTCGTGGTCAAGATGCACAGTCGCTGCGACTTGGCCTGCGACCACTGCTATGTGTTCGAGCACGCCGACCAGAGCTGGCGCGGTCGGCCCATGGTGGTGTCCGAGACGGTTCTGCGAAAGACCGCGCGGCGGATCGCCGAACACGCCGCCGCCCACGCGCTGGACACGGTCCACGTGGTCCTGCACGGCGGTGAACCCCTGCTCGCCGGCCGGGCCCGGATCCGTGCGGCGGCCGAGGAACTGAACCGCGCGTTAGCCGGCGTGTGCGACCTCGACTTACGCATCCACACCAACGCGGTCACCCTCGACGAGCGCTTCTGCGACCTGTTCGACCAGTACGGCATCAAGGTCGGCGTCTCGCTGGACGGTGACAAGGCCGCCAACGACCTCCACCGCCGTTACCGCGACGGCCGAAGCAGCCACGACAGAGTGCTGCGCGGCATCTCGCTGCTCAACGAACCCCGCTACCGCCACCTCTACGCGGGGATCCTCTGCACCATCGATGTGCGCAACGACCCGGTCGCCGTCTACGACGCGCTCGCCGAACTAACGCCACCCCGGGTGGACTTCCTCCTTCCGCACGCCACCTGGGACGAGTTGCCGCCACGCCCCGCGGACGACGTCGACGGCACGGCCTACGCACGCTGGCTGCTGACGGTCTACGACCGCTGGACGGCGCACGGCCGCCCCATGGACGTACGGATCTTCGACTCCGTACTGAGGACCCTGCGCGGTGGCGACAGCCTGACCGAGTCGCTGGGGCTGGCCCCCGCCGACCTCGCCGTGATCGAGACCGACGGGACGTTCGAACAGGCGGACTCGCTCAAGACGGCCTACGACGGCGCCCCCGCCACCGGCATGGACGTCTTCTCCCACTCGCTCGACGAAGTGGCCGCCCACCCTGGCATCGCGGTCCGGCAGGAAGGGCTCGACTCGCTGAGCGACGAGTGCCGCGCGTGTCCGGTCGTCGCCTCCTGCGGCGGCGGGCTCTACGCACACCGGTACCGGACCGGCAGCGGCTTCGACAACCCGTCCGCGTACTGCTCCGATCTCAAGCGCCTCATCACCGACATCCAGGACCGTGACATGTCCGATCAGCTCTCCCGGCGCCCGCTCACCGACGACCAGCTCGGCGAGATCGCGTCCGGTACCGGCTCCGCCACCACCGTGGAACTGCTGGCCCGCCACCAGCTCGCCGTCAACCGCGAACTCCTGGCCGCGGTCTGGCGCGACACCCCGCGCACCGCACCGGGCGAGGCCGCCTGGCAGACCCTCACCACGCTGGACACGGGCGCCCAGGAATCGGTGGACGCGGTACTGGCGCACCCCTACGTCCGCCCGTGGGCCCTGCGGTCCCTCCAGGGCGACGAGGACGCTCCCGCGACGGCCGTGCGGGGCCTGGCCGAGATGGCCGCGGCGGCCGCGGTGCGCGCCGGACACGCGGGCACGGTCACCGTGCCGGTCCACGACGGGCTGCTGCGGCTGCCGACGCTGGGCGCGCTCACGGCCCGCGGCGGCACGGCCGAGGTCCAGGTCTCCGGTGACGGCTTCACGGTGGCCGAAACCGGCGGGCGCCCGCGCCCCGTGGCCGCCAAGAACTCCGACGACGCGGCCTGGCGCGGACGGTGGGCCTTCGAGTTCGACGGCTGGGCCGTCGCCCTGGAGGACACCGACCCCTGGCGGGACTGCCACGACCATCCGGTGCACCGGCGGCTCGGCGAGGACGAGGCGGAGATCTGGCGCGCCGACCTGGCCGCCGCCTGGCGGTGGATCCGCCGCGAACTGCCGGCGTACGCGCCCGGCATCGCCTCGGGGCTGCGGGTCGTCACCCCGCTGCTGCCGGTCGAGGGGTCCGACGTCAGCTCGGCCGCGCGGGACGCCTTCGGTGCCGTGGCCATCGCCCGGCCCGCCGCCCCGGAGCTGCTGGCGCTGCTCCTCGTGCACGAGTTCCAGCACGTGAAGCTCGGTGCCGTACTCGATCTCGTGGACCTCTACGACCCGACGTGCGACGAGCTCTTCTACGCACCGTGGCGGCCCGATCCCCGGCCGCTGGAAGGGCTGCTCCAGGGGACGTACGCCCATCTCGCGGTGATCGAGTTCTGGCGCGCGCGGTGGCGGAGCACCACCGGTGACCAGGCACGGAAGGCCGCGGAGCAGTTCTCCCGGTGGCGTGAGGAGACGGCCGAGGCGGTCGGGACGCTGGCGTCCTGCGGCGCACTCACGCCCCTCGGCGAGCGCTTCGTCGAGGGCATGCACGCCACCGTGCGAAGGCTGCTGGCGGACGACGTCGACGCGGAGATTGAGCAGGCCGCCCGGCGGGCAGCCCAGGAACACCGGGCCGCTTGGGCTGCTCGGTGACCTGTGCCTCGGACGGCCGGGGCCGTCCGCCCGCGGTCGCCGGGCGGCGCCACCCGGCCGCCGCGCCGCGCATCGCGTTCCGGTTACCGGACGAGGCACCCAGGTCCTGATCAAGCCGGAGTTGTCCGTCCTGTTCCGAACGGGACTTGTGGCTTCCTACACTGGGGCTCCAGTCACGGGATGTCGGGGGGTGCATACGTGCGAGTTGACTCGGGCAGGGCCAGAGGGGGAAACCCGTACTTCTTCCTCAGCTACGCGCACACCCCGAAGCACGACTCGGGCGACACCGATCCCGACGCATGGGTGAAGAAGCTCTACGACGGTCTGTGCCAGCACATACTGCAGATGACCGATCTGCCGCGGGGGACCAAGGCCGGCTTCCTGGACCAGGGCATGGCGGTGGGCACCCGGTGGACCGACGAACTGTCCGACAACCTCGCCCGGTGCAAGGTGTTCGTGCCCCTGTACTCGCCGCGCTACTTCATCAGCGAGCAGTGCGGCCGGGAGTGGTGGGCCTTCTCGCAGCGGCAGATCAACCAGCGCGTGCGCAGCGCGACGTCGTGGAGCAGCGCGATCATCCCCGCGTTATGGGTGCCCGTGGAACCCGTCCAGATGCCCCAGGTCGCCGCTGAACTCCAGTTCAACCACGCGGACTTCGGCCGGGACTACGCGGACGAGGGCTTCTACGGGCTGACCAAACTGCGCTACCTCCAGGACGAGTACGAGCGGGCCGTGTACCGGCTGGCCCAGCGGATCGTGCGGGTGGCCAAGGAGACCGAGCTGGACGAGGGGCAGGTCTACAAGGACTACGAGTCGCTGCCCAGCGCCTTCGGATCGTCCGTGCACCCGCCGGAGTTCTACATCTCGGTGCTGGCCTGCACCCGCTCGTCCCTGCCGCAGGGATGCAAACCGCACTACTACGGGGACGTGCCGCGGGACTGGAACCCCTACTATCCCGAATCGGCGCAGCCCCTCGGCGACCACGCGGCCGACCTGGTGCGCGCCATGGACTACAAGGTGAAGGTCGGCAACTTCGCGTACGACGCCGACCGCATTCTCCGTCCGGGGCCGCCCGAGTCCCCCGGTCTGCTCCTGCTGGACCGGTGGGTGCTGGGTTCGTCCCAGGGCAGGGACTTCATGGACCGGCTCACCGGGGACAAGCGGCCCTGGATCAGCGTCATGATGCCGCCGAACAACGACGACTCCTTGGCCGTCGACAAGGAGAAACGGCTCAAATCGCTCACCGACCGGATCCTGGCCGCCCGGATGGTGGAGGGCGCCGGCCACCGTTCGCCCCAGGGGGGCCTGCGCACCCTGGACTCCTTCGGCAGCGAACTGCACGAAGCCGTCCAGCAGGCCGTCTCCTACTACGAGGAACATGCGAGGACCTATCCGCCGAAGGGACCGCCGACCCGGCCCCCGCGGCTCAGGGGACCCAGCGATCTCGGCTAGTCCCCTGGCACCACCGGCACCACCGAACGACCGAAGGGCGAGGGCAGAGCACAGCCGAGAGGGCGGAGGGCAGGCGCATGTCGGAGAAGGACCGCAAAGGCACCGTAATCACGTTCTACTCGTACAAGGGCGGCACCGGGCGGACCATGGCGCTCGCCAACGTGGCCTGGATCCTGGCCGCGAACGGCCATCGCGTCCTGGCCGTCGACTGGGACCTGGAAGCTCCCGGCCTGCACAAGTTCTTCCACCCTTTCCTCAACCCTTCCTTGCTGCGGGCCACTCCCGGACTGGTCAACCTGATAGACGACTACCGCCGTGAGGCGCTGCGCGACCTGCCCAACCGGGCCTCCGACTGGCACCGCAGCTACGCCCGGGTCAGGCCGCACGCGCTCTCCCTTGACTGGGCCTTCCCGGGCGGCGGCAGCCTGGACTTCCTTTCGGCGGGCAAGAGGCACCGCGACTACCCCATCGTCGGCAACATGGACTGGGACCACTTCTACGCCAGCTACGGCGGCGGTCAGTTCTTCGATGCGATGCGTGCCGACATGCAGCGTTCCTACGACTACACACTGATCGACAGCCGTACGGGGCTCAGCGACCTCGCGGACATCTGCACCGTGCAGATGCCGCACACCCTGGTCGTCTGCTACACCCTCAGCGACCAGAGCATCGAGGGCGCCGCCGCCGTCGCCCAGGACATCCGCGAGCGGTACGGGGACAAGGGCATCCGCATCCTGCCCGTCGCCATGCGCATCGACCTCGGCGAGAAGGACAAGCTGGACGCCGGACGCGCCCTGGCCAGGGAGCGCTTCTCCGGGCTCCCGGCCGGTCTGAACACCGACCAGCTGGCCGACTACTGGGCGGCCATGGAGATCCTCTACCAGCCCTATTACGCCTACGAGGAGATCCTCGCCGCCTTCGGCGACCCGCCGAAGACCGCCAACTCGATGCTGAGCGCGTGCGAGCGGCTCACCTCCGTCATCACCGAGGAGCGGGTCGGCAAGCTGCCGGCGATCAGCGAGGCGAAGCGGGCCCAGTACAAGTCCGCGTACACCCGGCGCCGGCCCGTGCCGCTGTCGCAGCTCATGCTGTACCACGTCTCGGAGGACCGGATGTGGGTGGACTGGCTGGAGTCGGTGCTGCGCGGCGCCGGATTCGACGTGGTGCCGAAGAACGTCCAGTCGATGTCCACCACCGAGATCGGCGCGGACGCCCTGCCCGGTGCCACGCACCGTGTGCTCGCCGTGCTCTCGCCGAGCTTCGTGGACTACCGCCGCGCGCGGGTGGCGTGGGACGCGGCCGTGCACTCCGGCGGTTCGGAGAAGCGGCAGCAGCCGGTGGCGATCCGGGTGGACGACGTCCAGCTCAGCCTGCCGTACGCCAGCCGGGGCGTCATCGACCTCAAGGGCCTGGACGAGACGCAGGCCTACGGCGCGTTGCTCTCCGGACTCGACCGCTCGGACGCCGTCTCCACCCTGTCCCCCAGCTCACGCGGGCTGCGCTTCCCGAGCATGGGCCGGCGGATCACCAACATCCCCACCCGCTACCGCTGGTTCACCGGCCGCTCCTCCCTCCTGGACCGGCTGCGCGAACAGCTCGCCACCGGGCGCCCCGGCCAGCGCATGCCGCAGGTCCTGCACGGTCTCGGCGGCGTGGGCAAGACCCAGCTGGCGCGCGAGTACGCCCACCGGTTCATGGCGGACTACGACGTGGTGTGGTGGGTCGACGCCGAGCAGCCCGAACTGGTGCCGCCGAAACTCGCGGCACTCGCCCAGCAGCTCGGCGTGGGCGCCGGCGACGTCGGGGAGGCGGTCGAGGCCGCCGTCCAGGCGCTCCGGGACGGACAGCCGTACGACAGGTGGTTGCTGATCTTCGACAACGTCGAGGACCTGGACAGGGCGCTGGACCTGTTCCCGGAGCAGACCGCGCCGGTCCGCGACGACATCTACGGCCATCTGCTGGTCACCACGCGGGCCCGGCCCACCTCGCCGCGCGTGCAGGCGATGGAGGTGGAGGTCTTCACCCGCGAGGAGAGCGTGGAGCACCTCTGCCGCCGGGTGCCCGGTCTGAACGAGCAGGACGCGGACCGGGTGGCCGACGCCGTGGGAGACCTGCCGCTGGCCCTCGAGGTCGCGGCCGCCTGGCTGGAGGCGACGGCCACCCCGGTCGAGGACTACATCGACCAGCTGCACGAGCAGTCCACGCGGGTGCTGTCCGTGAAGGAGGCGGTCGAGGCGGTCGAGTACCCCTCGTCCGTCGGCGCCACCTGGAACATCTCCATCAACCGGCTGCTCCAGGAATCACCGGCCGCGGCCCGTCTGCTGGAACTGTGCAGCTTCTTCGCCGCCGAGCCCATCTCCATGAGCCTGATCGGCAGCGACGCGATGATCAGGGCCCTGCTGCCGTACGACAAGGATCTGCGCGCCCGCTACATGCTCGGCCGGGTCACCCAGGCCCTGAACCGGTTCGCGCTGGCCAAGGTCGACTCGACCGACAACTCGGTCCAGGTGCACCGCCTGGTGCAGGCCGCGGTGCGCGAGGGCATGAGCGCGGAGCGGAACGACGACACGGTCCACGAGGTGCACCGCATCCTCGCCATGGCCCGGCCGCCCGAGGGCGCCGTCGACGACCCCGCCCAGTGGTCCGGGTTCGAGGTGATCTGGCCGCACCTGACTCCGTCGAACATCCGGGAGTGCTCGGAGGAGGAACCGCGCCAGCTCATGGTCGACCGCGTCCGCTACCTGTGGAAGCGCGGCGAACTGCACGCGGCACGGACGCTGGCCACCCAGCTCGACAAGTTCTGGACCACCGAGTTCTCGGACGCCACCGACGAACAGATCCTCAACCTCCGCTTCGAGCTGGCCAACGTGCTGCGCTCGCAGGGCCAGCACCAGGCCGCCCGCGACCTGGACGAGAAGACCCTCACCAGCCAGCGCGAACTGCTCGGCGACAACCACCCCACCATCCTCATCACCTCCGGCAGCCTCGCCGCCGACCTCAGGGCACTGGGCCACTTCAAGGATTCCCTGGAGCTGGACCAGCGCATCTACCGCGGGTTCCGCGAGATATTCGGCGAGGACCACCCGCGTACGCTGTCCGCCGCCAACAACCTGGGCATCGACTACCGGCTGGCCGGCGACAGCGAGGCCGCGCGCCAGCTCGACGACGACACGGTCCGCCGCCGTACCGCGCTGCTGGGGCCGCTGCACCCGTACACCCTGATCACCAAGGGCCACCACGCGCGGGACCTGCGGGAGCTGGGCGACTTCAAGGGCTCGGCGGAGATCCTGCGCGAGGTGCGCAGGAGCTTCGAGCAGGTGCTGAACCCCGACGTCCCCGAGGTGCTCCGGGCCGACAAGAGCCTCGCGGTCTCCCTGCGCAAGGCCGGCCACACCGCCGAGGCGCTGCGCATCACCGAGGAGGCGTGGGAGACGTACGCGCGCTACCGCGACCGCTACGGCAGCACCATTCCGGAGGCCCTGGCCTGCGGGCTCAACCTGGCGGCCGACTACTTCGCCACCGACCCCGACGGCGGGGCCACGCGGGCGGTGCAGTTGGTCGAGCAGATGCTCGAGGGCTACCAGAACTCCTTTGGCGCCGAGCACCCGTTCACCATGCTCTGCCTCAACAACCTGTCCATCTACCAGCGGGCCGTCGGGGAGCCCGAGAAGGCCGCCGAACAGGCCGAGCTGGCCCGGTCCACCCTGGCCTCGCGACTCGGCGACGACCATCCCTCGGTCCTGTGCGCCGGGCTGAACCTGGCGAACGCTCAGGCCGATCTCGGCCTGAACGATCTCGCCGAACGCTGGGAACAGCTCGCTCTCGACGGCCTGGGACAGCGCTTCGGCTCGGAGCACCCCGACGTGCTCATCGCCATGGGCAACCTGTCGATCTCGCTGCGCGGGCTGGCACGGCACGAGGAGGCCATGCGGTTCCACGAGGCGGCGGAGTCGGCCCTCGGCCAGCTCCTGGGCGACGCGCACCCGGTCACCGAGTCGATCCGGGAATGGCGACGGGTGAGCCGTGACCTGGAGCCGCAGCAGATCTGAGCCGGACCGCGGGACGGTCCGCGGACGCGGTATGGGCGGTACGGGCGGTACGGGCCCCGGTGGACGGGGCCCGTACCGCTGCCGCCGCTACTCCGCGCTCACCGCCCAGCGCATCATCCGCGTCATCACCCGCAGCGCGCCGAAGTGGGCTGCGCCGGCCTCCACTTCGACGCTGGCACCGGGGATGTGCTGAGCCAGCCACCGGGTGTGCTGGACGGGTGCGAACACGTCGTCCTCGCCGTGCCAGAGCAGTACGGGCGACTCGATGCTCTCCGGGGCGAAGCCCCACGTGGTGCTGAACGCCATGACGTCGTCGACCCAGCCGTCCGCCGAGTCCCGCAGCCCCTCGGCGAAGTTGCGCTCCAGCATGTCCTGGATCCCCGCGTCCGCCACGATCCAGCGGTCCGACTCGGGCAGTTCGTCGCGCATCTCGGCGATGGACGCGGCCGGGTTCGCGACGATGGACACCGAGCGGCGCCCGAGTCTCGCCGTCACCAGCGTGCGGCTGAGCCCCGCGCTCGTGTACTCCCGTACGTTCGACTCGGTCATCCCCTCGAACCAGTCGAGCCCGGCGGCGTCCCGGGGCGCCAGGCTGACCAGGGCGGCCGTCCGCGTCACACGGCCCGGCAGCAGTGCGGCGCAGGCCAGCGCGTGCGGCGCGCCCCCGGAGCGGCCGACCACTCCGAAGTGGCCGAGCCCCAGGGCGTCGGCGATGTCCGCGACGTCGCCCGCCGCGTCGCTGACCATGCGTCCCGGGTTGCGGTCGGAGTCTCCGTAGCCCGGACGGTCGAAGGTGATCAGACGGATGCCCATCCGGTACAGCACGGACGGGCGCGGAACGAAGCCCAGCCTGCTGCCCGGGGTGCCGTGCAGCAGGAACACCGGCCTGCCGGCCATGTCTCCGCGCTGCTCCACGGCCAGACGACGGCGGTCCCCGGTCCACACCCATCGGTGCATGGCGCTCCCCTTGTCCTGATCCAGCTGTCTTGTCGTCCAGTGGGCTCGCTCGGCTGCCGGCGGCACCTCAGCCGCCCCTGCGGGCATGCGGCAGGGGCCGGGTGTGCCGTGCTGAGGGGAGCGGCCGCAGCGGGTGCGGGCGCCGACGGCCGCGCGGGGCGGAGGCGGCGGCGCCGGGTAGGGCGGACGGGACAGCGGACGGGACAGCGGTGGTCTCACGGACACGTTCCGGGCACGTGGCAGTGGTGGTTCCACGGACACGTTCCGGGCACGTGGCAGTGGTGCTTCCACGGACACGTGCGGGACACGTGGCAGTGGTGCTTCCACGGACGCGTGCCGGGGCGGCGGGTGTCCGTGTCCCGGTGCCGGTCGGCCGTGCGGTGGTCGATGTGACCGTCCCCGTGGGTGCGGTCCCCCGCGGCGGCGGCCGGAGCCGCCTCACAGGCAGCCGCCCGCGCTGTTCGACAAGTCCCCCATCCGGCCAGTATGCAGGCGGAGCGGCACCCGGCCCAGACCGCGTCCGGTGTCTCTTGCGCCCGCGGAGGCGTCGCCGGTGCGCCGGAGTGCTACACCGTCACCAGCGGTGAATCGTCCCGCCACTTGAGGATCTTGTCGAAGCTGACCACCGCGCCGCCCCGGCCGGGCTTGTTGCCGATGTGGACGTGGTCGGCCAGTTCGCGGATGAGGCCCAGGCCGCGGCCGTTCTCGTCGTCGCTGCGGGCGACGCGGGTCAGCGGCCAGTGCGCGTGCCTGCCCGGGCGGTCGGGTCCGGGAGGGTGCGGCGCGGCGGCCGGGAAGCCCGGCCCCGAATCGGTCACCTCGATACGGCACGTCTCGCCGTCCAGATACGCCGTGACCCGGTACGCCTCGGCGGGGCCGTGGGTCAGCGTGTCCCCGCCGTTGTCCCCGCCGTGCTCGACGGCGTTGGCACAGGCTTCGCTGAGGGCGAGCGAGAGGTCGTAGCTGACGTCCGGGTCGACCCCCGCCGTCTCCATCGTGCCGAGCAGAAGGCGGCGGGCGAGCGGCACGCTCGCGGCCTCGCGCCGCAGATGGAGTGACCACCAGATGCTCATGCTCCAGCCTCCCGGCCGCGGCTCGACATACCGATACGTATTGCCCTCTTGCCCCGTGCGCAATTGCCCACAGCGAGTGATGCCCCCCATATGGCGGATGTGCGGACGCCCAGATCGGTGTATGTGCGGACACTGGAAATCGGCATATGCACCGTCAGCCCCTCCCGAAGCGGCACATTCCGTCCCGTACGCCATCTTGCGGACCTGCCGTACGGGGCGGATACGGCCAGTGCGATGATGAGGCCGCCATGTCTGCCCCCCACGTGCGCGCGGCGCGCTCCGGAAGCGATCTCCGGATTCTCAGGGCCACGGTGTTCGCCGCGGTCTGCGTCGTGCTGGCCGCGGCAGGTCACGGCTTCGCCTCCCGCGACATGGTTCCGCTGTGGACGACGACCGTCGGCTTTCTCGCGGTGTTCGCCGTCGCGGCACCGCTGGCGGGGCGCGAGCGGTCGCTGCCGGGCATCGCCGCGCTGCTCGCACTGGGCCAGACCGCGCTGCACACGCTCTTCGGGCTCGGGCAGCACGGCACGTCTGCGGCGTCCTCCATGGCAGCGTCCATGGGCTCGTCGCTGAGTGCTTCCACGGGTGCCCCCGCGGGGGCTTCCACGGGTACGTCCACGGGCGTGTCCTCCGTGACGGCTGTCGTGGCCGGGCACGCGTCCGACGCCGCGCTCGTCGAGCGCGCCGCACGGCTGGTGTGCGGCAGTTCCATGGCGGCCATCAGCCCCGAGCAGGCCCAGCGGATCCTCAGCGACGCGCGGCTGGACACCGGCCACACGGCCGCCATGCACCACTCGGCGGACGCGATGTCGGCCGCCGCCGGCTCGTCGATGTCCGTACTGCCTTCGCTGCCCATGCTGCTCGTCCACGTGCTCGCCGCGGTGGCCGCCGGCTGGGTGCTGCGCCGCGGTGATCTGGCGGTCGTGCGGCTGACCCGGCTCTCCGCCGAGGGCGTGGCGGAGGCCGCCCTCGTCCGTGCGCTGCGCGCGGCGCTCGCGCTGGTACGCGCCCTGCGGGCGGGCCTGCCCGGCTCCACGGGCCCGGTGCCCCGGCGGCCGCGCACCGCGCCGCCGCCCCCGGCCGCGCCGCGGACCGCGGCGCTCCAGCACTCGGTGATCAGGCGCGGCCCGCCGCCCGGCACGCTCGCTCTCGCCGCCTGACACGACGCACCGCTCCACCAGGAGAAGGACTCCGCCCGGAGGGGATGCCGTCGTGCGGCACGCGCGCGTGCCCGTGGTCTCCAGCCCCACCCCCCGGGAGTGCTGTTTCGGCGCCTTCCGCAACGGGACCGGGCTGCGGCACCTCTTCGCACGTGCGTCCCCCTCCTTATCGGATCACCACTCACTGCGGAGTGTTCTCTGTCATGAAGGCTTTCCGTACCGCCGCCGCCGGCACCGTCGCCGCCTCGGCCGTCGTCGTCCTGTCCACCCCCGCCTTCGCGCACGTCAGTGTGCAACCGGAGGGCGAGGCCGCCAAGGGCGGTTATGCGACGATCGACTTCAAGGTGCCGAACGAGCGCGACAACGCCTCGACGAACAAGCTCGAGGTGAACTTCCCGACCGACCACCCGCTCGCCTCCGTGTCGGCGCAGCCCGTGGACGGCTGGACCATCAAGATCACCAAGTCCAAGCTGGCCAAGCCGCTCGAGGTGCACGGCGAGAAGATCTCCGAGGCCGTCTCCAAGGTCACCTGGACGGCCACCGGCAAGGGCATCGAGCCCGGCTTCTTCCAGAAGTTCCCGCTCTCCGTCGGCCAGCTCCCCGAGGACGCCGACGAACTCGTCTTCAAGGCGATCCAGACGTACGACAACAAGGAGGTCGTGCGCTGGATCGAGCCGCAGGAGGAGGGCCAGGAGGAGCCCGAGAACCCGGCACCGGTCCTCGAACTGACCGCCGCCTCCGACGAGGACGGCCACCACGGCTCCGCCGCCGCGGACTCCGACTCCGCCTCCGACGACTCCGCCAAGGACTCCACCACGGCTGCCGCCGCCACCGACGGCGGCGACAGCAGCGACACCACGGCGCGTGTGCTCGGCGTCGTCGGCATCGTCGTCGGTCTGGCGGGCGTGGCCTACGGCGTCCTGGCCGGCCGTCGGCGTACCAACGCCTGAGAACCACCGGCTGCCGGGCGCGCCCGGGGTCGTACGACGTCACCGCCCGGTGCGGTGTGCGACCCTGGCGCGCTCCGGTGCCTTCACATCTGGATATCTGGGACATTTCTCTATGCGCAAGAAGACATTCGCCGCGGCCGCCCTGCTCACCGTCGCGGCACTGACCCTCTCCGCCTGCGGCAGCGGCGGCGACGGGGACAAGCCGGTGGCCGAGGTGTCCGCCGAGGCCGGCAGCGACAAGGCCGCCACGGTCCTCGACCAGCCCTTCGAGAAGCCCGACCTGTTGCTCACCGACACCCAGGGCGAGAAGTACGACCTGCGGGCCGAGACCAAGGGCCGTCCGACGCTGATCTACTTCGGCTACACGCACTGCCCCGACGTCTGCCCGCTGACCATGAACAACCTGGCCGTCGCCAAGAAGCAGCTCTCCAAGGCGGAGCAGGACAAGCTCCGCATCGTGTTCGTCACCACCGACCCGGACCGGGACACCCCCGCCGCGCTGGGCAAGTGGCTCAAGGGCATCGACAAGGACGTCATCGGTCTGACCGGCGACTTCTCCACCATCCAGGCCGGCGCCCGCACCCTCGGTATCTCCATCGAACCGTCCACGAAGGACAAGGACGGCAAGATCGTCTCCGTGCACGGCACCCAGGTCATCGCGTTCTCGCCGAAGACCGACGGCGGCTATGTGCTCTACGGCGAGGACGCCACGGTCGACGACTACACCAAGGACCTGCCGAAGCTGGTCAAGGGGGAGAACCCGTGAGCCGGCCCGCCCGGCCCGCCGGGCGCTTCCCGTCCGCCCGGCGCGCCGCGGCCGCCGCCGTGGTCACCGGGGCGGCGCTGGTCCTCACCGGCTGCGGCGGCTCCTCGTCGGCCTCGTCCTCGGGGCCCGACCTGAAGGTCACCGGCGCGTACATGCCCGCGCCGTCCGCCGGCACCATGGCGGCCGGCTTCTTCACCGTCGCCAACTCGGGCGACACCGCCGACAGCCTGACCTCAGTGACCAGCGGGCTCGCCGACGACATCACGCTGCACTCCACCGAGGGCGGTGCGATGACGGAGGAGAAGTCCTTCGCCGTGCCCGCGCACGGGACGCTGGAGCTGTCCAGCGGCGGCAACCACCTGATGTTCGAGAAGCTCGCCCACACGCCGGAACAGGGCGAGAAGGTGTCGGTGGAGCTGCACTTCGCCGAGACCGGCACGGTGAAGATCACCATGCCGGTGAAGTCCGCGACGTACAGCCCGAAGACCGGGCACTGAGGGAGGGCTCACCTTGACGCAGGCCATCACTCCCCGCGGGGGTCACCGTCACCGGGGCGACCTGGTCGGCGGGTCCCGGGGAAGCGGCTACGGGGTCGGCGGACGGGCCGTGCGCGGGCGGACGGCGGTGTCGCGGCTCCTCACCGTGCGCGTGCGGGTCGCGGTGCTGCTGCTTCTCGCCGTACGCGTGCGGACGGCGGCTTCGCGGCTCCTCGCCGTACGCGTGCGGACGGCGGCTTCGCGGCTCCTCGCCGTACGCGTGCGGACGGCGGCTTCGCGGCTCCTCGCCGTACGCGGGCGGACGGCGGTGCTACTGCTTCTCGCCGTGCTCGGCGCGCTGCTCGCCGGTGCCGGGCCGGCCGCCGCGCACGCGGCGCTGACCGGCAGCGACCCCCAGCAGGGAGTGGTGGTCGACAAGGCGCCCACCGACGTATCGCTGACCTTCTCCGAGAACGTCGCCATGTCCGACGACTCGCTGCGGGTCCTGGACCCGCAGGGCAAGCGGGTCGACACCGGCAAGAACTCCGCCGTGGGCGGCGCCACCTACCGCGTACCGCTCCACTCGGGGCTGCCCGACGGCACCTACACCGTCACCTACCAGGTCGTGTCGGCGGACAGCCACCCCGTCTCCGGTGCCTTCACCTTCTCCATCGGCGCACCCTCCGCGACCGCCGCCAGCGTGCCCGACCAGGCGGCCGGCGGCGGCTTCGTCGGCGGGCTCTACGGCTTCGCGCGCTACGTGTCGTACGCGGGCTTCATCCTGCTGGCCGGCGGCGCGGCCTTCGTGCTGGGCTGCTGGCAGCGGGGCGCGGGAGTACGGCCGGTGCAGCGGCTCGTGGTCGGCGGGTGGCTCGCGCTCACCGCGGCCACCCTCGCGCTGCTGTTCCTGCGCGGCGCGTACACCGGCTCGGGCAAGGCCGCAGACATCTTCGACCTGAGCCTGCTCGGACAGGTGCTCCAGACGAAGACCGGCGCGGCCCTGGTCTCGCGCCTGCTGCTGCTCGCGGCCGCCGCCCTGTTCATCTCGGTGCTCTTCGGCGCGTACGTGAAGCGTGACGGGGCGGTCGACGGGGTCCCGGGGGACGGGGCAGCGGAGGGCCGTCCCCCTGCGGACGGGGCTACGGCGGGCAGAGCAGCCGCGGACGGGGCAGCCGCGGACGGGGCCGTGAAGGCGGCGGGTGACGGCGACGGCGACAGCGGTGACGCCGCCGAGCTGGCCGCCGAGCGGCGGGACCTGACCTTCGGGCTCTCGATCGGCGGCATCGTCGTCGCGGCGGGCCTGGCCGCCTCCTGGTCGATGGCCGAGCACGCCTCGGTCGGCATCCAGCCCGGCATCGCGATGCCCGTCGACGTACTGCACCTGCTGGCCGTCGCCGCCTGGCTCGGCGGCCTGTGCACACTGCTCGTGGCGCTGTACCGGGCCCCCGCGGGACAGGCCGTCGAGGCCGCCGCCGTACGCCGCTTCTCGCGGGTCGCGTTCGGCAGCGTGGTCACGCTGGCGGTGACCGGGCTCTACCAGTCGTGGCGCCAGGTCGGCTCCTGGTCGGCGCTCACCGGCACCCGTTACGGGCAGCTCCTGCTGGTCAAGGTCGGTCTGGTGGTGCTGCTCGTCGGCATCGCCTACGTCTCCCGGCGCTGGACCGGCCGGCTGTCGGAGGCAGCGGCCGGCCGGACCGCCGAGAGCGTCACCGCGCCGGTGGACGGCAACGCCGGCGTGCGGGTGGACGGCAACATCACCGTGCCGGTGAAACAGCGGACGTCGAAGCCCCCGAAGAAGCGGGTGGCGAAGCTCGCGCAGCAGCGGGTGCCGGAGCCGGTGAAACAGCGGGTGGCTGAGCCGGTGAAGCAGCAGGTGGCGGAGAAGGAGCCCGCCGCCGTGTCCGCGGGTGCCGGTTCCGCGGATCCGCGCCGCGCCGCCCAACTGGCGCGGCAGCGGGCTGCCGTGGCCACCGCGCGCGAGAAACGCATCAGGGACGCCGACCCGCACCGCTCCGGGTTGCGCCGCTCGGTGCTCGCCGAGGCGGGCGTCGCCGTCGTCCTGCTCGCGGTGACCACCGTGCTGACGTCCACCGAACCCGGCCGGACGCAGGAGGAGGCGGCGGCCGCCACCGCGTCCGCGCCGCAGCGGTCCGGTCCGCTGTCCCTGACGGTCCCGTTCGACACGGGCGGCGAGGACGGGAAGGGCACCGTGCGGCTGAGCCTCGACCCGGCCCGCGTCGGCGGCAACGACCTGCACCTCTTCGTGGAACGGCCGAACGGCAAAGCCTTCGACGTGCCCGAGGTCAAGCTCGCCTTCACCCTCAAGGCCAAGGACCTCGGACCGCTGCCCGTACTGCCCGACCACATCGCCACGGGACACTGGACGGCGACCGGCGTGCAGATCCCCATGGCGGGCGACTGGAAGATCGCGGTGACCGTGCGGACCTCCGACATCGACCAGACGACCGTGACCAAGAACGCGAAGATCGGCTGAACCACCATGGCTGACCAGTCCACTCCGGAGGCCCCACCCGCGAACGGCCCGGGTTCGGGCTCCGGGTCCGGTGCGGGTTCCGGCTCCGGGCCCGGGTCCCGTACGGGTTCCGGGTCCGGGTCCGGCTCCCCGGCGGAGACCGCTGGCGCCGGGGCGGGCGCCTCGCAAGGGGGCCCCGCGGGCACCTCCGTCGGCGCCTCCCCGGGCGCTTTCTCGCGACGGCGGCTGCTCGGTACCGCCGGTGCCACCGGGCTCGCCCTCGGCGCGGCGGGCGGTGCCGCCGGATACGCGGCGGCACCCGGGGCCGAACAGACCGCACCCCTGACCTCACTTGGCGCGGACACGGTGATGTTTCACGGGAAACATCAGCCGGGGATCACCACCGCCCTCCAGTCCAGCGGCCACCTCGTCGCCTTCGACCTGGCCGCGGGCGCCGGCCGCAAGGAGGCGGCCGCCCTGCTGCGCCGCTGGTCGGAGACGGCCCGGCTGCTGATGGCCGGGAAGTCGGCCTCGCACGACGACACGGACGTGGCCCGCGACGCCGGTCCTTCGTCCCTCAGCATCACCTTCGGCTTCGGCCACGGCTTCTTCGCGCGTACGGGTCTGGAGAAGCAGCGGCCGGTCGCCCTGGACCCGCTGCCCGACTTCTCCTCCGACCATCTCGACAAGGCCCGCAGCAACGGCGACCTGTGGGTGCAGATCGGCGCCAACGACGCGCTGGTGGCCTTCCACGCACTGCGCGCGGTGCAGCGGGACGCCGGTTCCGCGGCGCGCGTGCGCTGGCAGATGAACGGCTTCAACCGTTCGCCGGGCGCCACCGCCCAGCCGCTGACCACGCGCAACCTGATGGGCCAGATCGACGGCACCCGCAATCCCAAGCCCGCCGAGTCCGACTTCGACCAGCGGATCTTCGTCCCCGCGTCCGGCGACCCGGCTTGGATGGCCCACGGCTCGTACGTCGTCGTACGCCGGATCCGGATGCTCCTGGACGACTGGGAGAAGCTCTCCTCCGGCGCCCAGGAGCAGGTCATCGGGCGGCGGAAGTCGGACGGGGCGCCGCTGACCGGCGGCAGCGAGACGACCGAACCGAAGCTGGAGAAGACCGGCTCCGACGGCCGGCTCGTCATCCCGCTCAACGCGCACTCCCGGATCACCCGGCCCGACCAGAACGGGGGCGCGGCGATGCTCCGCCGGCCGTTCTCCTTCCACGACGGCTTCGACGCGGACGGGGTACCGGACGCGGGTCTGCTGTTCATCTGCTGGCAGGCCGATCCGCTGCGCGGTTTCGTCCCCGTCCAGCGCAAGCTCGACCGGGGCGACGCCCTGTCCGAGTACATCCGGCACGAGGCCAGCGGCCTGTTCGCCGTACCCGGCGGCGCGGCCGAAGGCGAGTACGTGGGGCAGCGGCTGCTGGAGGGCTGAGCCCGGGTGTGCTCGGGGTTGAGCCTGGGGGTGCTCGTGAGCGGGAGCCGGGTGCGGGAGCCGGGATCCGGCGGCCGGGTGCGGCCGACGGTGGTGACCGTGGTCGTGGACCGTCCGGCGATCGCCCGGCTTCGCGGCCCATTAGGGTGACGGTATGTCGGCGACGCGCTACACGTACCTGGGTCCCGAGGGCACCTTCACCGAGGCCGCGCTCCGTACGCTTCCGGAGGCCGCGACCCGGGAGCTGGTTCCCATGGTGTCCGTGCCGGCGGCGCTCGACGCGGTGCGCGGTTCCCAGGCCGCGGCCGCGCTCGTCCCGATCGAGAACTCGGTCGAGGGCGGCGTCACGGCGACCCTCGACGAACTCGCCTTCGGCGAACCGCTGATGATCTACCGCGAGGTCGTCCTGCCGATCGCCTTCGCCCTGCTGGTCAGGCCCGGTACGGAGCTGACGGGCGTCAAGACCGTGACCGGGCACCCGGTCGCCCAGCCGCAGGTGCGCAACTGGCTCGCGGCCCACCTCCCGGACGCCCTGTGGGAGTCGGCCGCCTCGAACGCGGACGGTGCCCGGCTGGTCCAGGAGGGCCGGTACGACGCCGCCTTCGCGGGCGAGTTCGCGGCGGCCACGTACGGCCTGGAACCGCTGGTGACGGAGATCCACGACGCGGCGAACGCCGAGACCCGGTTCGTACTGACCGGCCGTCCGGCCCGTCCCGCCGCGCCGACCGGTGCCGACAAGACGTCCGTGGTCATCTGGCTCGGCGACGACCACCCCGGTGCGCTGCTCGAACTGCTCCAGGAGTTCGCCGCGCGCGGCGTCAACCTGATGCGCATCGAGTCCCGGCCGACCGGCGAGGGCATCGGCAACTACTGCTTCTCCGTGGACGCCGAGGGCCACATCACGGACCGCCGCGTGGGCGAGGCGCTGATGGGCCTCAAGCGCATCTGTCCCCAGGTGCGCTTCCTCGGGTCCTATCCGCGGGCCGGGGTATCGGTGTCGGACGTACGACCGCTGCGCCCCGGTACGTCCGACGGCGAGTTCTCCGCCGCCTCCGACTGGCTGGCGCGCTGCCAGGACGGACGCTTCTGACCGGCGTCGGCGCATAACCGCCGCGGTTGCCGGTATTGGTTTCGGCCGTGGCCGAAGCCGGTCCTACCAGCCGATTGTCTTCATCCACAGAAGTTATCCACAGGCGAGCTTCTCGACCTGGGGACAAGTCGACAGCGAAGGGTGACATCGTCGACAAATCCATCTACGGAGCCCAACTCCTTCCACAGCCCCGCAGGTCACCCCTCGTCCACCCTTTTCCTTTGATCAATCCTTTGGAGCGAACGCTTTCCACTCGAAAGTGGAGGCAAAGCGGGTTTGTCCCGGGATACCTTCGTCCGGCATGCGGCTTTCGGAATGATCACTTCCGAAGTCCACAGATCAACCGCACAGCCTGTGGATAACTCCGCGAGGGCGTGGATTCCTGTGGACAACACCACCGCCAAGTCCCGCTCTCCACAAGGGGATCCGGTCAATCCGCCGACACCGCTCTGCCCCGTTTCAGGGATGCGTGCCCCTTTTATTGACGCGGATTACCCGCGGATTGCCCGCGGATTGCCGTCGATCCACCATTTCACCCAAATCGTGACAGAACCGGCGGACCGGAATATCGAGTCGTGAGCCCGAAGTGCGCACCGGTAGCCTTGCAGGGTGATTGACCTTCGCCTGCTCCGTGAGGACCCCGACCGTGTGCGTGCGTCGCAGCGCGCCCGTGGAGAGGACGTCGCGCTCGTCGACTCCCTTCTCTCCGCCGACGAGCGGCGCAGGTCGTCCGGCGTCCGCTTCGACGAGCTCCGTTCCGAGCAGAAGGCGCTCGGCAAGCTCATCCCCAAGGCCTCCGGTGACGAGAAGGCCGAGCTGCTGAAGAAGGCCGGTGAGCTCGCCGCCGCCGTCAAGGCCGCCGACGCCGAG
Source organism: Streptomyces sp. NPDC059785 (assembly GCF_042732375.1). Taxonomy (NCBI): domain Bacteria; kingdom Bacillati; phylum Actinomycetota; class Actinomycetes; order Kitasatosporales; family Streptomycetaceae; genus Streptomyces; species Streptomyces sp. NPDC059785. The sequence goes on from NZ_JBHWHV010000023.1 coordinate 42,874, forward strand.
CAGGACGAGGCCGACGCGGAGACCAAGCGTCTCCTCCTCCAGCTCGGCAACATCGTGCACCCGGACGTGCCCGTCGGCGGCGAGGAGGACTTCGTCGTCCTGGAGACGCACGGCACGATCCGCGACTTCGGCGCCGAGGGCTTCGAGCCCAAGGACCACCTGGAGCTCGGCCAGGCACTCGGCGCCATCGACGTCGAGCGCGCCGCCAAGGTCTCCGGCTCTCGGTTCTACTACCTGACGGGCATCGGCGCGCTCCTGGAGCTGGCGCTGGTGAACGCGGCGATCGCCCAGGCCACCGAGGCCGGCTTCACGCCGATGCTGACCCCGGCCCTGGTCCGCCCGCAGGCCATGGAGGGCACCGGCTTCCTCGGCCAGGCCGCGGAGAACGTGTACTACCTGGAGAAGGACGACCTCTACCTGGTGGGCACCTCCGAGGTCCCGCTCGCCGGGTACCACATGGACGAGATCCTCGACGCCGACAAGCTGCCGCAGCGGTACGCCGGATTCTCGCCGTGCTACCGCCGCGAGGCCGGCACCTACGGCAAGGACACCCGCGGCATCTTCCGGGTGCACCAGTTCGACAAGGTCGAGATGTTCTCGTACGTCGCGCCCGAGGACGCCGAGAGCGAGCACCAGCGGCTCCTGGACTGGGAGAAGCAGTGGCTGAGCGGCCTGGAGCTGCCCTTCCAGGTGATCGACGTCGCCAGCGGTGACCTGGGCGCCTCGGCCTCGCGCAAGTTCGACTGCGAGGCGTGGATCCCCACCCAGGGCAAGTACCGCGAGCTGACCTCGGCGTCGAACTGCGACAGCTTCCAGGCCCGCCGCCTGTCCATCCGGATGCGCGACGGCAAGAAGGTGCAGCCGCTGGCGACGCTGAACGGCACGCTGTGCGCCGTACCGCGCACCATCGTGGCGATCCTGGAGAACCACCAGCTCGCCGACGGTTCGGTGCGGGTGCCCGAGGTGCTCCGCCCCTACCTCGGCGGACGCGAGCTCCTGGAGCCGGTCGCCAAGTGACCGGTACCTCCGGGCGGTTCCCGTACCAGCTGGTCGCCACCGATCTCGACGGGACGCTGCTGCGTAACGACGACACGGTGTCCGAGCGCACCCGAGAGGCGCTGGCCGCGGTCACCGCGGCCGGCGCCGCGCACATCGTCGTCACCGGGCGCGCCGTGCCCTGGACCCGCCACATCCTCGACGAACTCGACTACGAGGGGCTCGCGGTGTGCGGCCAGGGCGCACAGGTGTACCACGCGGGGGAGCGCAGGCTGCTCACCTCGGTGACCCTGGACCGGCAGCTCGCCGGTCTGGCGCTCGCCAAGATCGAGGCGGAGGTCGGGCCGCTGCTGCTCGCCGCCAGCCGGGACGGGCTCGACGGCGAGGTGCTGATCGGCCCCGGCTACCGGGCGCAGGAGGGCCGCCTGCCCTATCTGCCGATCACGGACGCCGAGGACCTCTGGTCCGCGCCCCTGAACAAGGTGTACATACAGCATCCGACGCTCACCGACGACGAGCTCGCCGAGGCGGCCTCCCAGGCCGCGGGCGGGCTCGTCGGTGTCACGATGGCGGGCCACGGTGTCGTGGAGTTGCTCCCGCTCGGCCTGTCCAAGGCCACGGGGCTGTCTCTCGCGGCCCGGCGCCTCGGGGTGAAGGCCGCGGACACGATCGCTTTCGGCGACATGCCGAACGACATCCCCATGTTCGCCTGGTCCGCGCACGGCGTGGCCATGGCCAACGCCCACACCGAACTCAAGGCCGTCGCGGACGAGATCACGTCCTCGAACGAGGAGGACGGCATCGCGGTGGTACTGGAGCGGTTGCTGGGTTAGGGCTCTTCCGACACCTGGGAGGCCGGGACCACTGGCCCCTGGTGTCGGTGCTCTTGTCTGCGGAGGATGCGCGGATCGAACGCGCGCGGGGACGACCCCGACCACGGCTTAGCAAGCCGGTGCCTTACCTCTCGGCCAATCCTCCGGGTGGGCGGCCCGCGCACAGACGCGCGCTCGAAGCGGCCGCCCCGGGCAGCTCCCCGTGCGGGGCGGACTCGACGGAGGGTTGGCTACTCCGGAAACCGCCTCGTGCTGCCCTGCCGGGAGCTCGACGCACTGCTACTGGCGTGCATCGTCGCGCTCCTCTCCCGGATCGTGGCGCCGGCTGCGGACCGGCGGTGCGGACACCACTACTGTGCCGCCGCGCCCGCCCCGACGCCACCGAATAAAAACGGCGGCCCGGACGCGCGCCCCGTGCGGGCCGCCGCACCGGCGCCGGGCCCGGCTACCGGCGGCGGGCCCGGCTACTGGCGGCGGCGCCTGCGTCGGCGGCTCCGGCTGAAGAACCAGCCCGCGGGCGGCTCGTCGGAGCGCCAGGGCTGCGGCTCGGGTCCCCCGTCGCGCCAGCGGGCGGCGAGCATCCGGGCCCGGCCGGACGGCTCCTTCGCCCGGGCGGAGCGTATGAAGTCCTCGTCGAGCACGACGCCGTCCCAGCCGTCCCCGGCCCGCTCGCCGTCGTGTCCGTCACCGCCGTGCCCGCCGTGCCCGCCGTCACCGTGCCCGTAGTCGCCCCGCGGTTCCTCCACTGCCATCCCGGTCCTTCCGCCGGGCCCGTCCGGGCCCGTCCGCCGTCCAGTGTGCCCGTGCACCCGTGAGGCCCGTGTCAGGGCCGGGAGCGGCGGCTCACTCCTCCCCGGCCAGCGTCAGGGTGCGCAGCTTCTGTCCCGCGTACCAGGTGGCGAGGACGGTGACCACGACGAGCAGGACCGTCGCGGTCGGCAGGCCCACGTCGGAGGTGACGAGGTCCCCGCCGGTGACCTTGTGTGCCACGGCGAGCGACCACTGCTGGACGCTGAGCGTGCGCGCCCCGGACACCAGCGAACCGAACAGCGCCTCCCAGACCAGCGCGTAGACGAGGCCGAAGACCACCGCGTGCCGGGTCACCGTCCCCAGCAGCAGGAAGAGCGCCGCGTAGGCGATGGAGGCGACCAGCGCGGCCACGGTGTAGGCGACGGCGATCTGCTGGCCGTTGCCGTTGAGTATCAGGCCCGCGAGGAAGGTCGGGACGGCGGAGAACACCATGGTCACGGCGACAGCGACGATCAGCTTGGTGAAGATGATCGCCGGCCGCTTCACGGGCTTCGCGAGCAGGTAGATCACCGAGCCGTCGTCGATCTCGGGGCCGATGGCGCCCGTACCGGCGATGACGCCGATGATCGGCACCATCGTGGCCAGCGCGAATCCGCCGAGGACATCGGCCGCGACCTGGTCGTCCGCTCCGGTCAGGGCGCGCACCACCGCGGCGATCACCAGCAGCAGGACGGGCAGGGCCCCCAGAATGAGGGCCCGGCGGCGGCCGAGCAGGGCCCGGTAGGTGAGCCGGGCGACTGTGGGGTCGTACATCTTCGGCCTCCTACGCGGCGACGAGATACGAGAAGACGGATTCGAGGGACTCGTCGGAGGGCGAGACCGTCAGCAGCCGGATGCCCTGGTCGCGGGCGACCCGGGGCAGCAGCGCGGTGAACCGGCCGAAGTCGACCGCCTGGACGCGCAGCGCGCCCTCCGTGACGTCCACCTCGATACCGGCGGTCGACGGGTCGGCGATCAGCGCGGCCGCCAGGGCGCGGTCGTCGCTGGAGCGCACCAGATAGCGGTGCGGGCGGTCGGTCATCAGGCGGCGGATGCGCCGGAAGTCGCCGCTCGCCGCGTGCCGCCCGGCGACGATCACCTCGATGTGCGCGGCGAGCTGTTCGACCTCTTCGAGTATGTGCGAGGAGAACAGCACGGTGCGGCCCTCGTCGCCCATGCGCCGCAGCAGGTCCATGAGCTGCATGCGCTGGCGCGGGTCCATGCCGTTGAAGGGCTCGTCGAGCAGCAGCAGCGACGGCTCGTGGACGAGCGCGGACGCCATCTTCACGCGCTGCCGCATGCCCTTGGAGTACGTGGAGATCTTCCGGTCCTGCGCGTACTCCATCTCGACCGTGGCGAGCGCCCGCTGGGCCGCCTTCCTGCCCAGGCCGTGCAACTCGGCGTTGGCGACGACGAATTCGCGCCCCGTGAGGAAGTCGTACATCGCCTCCCGCTCGGGGACGATGCCGATGTGCTTGTAGATCTCCTCGTTGCGCCAGACCGGGCGGCCGTCGAGGGTGACGGAGCCGGTGGAGGGTGCCAGGAAGCCGCCCATCATGTTGATCAGGGTGGACTTGCCCGCGCCGTTCGGGCCGAGCAGTCCGGTGACGCCGGGGCCGATCGTCATCGTGATGTCGTTGACCGCCACCACGTTGCCGAACCAGCGCGAGACGTGGTCGATGTCGAGGGTGGTCACAGTCCGACCTTCCGGTAGCGGCGCATCAGCAGGCCGTAGCAGCCGGCGATGAGACCGAGGACGACGACGAGGAAGACGACTCCCTGGGCGGACGTGGGTCCTTCCCCTCCGGGGAAGGAGGAGGACCCGCCGAGGAAGGCGGTCTGCACGCCGTCGATGAGCGTGATCGGCGAGAAGAGACCGATCCAGGGGACCGCGGCACCGCTGGACTGCACGTCCGCGATGGCCTGGAGGGTGGAGACGGCGCCGTAGGAGATGGTCAGTACGGCGATGACGGCCGCTATGCCGAAGCCTCGGCGCGGGGTGACCGCGGAGATCACCAGGCCGATGCCGGCGAAGAGCAGGGAGAGCAGTGCCACGGAGACCAGCCCTTGGGCGAATCCTGTCGTCTGATCGGTGAAGTCGAGCTTGGCGAGGAGGGAGCCGATGTAGAGCACGAGCAGCGGCGCGGCCGTCAGCACGAACAGCGCCGAGGCGAGGGCCGCGTACTTGGCCCGCACGTAGTCGGAGGCCTCGACGGGGCGCGAGAAGTACAGCGGTACGGTCTTGAAGCGCAGGTCGCGCGAGACGGACTGGGGCGCCTGGGAGGCGACGTAGAGGCCGATGACGGCCTGCATGACGATCGCGTACCGCGTGTAGTCCAGGGGCAGGTCCTTGGCCTTGGTGACGACCGTGACGGCCACCATGATGGCGGCGGGCAGGCACATCACCACGAAGAGCAGCATCGGCAGCACCTTGGACTTCACCGAGCGGCCCAGTCCGTACGCGCCGCGCAGGGACTGCGAGTACAGCGAGCGGCGGGCGTAGCTCCGGCCGAGACGCGGGCCGTCGTAGCCGCGGTAGCCGATGTTGTGGATCCGGGTCTGCTCGCCGCCGGGGGCGAGGGGCTGTTCAACCGCCATGGCCGACCGCCTCCTTCCGCTGCTCGTCGCGCCCGCCGTGTTCGTCACGATCACCGCGATCACCGCGTTCGTCGTGCTCCTTGAAGACCTCCGCGATGCGGTGTCTGCGCTGTTCCATGCGGACCAGGCCGAGGCCGAGGCCGGCGACGACGTCGCGCACGATGTCGTACGTCTCCTCGCTCTCGGCGGTGAGCAGCAGGACGTGACCGGCACCGGGCAGCCCGCTGCCGTCGTGGGTGTCCACCCCGCGCGCGTGGAGCGCGTCGCGGACCGCGCGGGTGCCGTCCGGGTGCTCGTCGGTGTCGGTGACCTCGACCGCCAGGGTCGTCGTGATCTGCGTGAAGTCCGTGGTGGAGCTGGACCGCAGCAGCTTGCCGCCGTCGATCACGACGACGTGGTCGCAGGTCCGCTCCAGCTCGCCCAGCAGGTGCGAGGTCACGAGGACGGAGATGCCGAAGTCGGTGTGGATGCGGCGGATCAGGCCGAGCATCTCGTCGCGGCCCACCGGGTCGAGGCCGTTGGTCGGCTCGTCCAGGAAGACCAGCTGCGGGTCGTGCACCAGGGCCTGCGCGAGCTTGACGCGCTGCTTCATGCCGGTCGAGTAGCCGCCGATGGGGCGGTAGCGCTCCTCGTACAGGCCGACGTGGCGCAGGGTGTCCGCGGTGCGCTCGCGGGCGGCGGTCGGCGGGAGTCCGGACATGCGCGCCATGTGGACGACGAACTCGGTGGCCGAGACGTCGGGCGGCAGACAGTCGTGCTCGGGCATGTACCCCACGCGCTCGCGGATGGCGCCGCCCTTGGTGGCGACGTCGAGTCCGAGCACTTCGGCGCGGCCCTCGGTGGCGGGGGACAGACCCAGCAGGATCTTGATCAGTGTGGACTTGCCGGCGCCGTTGGCTCCGACGAGTCCGGTGACACCGGGCCCGACGTCCACGGAGAGCCGGTCAAGCGCGGTCACCTTGGGGAACCGCTTGCTCAGGCTTTCGGTCGCGATCACAGTCACACTTCGAAAGTAGTGGCGCAGGCCACACCGGTCGTCACCCCACGGAGCTGCATCGGTGTCAGACCTCAGACGTACGGGCCCGTAGGGGTCCCCTCCTCAGGTACTCCACCCGCCAAGCGGTCACCCGGAACGGTCACCGGGTTGTCCACACCGGCCCGGCCGTCCACAGGCGCGCACCCCCCTATTGACGCTGCGTCTCATTGATTGCCACATTCGTCGGTGTCACGTTACGGACACGTAGCGCACAGTCGGCGAGCGGTGTTGGGCGGAGGACGTGTGAGGACAGGGCTGGAAGCCGCGCGGGAGCGCTGGGTGCGGACGGGCGGGGTCGAGCTGTGCGTCGCCGAGCTGGGCGACGCGTCCCGGCCGACCGTCGTGCTGGTGCACGGCTATCCCGACTCCAAGGAGGTCTGGTCCGAGGTCGCGAGCCGCCTCGCCGACCGCTTCCACGTGGTCCTCTACGACGTCCGCGGGCATGGCAGATCGTCGGCGCCGCGGCCGCTGCGCGGCGGGTTCACGCTGGAGAAGCTGACGGACGACTTCCTGGCGGTCGCGGACGCGGTCAGCCCGGACGAGCCGGTGCACCTGGTGGGCCACGACTGGGGCTCGGTGCAGTCCTGGGAGTTCGTCACGGTCGAGCGCACCAAGGGCCGTATCGCCTCCTTCACCTCCATGTCCGGACCGTCCCTCGACCACTTCGGGCACTGGATCAAGCAGCGCGTGCGGCGCCCGACCCCGCGCCGGGTGGGCCAGCTCCTCGGCCAGGGCGCCAAGTCCTGGTACGTGTACCTGCTGCACACCCCCGTCCTGCCCGAGCTGGCCTGGCGCGGACCGCTCGGCAGACGCTGGCCCGCGATCCTGCGGCGCGTCGAGCGCACGCCCGCCGACGGCTACCCGACCCCGTCGCTGCCCCAGGACGCCGCGCACGGCGCCTGGCTGTACCGGGACAACGTGCGGCCCCGGCTGAGCAGACCGCGTCCGGACGCGTACGCCCACGCGCCCGTGCAGCTCATCACGCCCCTCGGGGACGCCTTCCTCTCGGAGCGGCTGTACGACGGACTCGAGACGTGGGCTCCGGAGCTGGTGCGGCGCACGCTCCCGGCCAGGCACTGGGTCCCGCGCACCCGCCCCGACCAACTCGCGGGGTGGATCACCGACTTCGTCACCGGCCAGGAGGGCGGGCGCACGGCGCGCCGGACCACCGTCCCGGCCGGCAGGTACGCGGACCGGTTCGGCGGGCAGCTCGTCCTGGTCACCGGCGCGGGCAGCGGCATCGGGCGGGCAACTGCCCACGCCTTCGCGGGATCCGGCGCGCGCGTGGTGGCCGTCGACCGTGACGCGGAGTCCGCGGCCCGGACCGCGGAGATGTGCCGGCTGCTCGGTGCCGCCGACGCCTGGGCGGAGACCGCGGACGTCTCCGACGAGGCGGCCATGGAGGAGCTGGCCGAGAAAGTCGCCGTCTCCTACGGGGTGGTGGACGTGCTGGTGAACAACGCGGGGATCGGGTTCGCCGGATCCTTCCTCGACACCACGGCCGAGGACTGGCGGAAGGTCCTCGACGTCAATCTGTGGGGCGTCCTGCACGGGTGCAGGCTCTTCGGCAAGCAGATGGCCGAGCGCGGTCAGGGCGGCCACATCGTCAACACCGCCTCCGCCGCCGCCTATCAGCCGTCGAAAGTGCTGCCGGCGTACTGCACGTCGAAGGCGGCGGTACTGATGCTCAGCGAGTGCCTGCGCGCTGAACTCGCGTCCCGGGCAATCGGCGTTTCGGCGATCTGCCCCGGCTTCGTCAACACGAACATCACCAGCACGGCGCGCTTCGCCGGGCTGCACACCGCCGAGGTGGTAAGACGCCGGAAAAAGGCCGTGCGCCTGTACGCGTTGCGCAACTACCCGGCGGAGAAGGTGGCGGACGCCGTGCTCCAGGCGGTGGTGCGGAACCAGGCGGTCGTCGCCGTCACACCCGAGGCACGCGGTATGCGTCTGTTGTCGCGGCTGGCACCGGGAGCGCTGCGCGGCGTTGCCCGCCTCAACCCGCCGTTCTGACAGGTGTGAGTTGGGCGTCGTCCTCTCCACGCATCGACGGCGAGGGCGGCGTTGGCCGGGGTGCGGTGAAGTCGGACTGTCAGCCTGTCAGTTCACCAACTACCTGTGGACAGCCGTTACTTGTCCACAGATTCGCCAACCAGCTTGTGGATAACCCTACTTGGTTGTGGATCAAACCTTCGGAGCAAATTCGATCGCGTGATCATCGTCTCTCCAGGCACGCTGGTGAAATGAACGAAGAGAAGAAGGAGATGGACGGGAGACGCACCGTGAAGGTGTCGAAGTACCTCGCGAAGCACCTCCGGCACCGGCCGGAGCGGATCGGGCTCACGCTCGACGAGGGCGGCTGGGTCGAGATCGACACGCTGATCGCCGCCGCCACCGCCCACGGTTTCCGCTTCAGCCGCGCGGAGCTCGACCGCGTGGTCGCCACCAACGACAAGCAGCGCTTCGCGATCGACGGCACCAGGATCCGCGCCAGCCAGGGCCACTCCGTCGATGTCGACCTCGGACTGCCCCCGTCGACCCCGCCCGCACACCTCTACCACGGCACAGTGCAGCGCAGCCTGGACGAGATCCGCGCCGAGGGCCTCAGGGCGATGAACCGGCACGACGTGCACCTGTCGGCCGACCGCGAGACCGCCACCCGCGTCGGAGCCCGCCGCGGCCGCCCGGTCGTGCTCGGCGTCGACGCCGCCGCCATGCACCGCGACGGCCACGTCTTCCACGTCAGCGCGAACGGTGTCTGGCTGACGGCCGCCGTGCCCCCGCGCTACCTGCGGTTCCCCGGACCGCGCTGATCCGCACGGCCACCGCGTCACCGCCGCCACCGCACCCGTGCCCGTGCCCCGCACGCTCCCTCCCGATCGCCCCGCGAGGCCCGTGCTGACGCGCCCCTGCGGGCCCCTACTCGCCCAACTGCGCGGCCGCCTCCGTGGCGATGCGCTCGAAGACGTCCGTGTCCACGGCGAACACCGTGTCCGGGACCGGCCAGTGGACCACGATCTCGGTGAAGCCCAGCTCCGCGTGCCGGCCCGCGAAGTCGACGAACGCGTCCACCGACTCCAGGGGGCGCGACCGGTCCGGCGTGAACCCGGTCAGCAGGATCTTCTCCACCTCGCCGGCCTCACGGCCGATCTCCGCGCACGCCTCGCCGAGCCTCGCGACCTGGCGCCGGATCGCCTCGCGGGACTGCTCCGGGGTGCCCGTCTCGTACAGCTTCGGGTCGCCGGTGGTGACCCACGCCTGCCCGTACCGCGCGGCGAGCCCGATCCCGCGCGGCCCGGTCGCGGCCACCGCGAAGGGCAGCCTGGGCCGCTGCACGCAGCCGGGGACGTTCTGCGCCCCGGTCGCCGAGTAGAAGGTCCCGTCGTACGTCACCGTGTCCTCGGTCAGCAGCCGGTCGAGCAGCGGCACGAACTCGGCGAAGCGGTCGGCCCGCTCGCCCGGGGTCCACGGCTTCTGGTCGCCGGCCAGCAGGGCCGTGGCGTCGAAGCCGGTGCCGCCCGCACCGATGCCCAGGGTGACGCGTCCGCCGGAGATGTCATCGAGCGAGATGAGGTCCTTGGCGAGGGTCACCGGGTGCCGGAAATTGGGCGAGGTGACCAGGGTGCCCAGGCGCATCCGCTCGGTGACACCCGCCGCGGCCGTCAGCGTCGGCACCGCGCCGAACCACGGCCCGTCCCGGAACGGCACGCGCCACGACAGATGGTCGTACGTGTACGCGGTGTGGAAGCCCAGCGCCTCCGCGCGCTCCCACGCGGCCCGGCTCCCCTCCTGCCACCGGCGGTACGGCAGGATCACGGTGCTCAGACGCAGACTCATGCGACAGAGCCTAGACGGGGTGCCGTGCGTGGGCGGGGGCCGGCCTCGGCAGCCCTGAGCCCGGGGCCACGGGGCTACGGGGCGTCGGCGAGGCGCAGGGCGTCCACGTGGCGCGGGGCGGTGACGGGGCCTGAGGTCGTACCGGATCTGGTGATGCAGATAACCACTCACTTGTGCGGACCTTCGCACGCACGTGCACGTATATGAGCGAGAATGACCGGGTGACCTCAGCGACTCGACGGCCCGAGACCCCGGCCTCCACCGTTCAGCCCCGGTTGATCGCCACGGATCTCGACGGCACTCTGCTGCACGACGACAAGTCCGTCTCCGCACGCACGGTCGCCGCCCTCGCCGCGGCCGAGGAGGCGGGCATCGAGGTTTTCTTCGTCACCGGACGCCCGGCCCGCTGGATGGACGTCGTCAGTGACCACGTCCACGGCCACGGCCTGGCGATCTGCGGCAACGGCGCGGCGGTGGTCGACCTGCACGGCGGCCCCGGCGCCCACCGCTTCGTCAAGATCCGCGAACTGGCGCCCCGCACCGCGCTCGACGTCGTCCAGTTGCTGCGCTCCGCGGCCCCCGGCACGGCGTGCGCCGTCGAGCGCACCTACGGCCTGCACCTCGAGCCGGAGTACCCCGCGCTGCACGCGGAGCCCCCCGAGATGATCGCGCCCGCCGAGAAGCTGCTCGCGGACGACGCCCTCGGCGCCGAACAGCCGGTGCTCAAGGTGCTCGCGTTCCACCACGCCATCGCGCCGGACGACTTCCTCACCCTGGCCCGGCTGGCCATCGGCGACCGGGCCACCGTCACCCGCTCCAGCCCCAGCGCCCTGCTGGAGATCAGCGGCCCGGGCGTCTCCAAGGCGAGCACGCTCGCGCTGTGCTGCGCCGAGCGCGGGATCTCCCACGAGGAGGTCATCGCCTTCGGGGACATGCCGAACGACGTCGAGATGCTCACCTGGGCGGGCCGCTCCTACGCGATGGGCAACGCGCACCCCGACGTGATCGCCGCCGCCTCCGGCCGTACGGCCGCCAACAACGAGGACGGTGTGGCGGTCGTCATCGAGCAGATACTCGCGGGGCGCTCCCGGAGCACCGGCGGCAGCGCCCCGAAGAACGGCTAGGGCTTCACCGGAACGACCAGGGCTCCAACGGAACCGGTGAGAGCTTCACCCCGCGTTCGGCCAGCCACGGGACCGGGTCGACGGCCGAGCCGGAGTCCGGTGTCAGCCGTACCTCGAAGTGCAGGTGCGGGCCGGTCGAGTTGCCGCTCGTGCCCGACTGGCCGAGCCACTGCCCCGCCTCGACCCGCTCCCCCTGGTCCACGGTGACGGCCGCGAGGTGCGCGTAGTGGGTGTAGTAGCCGTCCGGGTGCCGGACCACGACCTCGATGCCGAAGGGGCCACCGCACGACACCCGGGCCACGCTGCCCGCGCCGACCGCCCGCACCGGCGTACCGATCGGCACCGCGAAGTCCTGGCCGGTGTGCCGGTGCGCCCACCGCTCGCCGCCGCTGCCGAACCCGGCCGACAGCTCGAACTCCTCCACCGGCGTGACCCACGGTGCCGGGACGTCCCGCTCCGACTGGTCGAGCCGGACGGCACCGCGGCAGGAGCCCGCGGCCACCGAGGCGTCGGCCTGCCCCTGGAGCCGCGACCGTGCCTCGCCGAGCTTCGCCTCGATGATCCGCCTGGTCTCGGCGAGTTCGCCGGTCCGCCGCTCCAGCGCCCGCCACTCCGTGGCCGCCTTCTCCTCGTCCGCGACGAGCCGGTGCTCGGCGCGCCGGCTCTTGGACACGGCGTTGTCGACCGCCAGGTCCGCCCGCCACACGGCCCGCTGGCCGCGCATCAGCGCGTCCGGATCGTCCGCGAGCAGCATCTGCGCGGTGTACGGGAGCCCGCCGCCCTGCCGGTACTGGGCGCGCGCGATCCGGCCGAGGTCTCCGTGCAGCACCGCGACGTCCTGCCGTTCCCGCTTCAGAAGCGTCGCGGCCCGCCGGGCGACGATCCGCTGGACCTCGGCCTCCCGCCGGCCCTCCTCGTACTGCCGGACGGCCGCGGAGGCGTCCTCGTAGAGGCGTGCCACCCGGGCGCTGACACCGGGGTCGGCCCCGGCGTCGTCGTCCGCCGCCGAGGGTCCGGCCGCGAGGAGCGCCAGCGCGCACAGCAGTGCCGGTACGAGCAGCGGGCGGCGGCGAGGTGGGCGCATGCCGGCGATCCTGACCTGTCCGGGCACCCGCGGTCCTGTTCACGTCGTACGCATGGGGGAGCCGCCGCCCCGGACGGACCATCCGGTTCGGCCGAACAGGGGCCGTGTCCGGACGGGTTGCGCGGGTCCGCGGGGGCGAGTGGTACGCGCGGCCCCGGGAGGACGGGTGGCACGCGCGGCCCCGGGAGGACGGGTGGCACGCGCGGCCCCGGGAGGACGGGTGGCACGCGCGGCCCCGGGAGGACGGGTGGCACGCGCGGCTCCGAATACCGACCGCTGCGGGTCCGGTACGGATGGCGAGACCGTCGGTGTCAGTGCGGTGCCTGCCACACCACCGTCGTACCGGCGCCGTCCTCGCCGATGCCCGGCTCGTGCCAGGTCGCGCCGCCCAGCGACTCGGCACGCCGCTCGAGGTTGCTCAGGCCGCTGCGCCGGCCGCCTTCCGGGATGCCGACCCCGTCGTCCGCGACGGTCAGCCGTACGCCCTGTCCGCCGTCCGGCAGGACGACGGTGGCGTCGACGACGACGTCGATGCGGGAGGCGTGGGAGTGCCGGAAGGCGTTCGAGAGGGTCTCGCGGAGGGCGGCGACGAGGTTGTCGGCGGTGCGTTCGCCCACCACCGTGTCGACGGGCCCGGCGAAGCGGTGGGCGGGCCTGAAGCCCAGGGTCACGGCGGCCGTGTTGAGCTCGCGCAGCACACGGGTCCGCAGCCCGGGCGGCGCCTCGGCGGGCTCCTCCTGGAGGGCGAAGATCGCGGTCCGGATCTCCTGGATGGTGATGTCGAGTTCCCCGACCGCCTTGCCGATCCTGTCCCGCACCCCGGGCTCCGCCGACCGCCGCTGCGCGCTCTCCAGCATCATCCCGGTGGCGAACACCCGCTGGATGACGAGATCATGCAGGTCGCGCGCGATCCGGTCGCGGTCCTCATAGACCGCGAGCCGTTCCCGGTCGCGCTGCGCCTCGGCCATCATCAGGGCCAGCGCGGCCTGTGAGGCGAACTGCGTGGCCAGCGTGCGTTCGGTTCCCGTGAACGTACGGGCGCCCCGGTCCCGGAGCAGCACGAGCGCCCCCAGCACCCGCCCGTCGCTCTGCAAGGGCAGCATCATGGTCGGCCCGTACGCGCGGGCCAGATCGGTGAGCATGCGCGGGTCGGTGGCCACGTCCGGTACGAACACGGGGACGCCGCCGAGGACTTCGGCCGCCAGCTCGCTCTCCGGCGGGATGACGGCTCCCAGCGCCGCGGACTGCCGTTGCGGAGCCACGGCGACGATCTCGAGGCCGCCCTCGTCCAGGGGGAGCAGCACGCTGCCGGCCGCTGAGCCCGACAGTCGCCGGGCGCGCTCGGCGACGACCTGGAGGGCGTCCTCGGCGTCGCTCCCGGACAGCAGCGCGGTGGTGACGGCCACCGAACCGTCGATCCACTGCTCGCGCTGCCGGGCGGCGTCGTACAGCCGGGCGTTGCCGACGGCGATGCCCGCCTGCGTGGCCAGCACCCGCAGCAGGGCCAGGTCGTGGTCACCGAACGGGCCGCCGCCGTGCTTCTCGGTCACGTACAGATTCCCGAAGACCTCCTCCTGCGCCCGGATCGGTACGCCCAGGAAGCTGTGCATCGGCGGATGGTGCGCGGGGAAGCCGCGAAAGCGCGGGTCCTCGGTCAGGTCGGTCAGCCGCAGGGGCTCCGCCTCGCCGGTGAGCGCGCCGAGCACGCCCGTGTGCCCGTCGGGAAGTCGTCCGATGAGCCGTCCGGTCGTCCCGTCCACCCCGTACTGGACGAAGTCGACGAGTCCGCCGCCGTCCTCGGCGAGCACCTCGATGGCCGCGTAGCGCGCGTCCGTCAGCTCCGCCGCGGTCTCGCAGATCCGGTTCAGCGTCGAGTGCGGCTCCAGGCCGGTGCCTTCGCCGGGCGCGGGCGCATCGGGGGCCGGTTCCATGCCATGAGCCTAATAAGTCCCATTTGACATAGAAAGTCGAAGCCGGTCGGTGCGCCCTCACACCAGAGCCGACGTCGACGGTCAACCACCGACAGCCGTGCACCCGGCCTCACCGGCTCACCGTCGGCACCACGCACGCGGGCCTACCGGCCCGCAGCCCCGACCAGCGCCTCGCTCTCGGTCTCCCGCTCCCGCATCTCCCGCAGCGGTCCCTCGACGGCGACCAGCTCCGCGTACGGCCCCCGCTGCACCACCCGTCCGTCCGCCAGGACCATGACCTCGTCGACCGCTTCGAGCCCGGCCAGCCGGTGGGTGATCAGCAGCGTCGTACGGCCCTCGGTCGCGTCGAGGAGGTCGGCGGTGAGCGCGTCGGCCGTCGGCAGGTCCAGGTGCTCGGCGGGCTCGTCCAGGACGAGGACGGGGAAGTCGGCGAGCAGCGCACGGGCCAGTGCGAGCCGCTGGCGCTGGCCGCCGGACAGCCGTGCCCCGTGCTCGCCGACCAGGGTGTCGATGCCGTCGGGCAGTCCGTCCGCCCAGTCGAGGAGCCGGGCCCGGGCGAGCGCGTCGCGCAGTTCCGGCTCGGTGGCGTCCTTGCGGGCCAGCAGCAGGTTCTCGCGCACCGAGCTGTCGAAGAGGTGCGCGTCCTGCGCGCACAGTCCGACGACCCGCCGTACGTCGTCGCCGTCCATCGCCGTCGCGTCCGCGCCGCCCAGCGTGTAGGAACCGGCGGGCGCGTCCAGGAACCGCAGCAGCACCTGCGCGAGGGTCGTCTTGCCGGACCCGGAGTGACCGACCACGGCGATCCGCCGCCCCTGGCCGAGGGTCAGGTCGACACCCGCCAGCGCGTCCCGGTGCTGCCCCGGGTGACGGGCCTCGAGGCCGCTCAGCCGTACCGGGAACGGCGAGGCCGGCACGGGCCGGGGACGTTCCGGCTCCCGTACGGGCTCGGGTGCGTCGAGCACCTCGTACACGCGCTCCGCGCTCCTGCGCACCCGCTGGCGGTACTGGACGGCGAGCGGCAGTCCGAGGACGGCCTCGAAGGCGGCCAGCGGGGTGAGGACGACAACGGCCATGGCAACGCCGCTCAGCCGTCCGTCGGCGACGGCCCCGGCGCCGACGAGCGCGGCGGCGGTGACGGTCAGGCCGGAGACGAGCGCGGTGAGTCCGTCGCCCAGTGCGGTGGCGGTGGCCGCGCGGGAGGCGATCCGGGTGAGGACGCCGTCGGCACGGCGGGCCTCGGCGGTCCGCGTGGGCAGCGCACCGGCGACGGTCAACTCGGCTGTCCCGGTGAGCAGATCGGCCACGTGGGTCGCCAGGACACCGCGGGCGGGCGCCAGCCTGCGTTCCGCGCGGCGCGCCACCGCGCCGGTCACCAGCGGGACCCCGACACCGGCGGCGAGCAGTCCGAGTGCGAGCACCGCACCGGCGCCGGGCAGCAGCCAGGCGGTGAAGCCGACGGACCCGGCGGAGACGACGAGCGCGGCCCCCGCGGGCAGCAGCCACCGCAGCCAGTAGTCCTGCAAGGCGTCCACGTCCGTGACGAGCCTGGAGAGCAGGTCACCGCGGCGGGCGGTACGCAGTCCGGCGGGCGCCAGCCGTTCCAGTCGCCGGTATACGGCGACCCGGGTGTCGGCCAGCATCCGCAGCACGGCGTCGTGCGACACCAGCCGCTCGGCATACCGGAACACGGCCCGCCCGATGCCGAAGGTCCGCGTCGCCGTCACGGCCACCATCAGGTACAGGACCGGCGGCTGCTGGGAGGCCCGGGAGATAAGCCATCCGGAGGTGGCCATGAGACCGACGGCACTGCCCAGCGCGAGGCTGCCGAGCAGCAGCGCGAGGGCGAGACGCCCGCGACGGGCACGTGCCATGGCCCGGACGCGGGCGAGGACGCCACGGCGCGATGCGGTCGGCGAGACGGTCGGCGACGCGGCCTGCTCCGTCCCGACCGGCGCGGAGGCAGCGGGCTCGCCGAAGCGGGCCGACTGCTCGGCCAAGGCGTCCGGGAGACCGGTGGTCGGCGGGAGATCGATGGCCGACGGGAGATCGATGGCCGACGAGGGGTCGATGGCCGACGCCAGACAGGCGGCAGGCGCAAGACCGGCGGCCGACGGAAGATCAGCAGCCGACGGAAGACCGGCGACCGTCGCGGCCGTCGCGGCCGTCGCGGCAGGCGCAGCCTCCAGCCGTACGACACGATCCGCCGCGCCGAGCAGCGCGGGCCGGTGGACGACCAGGAGCACCGTCCGGCCCACCGCGAGGCGGCGTACGGCGGCCACGATCTCCGCCTCCGTCGCCCCGTCCAGCGCGGCCGTCGGCTCGTCGAGGAGCAGCACCGGCCGGTCCGCGAGGAACGTCCGTGCCAGCGCGAGACGTTGCCGCTGACCGGCGGAGAGCCCGGCCCCGTCCTCACCGAGCACGGTCCCGGCACCGTCCGGCAGCGCGTCCACGAAGTGCAGCGCGCCCGCGTCGGCCAGCGCCCGCCGGACCGCCGCGTCGTCCGCCCCGGGCCGCGCCAGCCGTACGTTCTCGGCGATCGTCCCGGCGTAGAGGTGCGGTCGCTGCGGCACCCAGGCGATCCGCTCGCGCCACTGCGCCAGGTCGGCCGAGGCGAGATCGACTCCCCCGACCAGCACCCGGCCGCTGGCCGGCCGGACGAAGCCGAGGAGGACGTTCAGGAGCGTCGACTTCCCGGTACCGCTCGGGCCCACGAGGGCCACCGTCTCGCCCTGCCCGACGGTGAACGACACGTCCGACAGGGCGTCGGAGGACCGCCCGGGGTAGCGCACGGTCACCCCCTCGACGCTGATCCGCCCCTCGGGGACGGCAAGCGAGCCGGACTCCGGTACGGGGGTCTCCAGTACCGAGAAAATCTCCTCGGCGGCCGCGACCCCCTCGGCGGCCGCGTGGTACTGCGCCCCGACCTGCCGCAGCGGCAGATACGCCTCCGGCGCGAGGACGAGGATGACCAGGCCGACGTAGAGGTCCATGTCGCCGTGGACGAGCCGCATGCCGATGGTCACCGCCACCAGCGCGACGGAGATCGTGGCGAGCAGTTCCAGGGCGAAGGATGACAGGAAAGCGATCCGCAGGGTCCGCAGAGTGGCCTGCCGGTACTCGCCGGTGATCCGCCGGATGGACTCCGCCTGTGCCTTCGCCCGGCCGAACACCTTGAGCGTCGGCAGTCCCGCGACCACGTCCAGGAAGTGCCCCGACAGACGGGACAGCAGCCGCCACTGCCGGTCCATCTGCGACCGGGTGACCCAGCCGATCAGCACCATGAAGAGAGGGATCAGCGGCAGCGTGCCGACGATGATCGCCGCCGACACCCAGTCCTCGGTGACGATCCTCGCCAGGACCGCCACGGGCACGACCACGGCGAGCCCCAACTGCGGCAGATAGCGCGAGAAGTAGTCGTCGAGGGCGTCCACTCCGCGCGTGGCCAGGGCGACGAGGGAGCCGGTGCGCTGACCGCTCAGCCAGCCCGGACCCAACTGCGTGGCCCGCTCCAGCAGGCGTCCGCGCAGCTCCTCCTTCACCGCCGCGCTCGCCCGGTGTGCGGCCAGCTCGGTGAGCCACGCGACAAGCGCACGGCCGGCCTCGACCACCGCCAACAGCGCGAGCGGTGTGCGCAGTTCGGCCACCGCGTAGCCGTGCTGGAAGGCGCCCACGACGATCTCGGCGACGAGCATCGCCTGAGCGATGACCAGCGCCGCTCCGACGGCCCCCAGACCGACGACCGCCGCGAGGAAGAGTCGGGTGGCACGGGCGTACCGGAGCAGGCGCGGGTCGATCGGTTTCACGTGAAACACACCCTTCGGTTCCGGGAGGGGCGTGTTTCACGTGAAACATGCCCCTCCCTGCGGGATTCAGTGGGCGGCATCCGCGATGTGCTGCGTACCGATCCGCTTGCTGAACACCCAGTACGTCCACGACTGGTAGAGCAGCACGATCGGCGTGGCGACCCCTGCGCACCAGGTCATGATCTTCAGCGTGTACGGGCTCGACGAGGCGTTGGTGACCGTCAGGCTCCAGTCGGCATTGAGCGAGGACGGCATGACGTTCGGGAAGAGCGTCAGGAAGAGCATCGCGACGGCCGCCACGATGGTGAGCCCCGACAGCCCGAACGCCCAGCCTTCCCGGCCCGCCCGCACCGCCACCAGGGCCGCGACCAGGGCGGCCACCGCCACGACCAGCGCGACCAGGGACGTGCCGTCACCGTTGTCCGCCTGCGTCCAGAGCAGGAAGGCCAGGGCCAGCACGGCGGTGACCGCACCGACCTTCAGCGCCAGCTTCCGCGCCCGCTCCCGGATGTCACCGACCGTCTTGAGCCCGACGAAGACGGTCCCATGGAAGGTGAACAGCGTCAGCGTCACCAACCCGCCGAGAAGCGCGTACGGGTTCAGCAGGTCCCCGACGTTGCCCACGTACTCGAAGTGCTGGTCGAGCTTTACGCCGCGCACGATGTTCCCGAAGGCCACGCCCCACAGCGTCGCCGGGATCAGCGAGGTCCAGAAGATCGTGGTCTCCCAGTTGCGCTGCCACTTCTCCTCGGGCCGCTTCGCCCGGTACTCGAATGCGACACCGCGCAGGATCAGGCAGACCAGGATGAGCAGCAGCGGCAGATAGAAGCCGGAGAAGAGCGTGGCGTACCACTCGGGGAAGGCGGCGAAGGTCGCCCCGCCCGCCGAGAGCAGCCACACCTCGTTCCCGTCCCAGACGGGGCCGATGGTGTTGATCAGCACCCGCTTCTCCGTGCGGTTCCGGGCCAGCAGCTTGGTGAGCACCCCGACCCCGAAGTCGAAGCCCTCGAGGAAGAAGTACCCGGTCCACAGGACCGCGATGAGGACGAACCAGACGTCGTGAAGTTCCATGGTTCAGCAGCTCCCTGGGCCTAGTAGGAGAAGGCCATCGGCTTGTCGGCGTCCCGGGAGTCGCCGCCGATCCGGGTGGGCGGGTTGAGGTCGGCCTCGGTGAGCTCCGGCGGTCCGGCCTTGACGTACTTGGCGAGCAGCTTGACCTCGACCACGGCGAGGATCGCGTACAGCGTCGTGAAGACGATCATCGAGGTGAGGACCTCGCCCTGCGAGACACCGGGGGAGACCGCGTCCCGGGTGCGCAGCACTCCGTAGACGACCCAGGGCTGGCGGCCCATCTCGGTGAAGATCCAGCCCCAGGAGTTGGCGATCAGCGGGAACGCCATGGTCCAGATGGCGATGCGCCAGTACCACTTGGTGAGCGTCGGACCGAGCGCCTTGTTCTTGAACAGGACGAGATGCGGCACCTCCTCGTCGCCGACCCGCAGATGCTGCGGCAGCATGAACTTTTTCCGCGTCAGCCAGAGGCCGGCGAGCCCGACGGTGAGGGACGCCATCCCGAAGCCGATCATCCACCGGAAGCCCCAGAAGGCGACGGGGATGTTGGGCCGGTAGTCACCGGCCCCGAACTTCTCCTGCTCGGCCTTGTTGGTGTCGTTGATACCGGGGACGTACGAGGTGAAGTCGTCCGAGGACAGGAACGACAGCAGTCCCGGTATCTGGAACTCCACGCTGTTGTGGCCCTTGTCGACATCCCCGTAGGCGAAGATCGAGAAGGGTGCCGAGTCCTGGCCGTCCCACAGCGCCTCGGCCGCGGCCATCTTCATGGGCTGCTGCTTGAACATCACCTTGCCGAGGAAGTCGCCGCTGACCGCGGTGAGCAGTCCGCCGATGACCAAGGTGACCAGACCTAGCCGGAGCGAGGTCTTCATCACCGGGATGTTCTTCTTGTTCTTGCGGACCAGGTGGAAGGCCGCGATGCCGACCATGAAGGCGCCACCGGTCAGGAACGACGCGGAGAGCGTGTGGAACGCCTGGGTCAGCGCCGTGTTCTGGGTCAGCACGTGCCAGAAGTCGGTGAGCTCGGCGCGTCCCCGCTCCTTGTTGATCCGGTAGCCGACGGGGTGCTGCATCCACGAGTTGGCCGCGAGGATGAAGTACGCCGACAGGATCGTGCCGATGGAGACCATCCATATGCAGGCGAGGTGGATCTTCTTGGGCAGCTTATCCCAGCCGAATATCCACAGCCCGATGAAGGTGGACTCGAAGAAGAAGGCGATCAGCGCCTCGAAGGCCAGCGGGGCGCCGAAGACGTCGCCGACGAACCGCGAGTAGTCGGACCAGTTCATGCCGAACTGGAACTCCTGCACGATGCCGGTGACGACACCCATGGCGATGTTGATCAGGAAGAGCTTGCCCCAGAACTTGGTGGCCCTGAGGTACTTCTCCTTGGCCGTGCGCACCCAGGCCGTCTCCAGGCCGGCGGTCAGCGCGGCGAGCGAGATGGTCAGGGGGACGAAGAGGAAGTGGTAGACGGTGGTGATGCCGAACTGCCATCGCGCCAGGGTCTCCGGCGCCAGTGCCAAGTCCACGTCGTCAGTCTCCTTACATCGCCGTGGTCAAGCGGCGGCTTGTCCCCGTTTGTCACGCACAGCACGGGACAACCGGGACACGCTTGTGAACGCGTTCACATTCACAAGCTAGTATGACGCATGGCCGTTCGAGGGAAGGAAGGTGGGGGGTACTTAATCCCGGGACTCACGAGATGAGGGTGCGGCGAGGTCCGCACCGCGACCGGCGCCTCCGTCGGACGCCGGGATCACGCATGACTTTTTCGGCGGCGAGAACCACCCGCTGGGGCATATTTCGGATGCATGACGGCGTCCTCGCCCTCCCCCTGCGGACGGCAGCGGCGCCAAGGAGCGGGCCCGCCCGCGCCCGGGAGGTGACGAACGCCACCTCCCGAGTCGCAGCTACTGGATCACCGGATGCTTTTCGATCACCGAACGGCCTCCGCGCACGGGGTGGTCACCGGGCGGCCTCCGGTCAACGGGCCCGGCACCCGTCGGTCACCGGGCTCCCTTGAGGAAGCCCTCCGCCACCTTCAGGAAGATGTCGTTCGCCTCGGCCTCACCGATCGTCGCCCGCATCCCCTCGCCCGTGAACGGCCGGACCACGACTCCGGCCTGCTCGCAGGCGGCGGCGAAGTCGAGCGTGCGCTCCCCCAGCCGCAGCCACACGAAGTTCGCCTGCGTGTCCGGCACCGTCCAGCCCTGCGCGCGCAGCTCGTCCACCACACGCTTGCGCTCGCAGACCAGGGAGCCGACCCGGCCGAGCAGCTCGTCCTCCGCGCGCAACGAGGCGATGGCCGCCTCCTGCGCGAGCTGGCTCACCCCGAAGGGCACGGCCGTCTTGCGCAGCGCCGCCGCCACCGGCTCGTGCGCGATGGCGAAGCCGACCCGCAGGCCCGCCAGGCCGTACGCCTTGGAGAAGGTCCGCAGCACGCAGACATTGGGCCGGTCACGGTAGATCTCGACCCCGTCCGGCACCTCCGGATCGCGGATGAACTCGCGATACGCCTCGTCCAGGACGACCAGCACATCGCCCGGCACCCGGTCGAGGAACCGCTCGAGCTCCGCCCTGCGCACGGCCGTGCCGGTGGGGTTGTTCGGGTTGCAGACGAAGATCAGGCGGGTCCGGTCGGTGATCGCGTCGGCCATCGCGTCCAGGTCGTGCTCCTCCGCGGACGTCAGCGGGACCTGCACGGACGTCGCCCCGCTGATCTGCGTGATGATCGGATACGCCTCGAAGGAGCGCCAGGCGTAGATCACCTCGTCGCCCGGGCCGCTCGTGGCCTGCACCAGTTGCTGCGCCACGCCGACCGAGCCCGTACCGGTCGCCAGGTGCGAGCGGGGCACGCCGAAGCGGTCCGACAGCTCGTCCGTCAGGCCCGTGCACGCCAGGTCCGGGTACCGGTTGAAGGCGCCGGCCGCGGCGGTCACGATCTCCATCACGCCGGGCAGCGGCGGATACGGATTCTCGTTGGAGGACAGCTTGTACGCCGCGGGGCCCTCTCCCTTGGCGGCCTTGCCGGGCACATAGGTGGGGATTCCCGCCAGCTCGGCTCGTAGCTTGGGGCTCGTCTCGCTCACCGCAGTCCTCCTCCTGACCACCACCGGCTCATGACCACCACCGGCTACCAATGCTTCTCACCTTATGAGGATTCGCCGCCGGTGCGAATGGGCTGTGGACAACCGGCCGCGCCCACTGCACCCACGGCTGTGGACAACCCGCCGCGCCCGCCGCGCCCCGGCTCTCGACAATCGGCCGCACGATGCGCGTCGAACCGGGGGCGCGCCGTCCGGTCGGTCACGCGCCGGTGGCTCACGCCGTGGCGCGCATCACCCGTGAGTGTGAGTTGAGACCTCTTCGAAACATGGCTCACTTGGCAGGCCCGTGCACGCCGACAAGCCACGTAGCGCTTTTGCATCGTTCAAGTGCCTTTATTTCCAAGGCAGTTGCCGCGAAATGACCATGCAAAAACGTGCCTGTCAACGCGTGCATATGCGTCCGCCCTACCCCACCGCATGAGCCCTACTATCGGCTCGCCATGACAGCAGCAGGGAAGCACCAGGTGAGCCGGGCGGACACCCCCCGCCGAGGCGGTCGGCCGGGCCGAGCGGGCATCAGAGACGTGGCCGCCGCCGCCGGAGTCTCGATCACGACCGTCTCCGACGCCCTCAACGGCAAGGGCAGGCTGCCGGACGCCACCCGACGCCACGTCCGAGAGGTCGCCGACCGGTTGGGCTACCGCCCCTCCGCCGCGGCCCGAACACTACGTACCGGCAAGTCGGGACTGATCGGCCTGACCGTCACGACCTACGGGGATGAACCTTTCACCTTCACGGAGTTCGCGTACTTCGCGGAGATGGCCAGAGCCGCCACCTCGGCCGCGCTCGCCCGGGGCTACGCCCTGGTCATCCTCCCCGCGACCTCGCGCCACGACGTGTGGTCGAACGTCGCCCTGGACGGGACCGTGGTCGTCGACCCGTCCGACCAGGATCCAGTCGTCAGCGAGCTGGCCAGACAGGGTTTACCGGTCGTCTCCGACGGCCGCCCGGCCGGATCACTTCCCGTGACCGCCTGGGTGGACAACGACCACGAGGCCGCGGTCCTCAACATCCTCGACCATCTGGCCGCGGCCGGCGCCCGCCGGATCGGCCTCCTCACCGGCACCACCACGGACACCTACACCCACCTCTCCACGACCGCGTATCTGCGCTGGTGCGAGTCGGTGGGCCAGGATCCGGTGTACGAGGCCTATCCCGCGCACGATCCGTGCGCGGGAGCCGTGGCCGCCGACCGGTTGCTCGCCCGCCCCGACCGCCCCGACGCCGTCTACGGCCTGTTCGACCCGAACGGCACCGACCTGCTGGCCGCGGCCCGCCGCTACGGCCTGCGGGTACCGGAGGACCTCCTGCTCGTCTGTTGCAGCGAGTCCACCGTCTACGCCAGCACCGAGCCGCCCATCACCACCCTGTCCCTGAAGCCCCGCCGGATCGGCACCGCCGTGGTCCAGCTCCTCATCGACGCCATCGAGGGGGTCGACTCGGACCAGCCGGTCGAGCAGGTGATACCGACGGAGCTGATCGTGCGGACGTCCTCGGAGCGGCGACCGCCGCGCACGACGGTCAGCCCGCCGCGATCACCGGAGGAGGGATGATTCACAGGGTGCGGAGGTTGATGTACAGCAGGGAAAGCCCCACCCAATTCGGGCGAAAACCACGGTGAACCGGTGTCCTGATCCGATTCACCACCCCTGGGTCATCACATGGCGCGATCCGCATTCCTATGATGGGCGGACGACACCGCGGGCCGCTGCGACCAGGCAGTCCGACGCGGTGCAGATGCGGCGCGATGGTGGAGGGGTCGATGACTCAGGGGGCCGGTCAGGGACCCGAGGTGGAGCGTACGGCTACGCTGCGGGACTTCCGGGTGCCCGCGTACGTCCACGAGACCGGTCCGTACGCGCAGAGCGCGCCCCCCGGCGGGGGCGCCGCACTCGCCGCCGAGCCGGCCGAGCCCGCGGAGTACACGCCCACACAGCGCGACCTGCCCGTCATCAACCGGGGTGACACGGTCCAGGTGGTCTTCGATCCCGAGGCCGCGCCCGACCCGGAGCCCGCCCAGGGCGGCCCGGGTCCGCTGTTCGTCGTAGGCGACGTGCACGGCTATCTCGACCAGCTCGTCGCCGCGCTCCAGGAGAAGGGCCTCGTCGACGCCGCGGGCAACTGGTCGGCGGGCAACGCGCGGCTGTGGTTCCTCGGCGACTTCACCGACCGCGGGCCGGACGGCATCGGCGTCATCGACCTCGTGATGCGGCTGTCCGCCGAGGCGGCCGCGGCGGGCGGCTACTGCAAGGCGCTCATGGGCAACCACGAGCTGCTGCTGCTCGGCGCCAAGCGCTTCGGCGACACCCCCGTCAACTCCGGCGCGGGTACGGCCACCTTCCAGGCCGCCTGGCTGCTGAACGGCGGGCAGAAGACCGACATGGACCGGCTCCAGGACCACCACTTGCAGTGGATGGCCCGCCTGGACGCCATGGAGATCTCCGACAACCACCTCCTGGTGCACTCGGACACCACCGCCTACCTCGACTACGGCGACTCCATCGAGGCGGTCAACGACACGGTCCGCGAGACCCTCACCCGTAACGACGCGGACGAGTGCTGGGATCTGTTCCGCAAGTTCACCAAGCGCTTCGCCTTCCGCGACGACGGTGGCGCGGAGGCCGTCCGTTCCCTCCTGGACGTCTACGGCGGGACGCGCATCGTCCACGGGCACAGCCCCATCCCGTACCTGCTCGGCGAGGTGGGCTCGGAGGACAGCGACGACGGGGCGCCCCCCGCCGTCGAGGGACCGCATGTCTACGCCGACGGTCTGGCCATCGCGATGGACGGCGGAGTGACCATGGCCGGAAAGCTACTGGTCCAGCAACTGCCCTTGGATGTCTGAGCGTTATCTGGGCAGGCGCTCACCGTAGACGGTCACGGCCGGGCAGGGGGCAATTTCCGGAAACCCCCTGTCACCGCCCGCCGTCGCCGCTCTACCATCGGCTTATCCGTAGCAGGCTCCCCTCCGTTTCTGCCCGACGGCTCGTCAGCGTGCGAGCCCCAAGCCCTACGGAGCATCGGGGGATGCACATGAACAGCGTTCCGCAGCACCTGCTGAGTGAGGACCGCCAGGAATACGAGCGGATCCTCAATGAGGCGCTGCGCTCCGCCCCACACCGTCCGGAACTCGCCGCTGTCGGCAAGCGGCTCAACCCCGAACAACTGCGCACGATGGCGCTCAACGCCACGGCGTTCATCACGGCCGCCGCGGCGGCCGAATATCAGCACTACGTGAAGGTCCGCGAGGAACTGCGCCGGCCGGCGCCGTCCACCCCGCCGGTCCGTGAAGAGGCCGGCTCCACCGAGCCGGGCACGACCGCCGTGGGGCTCGCGACCACGATGGGAGAGGTCGCCGAGACGGCCGGAGCGGGCGTCGCCGCCGTGGTGGCGGTGCTCGCGCCCGTCCTCGCCGGGACGGCGGCGGCGATCTTCCTGCTCGTGGGCTACCTCCTGAAGATGCTCGATCCCGAACCCGCGTTCGCCAAGACCATGCTGACCACCGGCTGGGTCTTCGGTGCGGTCACCGCGGTCGCGATCCTGATCGCCGCTGTCTGCCTGCTGCTGACCGCACTGCGCAACGGCGACGGCTCGGCCGAGGCCGAAAGCAGGGGACGGCTGAACGAGGAGGTGGCCCGGGCCAGGGAAGCCTGGCGCGACGCCCTGCTGGAACGGGGCATCCTGCCGTTCCTGCGGGAGGCGCTCGTGGACCCGGGCGCCGCCGCGGCGGTGAGCGGCAAGACACCGGAACCGACCGGCCGCATCCCGCACCTGGGCTACAACCGGCCCGGATTCAGCAGCCCCGAGGGCCGCAGCGGCACGACGGCGAATTCGCGTCCGAGCTTCAGCAGCCCGGACTTCAGCAGCCCGGACTTCGGGGGTCCCGACCACCAGCCGGACTGACCCCCGGCCACCACAGCCGGGGCGGCACACGGTCGCCGCCGTCCGGGGTGACACCGATCCGGCAGAGCCCGGCGTACCGACGCACCGGTGCCGCTGCTCGTGCCCCGACCACGGGAGCGCGAGCGGGCGGTCCGGCCCGCGTCCGTGCCGGCTCATGGGCCGACCATGTCCTGGCTGACGTCCGCCGCCGCCCGTACGAACTCGCGGACGCGTTCCGTGGTGTTCCCCTCCCGCCACACCGGGCCCCGCTCGATCGGCGGGGCGTCGTACAGCGGGACGTAGGAAATGTCCGGGCGAGGGTAGTAACGGCGGGAATGCTCTCCGACCGGCAGGACGCCCCTGCCCATCGCGACCAGGGTGAGCATCTCGGAGAACGACCGGCCGGACGGGCCCTTGGGAACCGGCCGTCCCGACGGGGTGCGGTCCGGCGTGCGGTCCTGCTTGAACGCCGCCGAGGTCACCTCCGGATACTGGACCACCGGATGATCCGCGAGCACCTCCACGGAGACCGACTCCTCGCCGGCGAGCGGGTGCCCCGCGGCCACGGCGAGCACCCGTGTCTCCCGCAGCAGGACCGGCCCGCAGGCCATCCCGTCGAACGGGTACGACGCGACGAGGACGTCCACCGAGCCGTCGAGCAGACTCGTACGCGAATTGGACAACTGCACCTCGCGTACGTCGACCCGGCAGTCGGGGTGCCGCTCGCCGAACAGAGCGACCGCCTTCAGGAGCGGAGGCGCGGTCCACTCGCCGAGGAAGGCGACCCGCAGTTCGCCCGTGACGCCCCGGCTGGCGTCCGCGGCTCTGCGCAGCGCCTCCTCGATACCGGCGACCAGCGGCGCCAGATCGTCGGCCAGCCGCTGCCCGATCGCGGTCAGGCGTACGGTCCTGCTGGTCCGCTCGAACAGCGGGCCGCCGATCCGCCGCTCGAGCTTTCTGATGACCTGGCTGACGCGCCCGGTCGTGACGCGCAGCCGCTCGGCGGTGCGGCCGAAGTGCAGCTCCTCGGCGAGCGTCAGGAAGGTCTCGATCTCCACCCGCTCCAGCACATGCCCCCCAGCGTTTAATCAGGCTCAACGACCGTAGTCCGATTCCGCCTTGATGACGGTTTCTCCCCGGCGGATCGTAGAAGGCGTCCACCTCCGGACTCCACCGCCTCTCCCCTTCACGACAAGCGACAAGCGACAAGCGACAAGCGACAAGCGACAAGCGACAAGGAAGCCTTATGAGCGCCTCGGACATCACCTCGTACCTGGACGGACTCGACGACGACCTGCGGAAGACCGGCGAGGAGCTGCGTTCCGTCATCGACGCCGCCCTGCCGGAGGGCGCGGGCGCACTCTGGCACGGCCATCCCACCTGGGGCCTCGGCGACAGACCCGGCCGGACGCCGGTCTGCCTGCTCAAGGCGTACAGCACCTATGTCACGTTCGGGCTGTGGCGGGGCCAGGACATCGCCGACCCGTCCGGACGGCTGGTCGCCGGTGCCCGCCGGATGGCGTCCGTGAAGCTGCGGACCGTCGCCGACGTGGACCCGGTCCTGTTCGCGGACTGGCTGCGCCGGGCCGTCGCACTGGAGGAGGAGAAGTGACCGCACTGCGCGTGAAGGCCTTCGACCACCTCGTCCTCAACGTGGGGGAGGTCGAGCGCTCCCTGGACTTCTACACCGGTCTCCTCGGCCTCGAACCCGTACGCGTCGCCGAGTGGCGGGCGGGCCGGGTCCCGTTCCCCTCGGTGCGCATCACCTCCGAAACCATCATCGATCTGGTCGGCCGCCCCCGGGGCGAGTCCAACGTCGATCACATCTGTCTCACCGTGGAACCGCTGGACTGGGACGAAGTCATCGCGTCCGGGACCTTCACGGTTCTACAAGGCCCCGTCGACCGCTTCGGCGCACGCGGCTCCGCCACGTCCGTCTACGTCCAGGACCCTGACGGGAACACCGTGGAACTCCGCTGGTACCCGGAGGACGCCCCGGCGTGACCACGCCACGCCGGGGAGCCGGCCCGCCGTCGCGTCAGTCGGCGATGGGCAGATAGACCCGGTTGCCGCTCGCCGCGAACTCCCGCGATTTCTCCAGCATCCCCTCGGCGACCTCCTCGGCGGAGGCGCCGTCGGCCGCCCCGCCGCCGAACCGCTCGGTGATGCTCTGGCTGATCTTCATCGAGCAGAACTTCGGGCCGCACATCGAGCAGAAGTGTGCCGTCTTGGCGGGCTCGGCCGGGAGCGTCTCGTCGTGGAACTCCCGTGCCGTGTCCGGGTCGAGGGCCAGATTGAACTGGTCCTCCCACCGGAACTCGAAGCGGGCGTCGGACAGCGCATCGTCCCATTCCTGCACACCGGGGTGCCCCTTGGCGAGGTCGGCTGCGTGGGCGGCGATCTTGTAGGTGATGACGCCGGTCTTGACGTCGTCACGGTTGGGCAGGCCCAAGTGTTCCTTGGGCGTGACGTAGCAGAGCATGGCCGTGCCCCACCAGGCGATCATCGCGGCACCGATGCCGGAGGTGATGTGGTCGTACGCGGGTGCGACGTCCGTCGTCAGCGGGCCGAGCGTATAGAACGGAGCTTCATCGCAGATCTCCTGCTGAAGGTCGATGTTCTCCTTGATCTTGTGCATCGGGACATGTCCCGGGCCCTCGATCATGGTCTGTACGTTCAAACGCTTGGCGATCGCGTTGAGTTCCCCGAGCGTCCGCAATTCCGCGAACTGTGCCTGGTCGTTGGCGTCCGCGATCGAGCCGGGCCGCAGGCCGTCGCCGAGCGAGTACGTGACGTCGTACGCGGCGAGGATTTCGCAGAGTTCATCGAAGTGCTCGTACAGGAACGACTCCTTGTGGTGCGCCAGGCACCAGGCCGCCATGATCGAGCCGCCGCGCGAGACGATGCCGGTCTTGCGGTTCGCCGTGAGCGGCACGTACGACAGGCGTACGCCCGCGTGGACGGTCATGTAGTCCACGCCCTGCTCGGCCTGCTCGATGACCGTGTCCTTGTAGATCTCCCAGGTCAGCTCCTCGGCCCGGCCGTCGACCTTCTCCAGCGCCTGGTACAGCGGGACAGTGCCGATGGGGACGGGGGAGTTGCGCAGGACCCATTCGCGGGTCGTGTGGATGTTGCGCCCGGTCGACAGGTCCATGACCGTGTCGGCACCCCAGCGGGTGGCCCAGGTCATCTTCTCGACCTCCTCCTCGATGGAGGAAGTGACCGCGGAATTGCCGATGTTGGCGTTGACCTTCACCAGGAACCGCTTGCCGATGATCATCGGCTCGATCTCCGGGTGGTTGACGTTCGCGGGCAGGACCGCGCGGCCTGCGGCGATCTCCTCACGTACGACCTCGGGGTCGACGTTCTCGCGGACCGCCACGAACTCCATCTCGGGCGTGATCTCGCCGCGCCGTGCGTAGGCGAGCTGGGTGACCGGCCGGCCTGGGCGGCCCCGGCGCGGCTGGCGCGGCCGTCCCGGGAAGACCGCGTCGAGATTACGCAGGCCCCCGCGCGGCGCGGTGTGCCTGATCCCGTCGTCCTCGGGACGGACGGGGCGGCCCGCGTACTCCTCGGTGTCGCCGCGAGCGGTGATCCAGTTCTCCCGCAGCGGCGCCAGGCCCCTGCGTACGTCGGTGTCGACGGCCGGATCGGTGTACGGGCCCGAGGTGTCGTACAGCGTGACCGACCGCCCGTTGGTCAGGTGCACCTGACGGACCGGCACCCGCAGGTCGGAGCGTGAGCCCTCGACGTATGCCTTGTGCCAGCCGATGGACCTGCCGGCCTCCCGCGACGGCTCCTGGGACTGATCGCCCGGAGACACGTCGGACACCTCGTCCGTCTGGCTGGAGGCAGGCGTGCGTACGTCGTTGTTGGTCATGAGACCTACTCCCTACGCCGGCATTACCCGGTAACAGGTTCAGCGGTCGACGCAGCGGTGTCCGTCCGCCGATGTTTCATGTGAAACATCGCTGGGACGGAGGTCAGCGCCCTCTCAGCCCGGTGCTCCGAGCTCCCGCGTGTGCAAAAGGTAACTCCACGCTAGCGGCAATATTGGCGCGGTGAACAGAGGGCCCCCTTCGTTCTTGCGATGATCGGTCGGTGACCACGACGCCTCAGCCGCCCTTCCCACCCTCCCGGCCGCCGCACGGGCCGCCGCAGAGAACGCCTCACAGACCGCCGTCCGGGCCGGGCCCGGACGGCGGCCATGGGCAGGATCCCGGCGACAGGCAGGCCCATGGGCCGGGCGGGCACGGGCCCGGCGGCCACGGACCGGGTGGACACGGGCCGGACGGGCATGGACCGAGCGGGCATGGACCGGGTGGCGGATTCGGTGGCGCGCGGGGGCCGGGTCAGGGCGGCGGGCGAGGGTTCGGAGGCGGGGGCGGGAGCGCGCAAGGCCCGGCACTCGGCGGATCAGGATTTGGGTCCGGGTCCGCGGGCGGGAACGGGCAAGGTCCGGGACCCGGCGGCGGATCGGGGCCTGGTGGCGGATCAGGGCCCGGTGGCGGCCAGGGTCCGGGATCCGGCGGCGGGCACGGGCCGGGGCCCGAGGACGGGGACGGGCACGGGAACGGCCACGGCCACGGCCACGGCCACGGGCACTCGCACAGTCACGGCCCGGCCGCGCCCGTCTCGAAGCATCTTCGCAAGGTCATCGCCGCGGTGCTGATTCCCTTCGCGACAGCGGTCGTCGTGGGCCTGGCGGTGCTCTGGCCGGGCGGTGCCCCCTCCCATGAGCGCACCGGTGTCGGCTTCGACCGGCAGACCCAGCAGGCGACGGTCACCAAGGTCGTCCGGGTGGACTGCAAGTCCGTCAACGCCTCGGCGGACACCCCGACCGGCGACACCTCCACCGCCGAGGGCTCCTCCGCCCAGCAGCAGGCGACCGGCGAGTGCAAGAAGGCGACGATCCGGGTCGACACCGGCAAGGACAAGGGCCGGACCTTCACCGAGATCGTCCAGCCGGACCAGTCACGGCAGTTGAGCCAGGGCGAGAAGGTCGTGGTCGCCTACGAGCCCTCCGCGCCGGAGAACCTCCAGTACTCGGTCGCCGACGTGAACCGCAAGCTGCCCATGGCGCTGCTCGCCGGGATCTTCGCGCTGGCCGTCGTGGTGGTGGGCCGGATGCGCGGAGTCATGGCGCTGATCGCGCTGGCCGTCAGCTTCCTGGTGCTGACGTTCTTCATCCTGCCCGCGATCCTCCAGGGGTCGAACCCGCTGATAGTGGCGGTCGTCGGAGCCAGCGCCATCATGCTGATCGCCCTCTACATGTGCCACGGCCTCTCGGCCCGCACATCAGTGGCGGTGCTCGGCACGCTGCTCTCGCTGCTGCTGATCGGCATCCTGGGCTCCGGGTTCATCGGCTGGGCGGCGCTCACCGGCAATGTGGACGACAACACCGGCCTCATCCACGGCCTGTACCCGGCCATCGACATGAGCGGTCTGCTGCTGGCCGGCGTCATCATCGGCTCGCTCGGCGTGCTCGACGACGTCACGGTGACGCAGACCTCCGCGGTCTGGGAGCTGCACCAGGCGGACCCGACGATGGGGTGGCGCAAGCTGTACCGCGCGGGCATCCGGATCGGCCGCGACCACATCGCGTCGGTCGTCAACACCCTGGTCCTGGCCTACGCGGGCGCCGCGCTGCCGCTGCTGCTGCTCTTCTCCATCGCGCAGAGCAGCGTCGGTACGGTCGCCAACAGCGAGCTGGTCGCCGAGGAGATCGTGCGCACGCTGGTGGGCTCGATCGGTCTGGTCGCGTCGGTCCCGGTCACCACCGCGCTGGCGGCCCTGGTGGTGTCGGCCGACCGCACGAAGTCAGCGGGCGTCCCGGCCCCGGCAAGTGCCCGGCCCCCGCTCGATGCGGACGCCAGGACACCCGCGCGGGGCGGGCGGGGCCGGCGGCGGAAGCGCTGAGCCCGGCCCGGCCACGGCCGGGCCCGTCGGGAGGGAAGGCAGAGACGGAGGCACGGGGTCGTCAGGTGCCGGGCACAGGCACCAGGCACAGGGACTTGCAGGCACCGCTGTGCTCAGCCCGCGCTCTGTTCCTCGGCCAGGATGCGGTCCAGCGCGTCGTCGAGGTGGGTGTCGAAGTGCGCGAGGGAACGCTCCTGCCCCAGCGGGACGAGCCGGTCCGTCCGGTCGAGGAAGGCCACCAGCGGAGCCGTACCCGATCGGAACAGCGCCTGGTCACCGCCCACTTGGAGCCGGATCAGCACCTCGCCGAAGAGCTCCGGCTCCGTGGGGGAGATGCGTACGTCACCGTCCCCGCAGGGGCGGCCCACGCCGTCGATCAGCAGTTCCCGGCCGAAGGCCCACGTCACCGGGGCGTCGCCGGGCAGATGGAAGGTCAGCCGCACGGCGAACGGATCGCAGGTGTCGTACCGCAGCTCCACCGGGATGCGGAAGGCGAGCTCCTCCGACACCAGGAAGCTCATCATGACTTCTGCCTCTACCGACTCGCGCATCGTCTACCCCGTCGTTTGCCGTCGACTGGCCGGGAAACACATCCCTGACCCTGCTGCATCTTGCTCAACGTATACGGGAGATCACAAGGAGTGAGTTTTCAGATGCTGATAGAGATCGCGAGGGTCCCGAGCAGCCGCCCGATCTCGGTCTGGAGCCGCCGCGCCGACGGCAGCAGGCGTTCCGCCTGGTGAGCGGGGAGGGAGAGGGCCACGGTCGCGGCGGTGCTGCCCGCGGTGATCGGGACCGCCGCGCACACCGTCCCCAGCGCGTACTCCTGCCTCTCGACCACGGGTTTCATGCGTCCCAGCGCTTCCAGGCGCCGTAACAGCGTCTGCCCGTCACGCACCGTGTAGGGGGTGAGGGACCGCACCGGGTAGCGGTCGAGGTGGTCGCGGCGGGCCTGCTCGTCGAGTTGGGAGAGCAGGCACTGGCCGATCGCGTGGGCGTGGCCGGTCTCCCGGAAGTCGGCCCACTCCTCGACCGCGCGGTAGCCGGGAGCGTCGGCGACCGACAGGACCTCGATCTCGCCGTCCCGGTAGGCCGCGTAGTAGACGGGTACGCCGATCTCCCGGCCCCAGTGGGCGAGCGCGTCGTTGATCGTGCTGCGACGTTTCTGCTGGGCTCCGCTGCTGCTCAGCCGCTCGGCGGCCTCCCCCAGGAAGAACAGCCCCTTCTCCCGGTGCAGATAGCCCTCGTGGGCCAGGGTGCGCAGCAGGTGGTACGTCGTGGGCAGGGCCAGTCCGGCGTCCCGGGCGAGTTGCTTGGCGGGCGCTCCGCCCTCGCGCGCGGCCACGGCCTCCAGCAGCCGCATAGCCCGCTGCACGGAGCCGATGAGGGTGGTGCGGTGCGGATCGGTGGCCGGCGGGTCCGCCACCGGCGCCACGGGAGCCGGCTCCGCGGTGGACCGCATACGCGCGGCGGGAACCTGCGGGTTGTCGTCACCGGCCCGCCGGACCGGCGCCGGGGACTGCGGCTGAGGGGTCTCGGAGCGTACGTTCGCGGGTGGGGACAGGGGCGGTGCGGTCGGGGTGCGGGGCGTCGGCGAGCCCCGCCGTTGGGCAGGTGCGGCGTGCGTTGCGGCGCGAACGAAGTCAACGGTGGCCAAGGAGTTCTCCCGGAGCGCGAGGAGGGCCGCTGTAGGAGAGGCACCTGGGTTGTGCCGCCGAGGGGAGCGACCCGCGTCGAAATCCGGACTTTAACGGTCTCTTAGCGCCCGATGACGGCCTTGGCGGGAAACTTCCCCCGGCCGAGGGAACCTTGCGTCCCTGTCCCCCCGGCCTCCGTCCGCCCCGGCGGCCGGGATACGCGTCACCAGTCGCCGCGCGAGGACGAACTCGACATGAACTTCCTTACGACATAGATCAGTCCGCCGACCAGCGCCACGAAGACCAGCACCTTGAAGAGCAGGCCGATCACCACGCTCACCACGCTGACTATCAGGCTGCCGAACACGACCAGGGCGATGACGGGCACCGCGACCCACTTCACCCACCACGGCAAACCGCTGAAGATCTCTCGCATCGCCCTCGTCCACCTTCCCGTCCGTGCCCCCGCCTCACGGCCCCGGTCACGGCTTCCCGACGTCCGTCCGGAGTCTGTGGCTCCCGGATCTTTTACGTCCTGCCTTGAATGCTAGAGCCGCGGCAGGAGGCGGCGGGGGCCTCGCACCCCCTGTCTCCCCCTGACCGGTCCCCTAGGGAATGCCGGAGGCCGGGGTCAGCTTTCCGGTGGAGAGAACACCACCAGGACCCGCAGGTCCTCGGTGATGTGATGGAACTTGTGCGCGACCCCGGCGGGCACGTAGACGACGCTGCCGCGCGCCACCTGCGTGGTTTCCAGACCCACCGTGACCGAGGCACGCCCGCTCACGACGAAGTACACCTCGTCCTGCTGGTGGGGCTGCTGCGGATCGTGGGTGCCGGCATCGAGCGCGTACAGGCCGACCGACATGTTCCGTTCGCGCAGGAACTGCAGGTAGGCACCGTCGTTGGCGGCGCGCTCCGCCTCCAGTTCGTCCAGCCGGAATGCCTTCATCGTCCTCGTCCGCTCTCCTGCGCCGTCGGCCGTGCTCGCGGCCGTGCTCATGAACCGATCCGTTCTGCCACGATCAGACACATGAAGAATTTCGTAGTCAAGACGATCGCCAACGCAGCGGCCCTGGCCGTCGCGGTCTGGATCATGGACAAGATCACGCTGACCGGGGACAGCACCGGCAAGAAGATCGGCACCCTGATCCTGGTCGCGCTGGTCTTCGGACTGGTGAACTTCCTGGTGAAGCCGGTGGTGAAGGTGCTGACCTTCCCGCTGTTCATCCTCACCCTCGGTCTGATCACCCTGGTGGTCAACGCGCTGATGCTGCTGCTGACGTCGTGGCTGGCCGGCAAGCTCGACCTGAGCTTCCACGTCGAGGGCTTCTGGACCGCCGTCGTGGGCGGCCTGATCATCTCGGTCGTCTCCTGGGCCCTGAACGTCGTCCTGCCCGACGACAAGGACTGAGCGCCCCGATGCCCTACCGCGTCTGCTTCGTCTGCACCGGCAACATATGCCGCTCCCCGATGGCGGAGTCCGTCTTCCGCGCCCGGGTCGGGGAAGCCGGGCTCGATGGCCTGATCGAGGTCGACAGTGCGGGCACCGACGGCTGGCACGAGGGGGACGGCGCCGACCCGCGTACCGTCGCCGTGCTGGAGGCCGAGGGCTACCCGGGCGACCACACGGCCCGGCGGTTCCGGGCCTCCTGGTTCGCCGGCCGTGATCTCGTGATCGCCCTCGACACCGGCCATCTGCGGGCCCTGCGCCGTCTCGCTCCCACCCCCGGGGACGCGGCGAAGGTTCGCCTGCTGCGCTCGTACGACCCCGCCGCCGGGCTCGACCTGGACGTTCCCGATCCGTATTACGGACATATGGACGACTTCGTGGAGTGTCTTGAGATGGTGGAGTCGGCGAGCAGCGGTCTGCTCGCCGAGATATGTGAGCACGTGAAGGGACAGGCGGCATGACAACCGGGGACTTCGACACGTCCGGTACAGCGGGTACGTCCGGTACGGACACCGGTGACGGCACACGCGCGGTGCGGGCCGGGCTGCCCGAGCCGGTGAAGTACGAGCCGACCCTGCCCGGGCCCGTCTTCGCGGCCCACTTCCATCTGCCGGGCGAGCCGACGGGCCCGTACACCTACGGCCGGGACGAGAACCCGACGTGGACCCTGCTGGAGCGGGCCATCGGCGAGCTGGAGGCGCCCGGCGCGGACGACGTCGAAACGCTCGCCTTCCCCTCGGGCATGGCCGCCATCTCGGCGGTCCTCTTCTCCCAGCTCCGCGCCGGCGACGTCGTGGTCCTGCCGAACGACGGCTACCAGGTGCTGCCGCTGGTCCGCGAGCAGCTCACCGCGTACGGCATCGAGGTGCGCACCGCGCCGACCGGCGGCGACGCCCAGCTCGACGTGCTGGAGGGCGCCAGGCTGCTGTGGATCGAGACGCCGTCCAACCCGGGGCTCGACGTCTGCGACGTGCGGCGGCTCGTCGAGGCCGCCCACGCCCAGGGCACCCTCGTCGCCGTCGACAACACCCTGGCGACCCCGCTCGGGCAGCGCCCGCTGGAGCTGGGCGCCGACTTCTCCGTGGCCAGCGGCACCAAGATGCTCACCGGACACGGCGACCTGCTGCTCGGCTACGTCACCGGGCGCGACGCCGGGCTGATGGCGCCGGTGCGGCGCTGGCGCAAGATCGTGGGCGCGATCCCCGGTCCGATGGAGGCCTGGCTCGCCCACCGCTCGCTCGCCACGCTCCAGCTGCGCGCCGACCGCCAGACCGCCAACGCCCTCGCCGTCGCGGAGGCCCTGCGCGCGCGGCCGGAGGTGAGCGGGCTGCGCTATCCGGGGCTGCCGGACGACCCCTCCCACAAGGTCGCCGCCCAGCAGATGCGGCGCTTCGGATGCGTGGTCTCCTTCACGCTGCCGGACCGGGCGCGTGCCGACCGATTCCTCGACGCGCTGCGCCTGGTCGACGACGCGACCAGCTTCGGCGGGGTGCGGTCGACGGCGGAGCGCCGTGGCCGCTGGGGCGGGGACGCGGTGCCGGAGGGCTTCATCCGTCTCTCGGCCGGTGCGGAGGACCCCGAGGACCTGGTGGCGGACATCCTGCGCGCGCTGGACGAATCGGCCGAATGAGCGACGCGTAGCGGGGCACTTTAGAAACGCGGACGGTCCGAACCTCCCCCCTCGTGGCTCGGACCGCCCCCGGTTCTGCGCGCGAAGAACCGTGCGGACAAGGCTAGTTGACTCTGTGTCAGTGTCCAATCACCGTAGCGACAGAGACCTATCGACATATTTATAGTTGGGGTTCGGTCGGGGGTGCTGGGAGGGGAGGGACTCCATGGACTTGGCCCTGCTGCGCACGTTCGTGACCGTGCACCGGGCCGGCTCCTTCACCCGCGCCGCCGCCCTGCTGGGTCTGTCGCAGCCGGCCGTGACCTCACAGATACGGACTCTGGAACGCCAGTTGGGGCGGCCCCTCTTTCTGCGCCAGGCCAGGGGCGTCACGCCCACGACGATCGGCGACGAACTCGCCCACAAGGCGGCCCCGCACCTCGACGCCCTGGTGGAGATCACCGAGACGGGCCTCGACGAGGACTCCTCCTTACGGACGCTGCATCTCGCCGGGCCGCCGGAGTTCACCGCCGAGCGGGCCCTTCCCGCTCTTACGGAACTCACCGGCGACGACGGTCAGGGCTTCGCCCTGCGCGCCTCCTTCGGCACCGCGGAGGAGACCCTGGAGGGACTGGCTGCCGGACATCATGATCTGGCCATCGCGACGGCCCGCCCACGCGGTGCTCTGCTCACCGCGACTCCGCTCTGCGACGAGGAACTCGTTCTGATCGCCGCCCCTCGCTGGACCGCCCGCATAGGCGCCGGAAAGCTGCGCCGCAGAGGCGCGCACGCGCTGGAGACCTGCCCCCTCATAGAGGTGCACGAGTCGCTGCCGTTCGTCGCCCGCTACTGGGCCTCTGTCTTCGACTCCCGTCCCGCCGCGGCGGGCGCGATCGTCGTTCCCGATCTGCGTGCCGTCCTCGCCTGTGCGGCCGCGGGCGCGGGTCTCGCCGTACTGCCGCGCTACCTGTGCGCGGAGGCGCTGGACGCCGGCGAGGTCGTGGCACTGCTGGATCCGGCCATTCCGCCTTTACGTACGTACTTTCTTGTGGTGCGCACCGGCACTCTGGCCATGCCGCACATCGCCCGGGCGCACGAATGGCTGCTGCGAGCAGCAGGGGACTGGGGCTGAGGCCCCCGGACGGCGCCCGGCTGCTTTGCGATGTTTCACGTGGAACCAACCGGGCCACATTTCCCCCATGACCGTCCGACCCGTGGTCAAGCGCACCGCACGCGCCGTCCTGCTGGACGGCGACGACCTGATCCTGATCAAGCGCACCAAGCCCGGTGTCGATCCTTACTGGGTCACCCCGGGCGGCGGGGTCGAGGCCGAGGACACCACCGTGGTCGACGCTCTCCACCGTGAGGTGCACGAGGAGCTCGGTGCGAAGATCACCGATGTGGTGCCCTGCTTCGTGGACACCGTCGAGCACATCGGCGAGGACGGTGGCGCGACCGGCGTGAAGGTGCAGCATTTCTTCGTCTGCCGCCTCGAGTCCATGGACACCAGTCAGCGGCACGGCCCCGAGGTGGACGAGCCGCTGGGCGAGTACGAGATCGTACGGATCCCCTTCACCCGGGTCGGCATCGCCTCCGTCCATCTCGTCCCGCTGTCACTGCGGCACTATCTGGACGGCAATATCGAGGGCGTTCTGGCGATGCACGCGCCCGACCTGGGCTGACCCGTTCTCCTGGGGCCTCGCCTGGTACCGGTGGTCAGTTCCCGGCCATGACGAGTTCGTCCACCGAGTCGTGCCGGATGCGGCTCGACGGGATGCCCACGTCCCTGAGCGCGTCCACTCCGTTGCGGATCATGCCGGGCGGTCCCGAGAGATAGGCGTCGTACTCGTTCCACGGGCCGTACTCGCGGACTGCGTCCGGAAGTTGCAGATGCGCTTGCTGGTCGATGATCGGCCGCACCGCGAGCCACGGGTGACTCTGCTGGAGCCGCAGCATCGTGTCGATGTCGTAGAGGTCGTGGCCCGTACGGGCGCCGTAGAAGACCTCCACCGAGCGCCGGTCACCGTGTTCGGCGACGTCCTCGACGAGCGCCTTGATGGGGGCGATACCGGTACCGCCGCCCAGGCAGAGCAGTCCGCTCTCGGTGGTGTGGTCGACGGTCATGGTGCCGGTCGGCGGTCCGAGCCGGATGACGTCGCCGGGCCGGGCCCGGTGCACCAGGGCGTTGGAGACCCAGCCTGCCGGGACCGCCTTCACGTGGAAGGACAGCAGCCCGTCCGAGCGGGGCGCCGAGGCGAACGAGTAGTGCCGCCATACGCGTGGCCACCACGGCGTCTCGACACTCGTGTACTGCCCGGCGAGAAAGGGGTACGGCTGGTCCGGACGGACGGTGAACACCGCTATCTCGGGGGTCCGCAGATCGTGCGAGACGATCTCGGCGTGCCACCAGGCCGGGGCGCGCAGCTCGTCGGCCGCCGCGGCGTCGATCATGATCTGGGAGATCGTCGTGTACGTCCGCACCCAGGCCGCTTCCGTCTCCGCGTCCCAGACCGAGGCGGCGTAGTGGCTGAGCGAGCCGAGAAGGCACTCTCCGACGGCCGGGTAGTGCTCGGGGCGCGTGCCGTACTTGCGGTGCCCCCGGCCGAGGCCCTGGAGATACGTGACCAGCACGTCCCTGTTGTCGATGTGCTCGGCGGCGATCAGCAGCGCTCTCAGCAGCCGGTCCCGCTGCGTGTCCATCGCGGCGGGGAACAGCGACCGCAGTTCGGGATGGCGTACGAAGAGCAGCGCGTAGAAGTACGAGGTCACCTTGTCGGCTATGGGCTCGATCTCGGTCATGGTGCGCTGGATCAGCCGGGCGTCCGGTGAGCCGTGCCGGGCGGACCCGGTCGGCGCGGGAGACGCCTCGGCGGGCATCGGCTCGTTGCGTGGCGTGAACCAACCGCCTCCGCCGTTGCCGCCGGGATTGCCGTTGTCGGCCGGCGTAGTGGTCGGAGCCTTCATGGTGTGCCTCGCCTCGAACATCTTTCGGTCGGTCTGCGCACTTCCTCAGCGGGAAGTTGCCTGCTTTCCCTCGCAGACGGTTGTTCTTACGGCCCCGTTCAATCTCGCCGGTCATTGCCGGCACTTGAATCCTTGAATTCCGTCCCCGCGTACGGAGTGACTCACGTGTGTGACATGGGCCGCACTACTCTTCCCGCAGCTTCCCATCCCCGGGTCGACGGCGGATGGCATAACGGGGAATGCGGGTCTTCGATCTCTCCATCCCGTTAGGCTGCTTTGGCCTGTGTTCGTGCCGTTGTCGGAACGGTAGGCCAACCGCCCCGTGAGGAACCGCAGTCGACCCTACCGGTCGGCGGTCCACGCACAAGCTCTTCCATGCCACTCATGAATTGTCCGGCCGAACCAGTAATTCCTTCAATTACCGGGCGCGCCGGACCAATTCATAGACATCCCACAGATCTCACCCCATGGACGATGACGTGGCGACACCCGCCGGATGCCGGTCCGCTTTGATCGTGGCCGACGGAGCGCGCCGTTTCACGTGAAACATCTGTCCGCTCACTGTGCGGAAGTGCATGAGATGGCCAAAAGCGCAGGCGTATGCGCCAAACCGGTGGACGCCAGGGGGGCTGGTCAGACAGCCTGACCTGCGTGTCGACACCATCCCTCCCCGCTCCGCCCATCCGCCGACTGTCGCTCCGCGACCTCACCGCCTGCGCCGACTTGTCCGAGAACCGGGGATGGCCCCGCGAGGAACACAAATGGGGTCTGCTTCTGGCGGCCGGTACCGGTTACGGCATCGACGACCCCGAGAGCGGACTCGTCGCCGCCTGCGTGGTGACCGAGTACGGACCACGAGAGCGTCCCGGCCTCGGGGCGATCGGCATGGTCCTGGTCGCGGAGCGCCATGCCCGCCAAGGGGTCGGCCGACGGCTGATGCGACACGTTCTCACCGAGATGGGCACCACGCCGCTCACGCTGCACGCCACCCCTATCGGCCGCCCGCTCTACGAGGAGCTGGGCTTCAAGGTGACCGGCCGGGCCGAGATGGTCCGCGGCCGCTTCGTACCGGGCGGGCCGGAGCCTGACGTGGCCACCAGGTCCGCCACCGCGGAGGACCTCACCACGATCCTCCGGCTCGACGAGGAGGTTTTCGGCTCGGACCGCACGCATGTGATCACCCGGCTGCCGGCCTTCGCGGACCAGTTGCGCGTCGCCGAGGAGGACGGCCGCATCATCGGGTACGCGGCTGCCTGGCCCAACATGGAGACGCACGTCATGGGCCCCGTGGTCGCCCGCGACACGGAGACGGCCAAGGCGCTTATCGCCTCCCTGGCCGCTCGTACGGACCGTCCGCTGCGCACCGACATCGACGTACGGCACGAGGAGCTTCTCTCCTGGGCGAAGGAGCGCGGTCTGGAATC
The DNA here is from genome assembly GCF_042732375.1 of Streptomyces sp. NPDC059785. NCBI lineage: Bacteria > Bacillati > Actinomycetota > Actinomycetes > Kitasatosporales > Streptomycetaceae > Streptomyces > Streptomyces sp. NPDC059785. The sequence goes on from NZ_JBHWHV010000023.1 coordinate 83,974, forward strand.
CGTCTCCTTCAACGCGGTCATGACGTACGGGATCACGGAGCTGCCCGGGGACTGGACGCGGCGCTTCGCCCCGCTCACGGTGGCCGCGAGCTGAGACGGCCGCCGCACGTCGGACGAACGGCGGCTGCCGCACGCCGGATAGACACGGAAGAGCGCCGGGCCCCCGGGGTAGGGGGACCGGCGCTCTGCGCCGACAGGCCTCGATCAGGCGAGAGCCTCCGCGGCGGCGGTGGCGAACCCGTGGTCCTGCTCCGGGGCGCCGCCGCCGACCCCGATCGCTCCGATCAGCCGGCCGTCACGGCGGACCGGTACCCCGCCCGCGATGAACAGCAGCGGACGGTCCAGCGCGGTGGGCAGAGTGTGGAAGAGGCCGCCCGGCTGCACCGCGTCGACGAGGTCGGCGGTCGCCGAGTCGAGCTGGAGCGCCGTGTAGGCCTTGCGGGTGCTGGTTTCCCCGGAGATCAGCACAGCCCGGTCGTCGCGCCGGAAGGCCAGCAGGTGCCCGCCCGCGTCGAGGACGGTCACGCTGACGGTGACTCCGGCGGTCTCGGCGGCGCGGGTGGCCTCGGTGACGAGGAACTCGGCGTCCTGGATGGTCAGCGGGGCGACAGCGGTGGTGGTGCTCATGAGGTTTCTCCTTGCGGGTGGTGCTGAGCGTCGCGGTGCGTAGAAGGCGCTCGGGGGGTGCAGAGGGGTTGTTCGGTTCGCGGGAGGGGGGCGGCCCTGGTCCCGCCGGCGGACCGGGTCAGTGGTGCGCGACGGCGCGCTGTTCGGTCGGCGTGGCTCCCGCGACGACCGTGCTGGGCCGCCCGGTGCGGCGTTCGAGGGCGGCGGAGAGCACGGCCAGGACCAGGGCGGCCGCGGCGAGGACGGCACCGACCCAGTTGGGGGCGGTGTAGCCCAGGCCGGCCGCGATGACGATGCCGCCGAGCCAGGCCGAGAGGGCGTTGCCGAGGTTGAAGGCGCCGATGTTCACGGCCGAGGCCAGCGTGGGAGCGCCGTGCGCCTGGTCGAGGACGCGCTTCTGCAACGGCGGTACGGTCGCGAAGCCGAGGGCGCCGATCAGGGCGATCGTGACAGCCGCGAGGATCTTGTTGTGCGCGGTGAGCGTGAAGAGGACCAGCACGACGGCGAGGCCGCCCAGCGACACGTACAGCATCGGCATCAGCGCCCGGTCGGCGAACCTGCCGCCGATGAGGTTGCCGCCGACCATGCCGAGGCCGAAGAGAACCAGGAGCCAGGTGACGGAACCGTCGGCGAACCCGGCCACGTGCGTCATCATCGGCGCGATGTAGGTGACGGCCGCGAAGACGCCGCCGAAGCCGAGGACGGTCATCGCCATGGCGAGCAACACCTGGACGTTTTTGAACGCGGCCAGTTCGTGCCGGAGCCGTACCCCGTCGGGCTTGGGCATCTCGGGGACGAGCTTGGCGACGCCCAGCAGGCCGACGATGCCCAGTGCGGCCACTCCGGCGAAGGTGACCCGCCAGCCCGCGGACTGTCCGATCAGTGTGCCCAGCGGGACGCCGACGACATTGGCGACGGTCAGGCCGCTGAACATCATGGCAATGGCGCCGGCCTTCTTCTCGGGCGCGACCAGCTCGGATGCGACGACCGATCCGATGCCGAAGAAGGCGCCGTGAGCCAGGGAGGCGACCACTCGGCCCACCAGCATCAGCCCGAAGACGGGGGCGACGGCGGAGAGCAGGTTGCCCAGGACGAACAGTCCCATGAGCAGCATCAGCATCCGCTTGCGGGACACCTTGGTGCCGAGCGCGGTCATGATCGGGGCGCCGATCACGACACCGAGGGCGTAGCCGGTCACCAGGAGGCCGGCGGTGGGGATCGAGACACCGAAGTCGCCCGCGACCTCGGGCAGTACGCCCATGATCACGAACTCGGTCGTTCCGATGCCGAAGGCCCCGATCGCGAGGGCCAGAAGCGCGAGAGGCATGAGTGAAGCACCCTTCCCGGACGATTGCACGAGCGCTTTGCGTGCGTTCACAATAGTTGCAGACGCGGGATACTTGCAAGCGCGGCCTATTGCGGTTGTGTCGTATCCTGGTGAGAGCCGCTCCGGGACGGAGGAAAACGCCATGACAGCGACGGATCCCGCGCTCACCGCCCTAGCCCAGGGCTGGTGCGCCCTCTCCCTGTTGCACGGAAGGATCGAGGCGCACATCGAGCGCGCTCTCCAGGGCAAGCACGGGCTGAGCGTCCGGGAGTACTCGCTGCTGGACGTCCTCAGCCGGCAGCACGACGGCGACGGCGGCCATCTACAGATGAAGCAGGTCGCGGATGCGGTCGTGCTCAGCCAGAGCGCCACCACCCGGCTGGTCACCCGGCTCGAGGACCGCGGGCTCCTGTCGCGCTATCTCTGCCCGACCGACCGGCGCGGCATCTACACCAATGTGAGCGAGGCGGGACTCGACCTCCTGGAGAAGGCCCGGCCCACCAATGACGCCGCGCTGCGGGAAGCACTCGACGAGGCCGCGAAGAACCCCGAGCTGGCTCCCCTCGTCCGGGTCGTGGAGTCGGTGCACGCGCCCGCGTAGACCCGAGCCGACAGAAGAGGGGGCGCCGGCCGACGCGGCGGGTCCGCATAGGCTGCGGTCATGGGAGATCTCGACATACGACCGGCCGCGGTGGAAGACGTGCCGGCGATCGTGGCCATGCTCGCGGACGACCCGCTGGGCGCCCAGCGGGAGACGCCGGACGACCTGACCCCTTATCTGGCCGCGCTGGAACGGCTCAGCGGCGACCCGAACCAGCACCTGGTGGTCGCCGTCCGCGAGGGCCGTGTAGTGGGCACCCTCCAGCTCACCATCGTCGCCGGGCTGTCCCGGCAGGGAGCGACGCGGTCCATCATCGAAGGCGTGCGCATCCACAGCGACGAACGGGGCAGCGGCCTCGGCACGCAGCTCATCGAGTGGGCCGTCGAGGAGTCCAGGCGCCAGGGCTGCCAGTTGGTTCAGCTCACCTCGGACGCCACCCGCACCGACGCCCGTCGCTTCTACGAGCGGCTCGGCTTCACCGCCTCGCACGTCGGCTTCAAACTGTCGCTCTGAAGCTCGCTGCCTGAGCCCCCGGACTCACGGAAGGGTCCTGTTTCACGTGAAACACAACGCGTGAAACAGGACGCGCGAAACAGGGCCCTTCTCGCTGCGCGAGCCGCTATGGCAGTCCGCGCCACCCTCCGGCATCGACTCCGCCCGGCACGGGCGCGCTCTCGTCGTACGGCTGGCGGGTGAAGACGAACGATCCGAGATCAAGATGGCTCAGAGTCCCGTCGGGACGCCGTACGGCCTGCAACAGCTCTCCTGCGTAATAGCCTTCGAGGCCGGTCCAGGTGCCGTCACCGTTGTCCCGGAAGCGAGCGCCGCGGCCGGTGCCGGTCAGCGGTCCCAGTGAGAGGCCCCCGCCCGCCGTCAGCCGCAGCGCGAAGGCGTGTGTCCCCCAGTACCACTGCCCCGCCAACTCCAGCGCGACCGCATCGGCTTCGGGCAGCGGCCGCCACGGCTCCGGGATCCGCGGTTCGGCCTCCGCCACCGTGCGTACGAGATCGGCGGCGACGGTCGTCGTCAGGGGTCCCGACGTGCAGTTGGCGAGCACCACGGCCGCCACGTCGTCCTCCACGCTGATGAAGAGACTGGCGAGGAAGCCGGGCAGCGAGCCGGAATGCCCGGTCAGCAGCCGGCCGTCACGGTGCAGGATCTGCAGGCCGAGACCGTAGGCGACGCCCGCCGCCACTTCCTGCGCTTCGGCCGGAGCGGCGGGCGCCCGCATCTCGCGCACGGAGTCCGCGCTCAGCACCCGGTCGTCACCCCGGGCGAGGAAGACCGCGAACCGGGCCAGATTCGCGGCCGTGGACCACAGTTGCCCGGCCGGAGCCATCCGGCCCAGGTCCTCGGAGGGCTCGGGCAGCAGCACGTCCGCCCAGGGGTGCACGGCCCAGCCTCCCGCGTGCGGCGCCTGCGGCTGTCCGCTCGTGCGATGCAGGCCTAGCGGTTCGAGCACCTCCCGCCGCAGCACCTCCTCCCAGGGCTCCCCCCGTAGCTGCTCCACCAGCGCGCCCAGCAAGCTGTAGCCGGGGTTCGAGTAGTGGTGCCGCCGCCCGACCGGATGCCGGAAGGGCTGCTCGCCCAGCACATCGGCGAGCTCAGGACGGAGCGAGCCGGGTGTGCGTTCCCACCAGGGAGCAGGCGACTCGGCCGCCAACCCGCTGGTGTGCGTGAGCAGTTCGGCGATCGTGGCCTCCCCCGCGCCGGTGCCCGGCAGATGCTTCTCCAGCGGGTCACCGAGGTCCAGGACGCCCTCGTCACGCAGCCGCAGGACGAGTACGGCGGTGAAGGTCTTGGTGATGGAGCCGATCCGGTACTGCACGTTCTCGTCCGGGCCGTGCCCGTCCACGGAGGTACGGCAGCCGGTCCAGACCGTCTGCCCGCCCCGGACGACCGCCGCGACCAGCGACGGCGCCCTTCCTTCGGCCTGAGCGGTGGCGATCCGGTGCAGCAGGGCGCGTCGCGTGGCGGGCAGCAGCTCTTCCTGGGGTGTCGTCATGCGACCCAGTCCACCCGCCCGTGCACCGCACGTCGAGCGCATTTCCCCGGACCGGACCGCATGTCCCCGCCGCCGTGCGCGGCGGGTGCGGGTTCGCGGCCCCTCAGTCGAGGCAGAACTCGTTGCCCTCGATGTCCTGCATCGAGATGCAGGACTCGTTCTCCTCATCGGCGAGCAGGAGACGCACGCGGGTCGCGCCGAGCGCGACCAGGCGCACGCATTCGGCCTCAAGTACGGAAAGGCGCTCTTCACCCACGAGCCCGGTGCCGACCCGCACGTCGAGATGGACCCGGTTCTTGACGACCTTCCCTTCGGGAACGCGCTGGAAGTACAGCCGCGGACCGACACCCGAAGGGTCGGAGCAGGCGAACCACGCGTCCCGCTCCTCAGGCGGCAGCGAGCGGTTGTAGTCGTCCCACGTGTCGAACCCTTCCGGCGGTGACGGGACGACGTACCCCAGCACCTCGCACCAGAAGCGGGCTACGCGCTCGGGCTGCGCGCAGTCGAAGGTGACCTGGACCTGCTTGATCGGCGGCATTGGCACACCCTAGCCCGCGCTCCGCTCGCCGGAACTTCCTTATCAGGTCTGCGCCATGTCCACGAAGCGCGAGTAGTGGCCCTGGAAGGCGACAGTGATCGTCGCCGTGGGGCCGTTACGGTGCTTGCCCACGATGATGTCCGCCTCGCCCGCGCGCGGCGACTCCTTCTCGTACGCGTCCTCGCGGTGCAGCAGGATCACCATGTCCGCGTCCTGCTCGATCGATCCCGACTCACGCAGGTCGGACACCATCGGCTTCTTGTCCGTACGCTGCTCGGGGCCTCGGTTCAGCTGCGAGAGCGCGATGACCGGGACTTCCAGCTCCTTGGCGAGCAGCTTCAGGTTCCGGGACATGTCCGATACCTCCTGCTGGCGGCTCTCGGAGCGCTTGGACCCACCGGCCTGCATCAGCTGCAGATAGTCGATGATCACCAGCTTGATGTCGTTGCGCTGCTTCAGGCGGCGGCACTTCGCGCGGATCTCCATCATCGACAGGTTCGGAGAGTCGTCGATGTAGAGCGGCGCCGCCGATACCTCGGGCATCCGGCGCGCGAGCCGGGTCCAGTCCTCGTCCGTCATCGTGCCGGAGCGCATGTGGTGCAGCGCGACCCGGGCCTCCGCGGACAGCAGGCGCATCGCGATCTCGTTGCGACCCATCTCCAGCGAGAAGATGACGCTGGGCAGGTTGTGCTTGATCGACGCTGCCCGGGCGAAGTCGAGGGCCAGCGTCGACTTGCCCATGGCGGGGCGGGCGGCGATGACGATCATCTGGCCCGGGTGCAGACCGTTGGTGAGCGAGTCGAAGTCGGTGAAGCCGGTCGGTACACCGGTCATCTCGCCGCTTCTGGAGCCGATCGCCTCGATCTCGTCGAGTGCGCCCTCCATGATGTCGCCGAGCGGCAGATAGTCCTCGCTGGTGCGCTGCTCGGTGACGGCGTAGATCTCGGCCTGGGCGCTGTTGACGATCTCGTCGACGTCGCCGTCGGCCGCGTATCCCATCTGTGTGATGCGGGTGCCGGCCTCGACCAGGCGCCGCAGGACCGCGCGCTCGTGCACGATCTCCGCGTAGTACTCGGCGTTCGCCGCCGTGGGTACCGTCTGGACCAGGGTGTGCAGATAGGGGGCGCCGCCCACCTTGGTGATCTCGCCGCGCTTGGTGAGCTCGGCCGCGACCGTGATCGGGTCGGCCGGCTCGCCCTTCGCGTACAGGTCGAGGATCGCCGTGAAGATCGTCTCGTGCGCGGGCCGGTAGAAGTCGTGGCCCTTGATGACCTCGACGACGTCGGCGATGGCGTCCTTGGACAGCAGCATGCCGCCGAGAACGGACTGCTCCGCGTCCACGTCCTGCGGCGGCACCCGCTCGAAGGCCGAGCCTCCGCCGTCCCAGTCGCCGGCTTCCCGGCCGCGCTCGTGCTGCTCGTCGCGGCCTCTGCCACCCTCGCCACGCCGCCGGGAGGCAGGCAGACGATCACTGGGGCCGCTGTCGGCCCACGGGTCGTCCAGGGGCTCGGAAATGCTCACCGAGCTACCTCCTCCCGTCCGCCGAGCGGACCTAACCGTGCCCCTCTTTTCTACGGCACGGCACTGACAAATGAGTCACCCAACTCCGGTTCTGACGACTCGGTTTTGCCAGCTTTCCGAGGACGGAGGAGCGAGCGGGCGCCGCCCTACGTTAGGCCCGTCGGCACCGTCAGCCAATCTGGTTATCCACAGGCCATGTGGACGACGGCCCCGATGCTGTGGAGAACCATGCAAAAGCTGTGCACGAGCCGGTGGACAGCCCTGTGAACAAGCCCTCCCCAACTCACGGGAACCCACCCTGACCTGCGCAAATATCGTCCACCGGCTGTGCAGAAGAAAAACTTCCCCAGTCTTGCCGAGTTCACCTCGAACGGTGCACGAAGAGGCACACGACCCCAACAAAAGTAAGGGTCGTTCATGAGTTGCATCTCTTACCTGTGGAAGATTAGATTGCTGCTCATGACACAGGCTCCAGCGACACCCAGGGCCGTCCGGCGCCGACACGATCGGGAGATCGTCGCGCTGGCCGTTCCGGCCTTCGGCGCACTCGTCGCCGAGCCCCTTTTCGTCATGGCCGACAGTGCCATCGTCGGCCATCTGGGAACCGCCCAGCTGGCCGGCCTGGGCGTCGCCTCCGCCCTCCTCATGACAGCCGTCGGCGTTTTCGTCTTCCTCGCCTATGCCACCACGGCCGCCGTCGCCCGTCGCGTGGGCGCGGGTGATGTCCGTGCCGCGATCCGCCAGGGCATGGACGGGATCTGGCTCGCCCTGCTGATCGGCGCGGCTGTCATCGCCGCCGCTCTGCCCACGGCGCCCGCCCTGGTCGAGCTTTTCGGCGCCTCCGACACAGCCGCCCCCTACGCGACCACCTATCTGCGCATCTCGGTGCTCGGCATCCCGGCCATGCTCGTCGTGCTCGCCGCCACCGGTGTCCTGCGCGGTTTCCAGGACACGAAGACACCGCTCTATGTGGCCGTCGCGGGCTTCGTGGCCAACGCCCTGCTCAATGCCGGCCTCGTGTACGGGGCGGATCTGGGCGTCGCCGGCTCCGCCTGGGGCACCGTGATCGCCCAGTGCGGCATGGCCTTCGTGTACCTGTACGTCGTCGTACGGGAAGCCCGCAAGCACGGCGCCTCGCTGCGGCCCGACATCGCCGGCATCAGGGCCAGCGCACACGCGGGAGCACCGCTGCTGGTGCGCACCCTGTCGCTGCGGGCGATCCTCATGATCGCCACCGCGGTCGCCGCCCGCCTCGGCGATGCCGATATGGCCGCGCACCAGATCATCCTGTCGCTGTGGAGCCTGCTCGCCTTCGCTCTCGACGCGATCGCCATCGCGGGCCAGGCCATCATCGGGCGCTACCTCGGAGCGAACGACGCCGAAGGCGCCCAGGCGGTCTGCCGACGGATGGTGCAGTGGGGCTTCGCCGTCGGAGTCGTACTGGGGGCGCTGGTCGTGCTCGCCAGACCGGTGTTCCTGCCGCTCTTCACCAGCGATTCCGGCGTACAGGACGTCGCCCTGCCGGCACTGCTCGTCGTGGCGGTCTCCCAGCCGGTCTCCGGCATCGTCTTCGTGCTCGATGGTGTCCTCATGGGTGCCGGGGACGGGCGCTATCTGGCGTGGGCGATGATCATCACCCTGGCGGTCTTCACTCCGGTGGCGCTGCTCGTACCGTCGCTCGGTGGCGGGCTGACCGCTCTCTGGGGAGCGATGGCTCTCATGATGGCGATGCGCCTGCTGACCCTGTGGCTGCGATCCCGTTCCGGTCGCTGGATCGTCACCGGAGCCACCCGCTGAAGCGGATCACTGATGTTTCACGTGAAACGGCCCGTTTCACGTGAAACAGACGAAGCCGCCAAGGCTTCACGTGAAACAGTCCAAGCCGTCGAGGCTTCACGTTGCATAGTCCGAGCCGCCGAGGTTCGCCTGAGAACGGCACGCAGAAGGGCCGCGCCCCAGAGGAACGCGGCCCTTCTCTCAGCTGTGCCGAGCGCTGCACTCAGGCAGCGACCACCTCGATGCTGACCTTGGCGTCAACCTCGGGGTGCAGGCGCACGGACGTCTCGTGGGCGCCCAGCGTCTTGATCGGCGCGCCCAGCTCGATGCGGCGCTTGTCGACCTCGGGGCCACCGGAAGCCTTGATCGCCGAGGCGATGTCGGCCGGGGTGACGGAACCGAAGAGACGACCGGCGTCGCCGGAGCGAACGGCCAGACGGACCTTCACACCCTCGAGCTGGGCCTTGACCTGGTTGGCCTGCTCGATGGTCTGGATCTCGTGGATCTTGCGAGCACGACGGATCTGCTCGACGTCCTTCTCGCCACCCTTGGTCCAGCGGATCGCGAGCTTCCGCGGAACCAGGTAGTTGCGAGCGTAGCCGTCCTTGACGTCGATGACGTCGCCGGCGGCGCCGAGGCCGGAGACCTCGTGGGTCAGGATGATCTTCATGTGTCGGTCACCCTTTCCTTAGCGCGCGGTGGACGTGTAGGGCAGCAGCGCCATCTCACGGCTGTTCTTCACGGCCGTGGCGACGTCACGCTGGTGCTGCGTGCAGTTGCCGGTCACGCGGCGGGCACGGATCTTGCCGCGGTCGGAAATGAACTTCCGCAGCATGTTCGTGTCCTTGTAGTCCACGTACGTGACCTTGTCCTTGCAGAACGCGCAGACCTTTTTCTTCGGCTTGCGCACAGGCGGCTTCGCCATGGTGTTTCTCCTGTGTGATCAAGAAGTGGGGGTACGGCCCGCCCTTAGAAGGGGGGCTCGTCCGAGTAGCCGCCGCCCTGGTTGCCGCCGGAGCCTCCGCCCCAGCCGCCACCCTGGTTGCCGCCGCCGGCAGGAGCGCTGGTCGCCCAGGGGTCGTCGGCGGGAGCACCGCCGCCACCCTGCTGCTGACCGCCGCCGGGGCCTCCGCCCCAGCCGCCGCCACCCTGCTGGCCGCCGCCACCGCCGCCGCCGTAACCGCCCTGGCCGCCTCGGCCGGTGGTCTTGGTGACCTTGGCCGTGGCGTTCTTGAGGCTGGCGCCGACTTCCTCGACGTCCAGCTCGTAGACCGTGCGCTTGATGCCCTCACGGTCCTCGTAGGACCGCTGCTTCAGCCGGCCCTGCACGATCACGCGCATGCCTCGCTGGAGCGACTCGGCGACGTTCTCCGCCGCCTGACGCCAGACAGAGCAGGTCAGGAACAGGCTCTCGCCGTCCTTCCACTCGTTCGTCTGGCGGTCGAAGGTACGGGGAGTGGACGCGACACGGAACTTCGCGACCGCCGCACCGGAAGGGGTGAAGCGCAGCTCGGGGTCATCGACAAGATTGCCGACGACCGTGATGACGGTCTCGCCTGCCATGGGGGTACCTCTCGGCGGGTTTGCTGCTGGCTGCTTGGTGCTGCTACTCGAATCCCGGGATCAGCTGAGCGGGAAGGCTCAGTGGGTCTCGGGACGGAGGACCTTGGTCCGGAGGACCGACTCGTTCAGGTTCATCTGGCGGTCGAGCTCCTTGACGACCGCAGGCTCGGCCTGCAGGTCGATGACCGAGTAGATGCCCTCGGGCTTCTTCTTGATCTCGTACGCGAGACGACGACGGCCCCAGGTGTCGACCTTCTCGACCTTTCCGTTGCCCTCACGGACGACGGAGAGGAAGTTCTCGATCAGCGGGGAGACAGCGCGCTCCTCGAGATCGGGGTCGAGGATGACCATCACCTCGTAGTGACGCATGTGGAACCCACCTCCTTTGGACTCAGCGGCCACGGTCGTTCCGTGGCAGGAGGGTTGTTATGCGTGCGCAACGGTATCGGCCGCCACTGACAGTCGGGTCCCCGCGAAGGACGAACCGAGCGGGATCCCCGTCGTGACCTGGCCGTGAGCTGGTCACGAGCCTGGGCAGACACCGGTGCAGACGGTACAGACTACCCGCACACCCGCTTCCGGTTGAAATCCGGCCGGGTTCGCCGTCAGTCTGGAGACCTCGGGTGTGTACGGCGCTAGGATGCGCCGCCTTCCGCAGGAGGTGCCTCATGGCACAGACAATGCGACCGAACGCCGCACGGACAGCACGGCCTCATGCCGTCGGATCCCTGTTCGCCACCGACCACAAGGTGCACCCGCTGCAGGACACCTTGCTCTGGGTGACCGCGATCCTCGGGGTCACCGCCTTCGTGACGGCGATGTTCCACAACCTCCACCTGCTCAGCTCGTGGGCGGGGCTGGTGGGCATCTTCACGGGGGCCTACGGACAGTTCGTCTCCATCACCACGCGCGAGCGCTTCGCGCTGATCATGGGCCTCGGCGCCTCGGCCGTCGGCTTCTTCCTCGGCATGGCCCACGGCGGTCTCTTCGGCGGCGTCATCGGCTGACGCTCCGGTTCCGCACCGGGCCGGCACCCGAGCCGGCACCGGCGGGTGCGGCCGGCCTTCCGCGGGCCGGCCGCACCCGCGGGGACCACGCGACGCGCGGTCCCGGCCGGTACCGGTCAGGGCACAGGTTCCGTACGGCCAGACGGGTCGCTCGCGGGGCGCAGTAGGCTTCGGCGCGAGAGCCAGGAGCCCCTGTACCCATGGGGACACACCAGCCCGAGGAGCGCCCGGAATGAGCCTGACCCTGAGGACCATCAGTCGAGAGCAGCATCTGGCCTATGTCCAGAGCCTGCCCGCGGCGAGCCACATGCAGGTTCCGGCCTGGGCCGATGTCAAGGCGGAGTGGCGCTCGGAGAACCTCGGGTGGTTCGACGACAAGACCGGTGACATGGTCGGCGCGGGTCTCGTTCTCTACCGCCAGCTCCCCAAGATCAAGCGGTATCTCGCCTATCTCCCCGAGGGTCCGGTCATCAACTGGTACGCGCCGAACCTCGACGACTGGCTGCGGCCGATGCTCGCGCACCTCAAGCAGCAGGGCGCGTTCTCCGTGAAGATGGGCCCCCCGGTGATCATCCGGCGCTGGGAGGCCGCCTCCATCAAGCAGGGCATCCAGAACCCCGACGTCAAGCGGCTGCGGGACATAGAGGCGGACTTCATCGAGCCCCGCGCCTTCGAGGTCGCCGACAAGCTCCGCCGCATGGGCTGGCAGCAGGGCGAGGACGGCGGCGCCGGCTTCGGTGACGTGCAGCCGCGCTACGTCTACCAGGTGCCGCTGGACAACCGCTCCCTGGAAGAGGTCCACAAGAACTTCAACCAGCTCTGGCGCCGCAACATCAAGAAGGCCGAGAAGGCCGGCGTCGAGGTCGTCCAGGGCGGCTACCAGGACCTGGAGGAGTGGCAGCGGCTGTACGAGATCACGGCCGTCCGCGACCACTTCCGGCCCCGCCCGCTGTCGTACTTCCAGCGCATGTGGTCGGCCCTCAACACCGAGGACCCCAATCGCATGCGGCTGTACTTCGCGCGGCACAACGGGGTGAACCTTTCCGCCGCGACGATGCTCGTCGTCGGCGGGCACGTCTGGTACTCCTACGGCGCCTCGGACAACATCGGCCGCGAGGTACGGCCCTCGAACGCGATGCAGTGGCGGATGCTGCGCGACGCGTACGCCCTGGGGGCGACCGTCTACGACCTGCGCGGCATCTCCGACTCGCTGGACGAGACCGACCACCTCTTCGGCCTGATCCAGTTCAAGGTGGGTACCGGCGGGCAGGCCGCCGAATACCTGGGCGAGTGGGACTTCCCGCTGAACAAGCTGCTCCACAAGGCGCTCGACATCTATATGTCGCGACGCTGACCTGGGCTTTCCGTTTCATTCTCTGACTTACGCCGATACGAAAGGTTCCGGGACCGGCCATGGCGCTCACGCTCTACGTCGACACCGCGCGCTGGCGGGCACACCACAAGCACGTGCAGGAGCAGTTCCCGGGGCTCGTCCCCGTCTGCAAGGGCAACGGCTACGGCTTCGGCCACGAACGGCTCGCGGACGAGGCCACGCGCCTCGGCTCCGACATCCTCGCCGTCGGCACCACCTACGAGGCCGCCCGGATCAAGGACTGGTTCGGTGGCGATCTTCTGGTGCTGACGCCCTTCAGACGCGGCGAGGAGCCCGTACCGCTGCCCGACCGCGTCATCCGCTCCGTGTCGTCGATCGACGGCGTGTACGGCCTCGTGGGCGCCCGCGTCGTTATCGAGGTCATGTCCTCCATGAAGCGGCACGGCGTGAGCGAGCAGGACCTGCCCCATCTGCACGCCGCCATCGAGAACGTGCGGCTGGAGGGCTTCGCCATCCATCTGCCGCTGGACCGCACCGACGGCTCGGACGCCGTCGAGGAGGTCATCGGCTGGATGGACCGGCTGCGCGCCGCCCGGCTGCCGCTGCACACCATGTTCGTCAGCCACCTCAAGGCCGAGGAGCTCGCCCGGCTCCAGCAGCAGTTCCCGCAGACCCGCTTCCGCGCCCGCATCGGCACGCGGCTGTGGCTGGGGGACCACGAGGCAACCGAGTACCGCGGGGCCGTCCTGGACGTCACCCGTGTGTCCAAGGGCGACCGCTTCGGCTACCGGCAGCAGAAGGCGGCCTCCGACGGCTACCTGGTCGTCGTGGCGGGCGGTACGTCGCACGGCGTCGGCCTGGAGGCGCCCAAGGCGCTGCACGGCGTCATGCCGCGCGCCAAGGGCGTGGCCCGGGCCGGTCTCGCCACGGTCAACCGGAACCTCGCGCCGTTCGTGTGGGGCGGCAAGCAGCGCTGGTTCGCCGAGCCCCCGCACATGCAGGTCTCGATCCTCTTCGTGCCCTCGGACGCCCCCGAGCCGCAGGTCGGCGAGGAGCTGGTGGCCCACCTGCGGCACACCACCACGCAGTTCGACCGGATCGTCGACCGCTGATCCGCGGGCGCGGGAGCGCGCCGGACGCATGCGAAAGGCCGTACACGGTGACCGTGTACGGCCTTTCGCATGGCTCGTCCGCGCCCGTCCGGGTGCTGTTCGCTCAGGGCGAACGGTCACCCGCAGCGCCCGTGCCGCCCCACTGCACCTGCGGTCCCTCGATATGCGCCGCATGCCGCGGCGGACGGGCCGCGGCGCCGAGTACGAAGACGTCCTCGGCGCCGTCCAGCACGCCGCCTGTCGGGTCGTCGTCGCCCGCCAGGCGCACCACGTCCCGCTCCGGCATGAGGATGTCGCGCACCACCACCGCGCACAGGTACAGCGTGCCCAGCAGATGGACGGCGATGGCCGCCTGGTAGCCCTCGGTGGGCAGACCCTTGTGGGCGTCACCGCTGGTCGTGTACGCGAGGTACATCCAGATGCCCAGGAAGTACACAACCTCGCATGCCTGCCAGACAAGGAAGTCCCGCCAGCGCGGCCGGGCCAGCGCCGCGAGGGGCACCAGCCAGAGAACGTACTGCGGCGAGTAGACCTTGTTGGTGAGGATGAAGGCGGCGACGATCAGGAACGCGAGCTGGGCGAAGCGGGGCCGGCGCGGTGCGGTCATCGTGAGGGCCGCGACGCCGAGGCAGGACAGCAGCATCAGGACGGTGGCGAGGGTGTTGATGTTGTCCGTCGTCAGAAACGGGCTGCCCCAGCGCTGCGTGAGGATCAGCCAGAAGGACCCGAAGTCGACGCCCCGCTCCTGGCTGAAGGTGTAGAACTTCGACCAGCCCTCGAAGGCGAAGAGCATCACCGGAAGGTTCACCGCCAGCCAGGCCACGGCCGCGCCCCCGAAGGCGGTCCCGAAGTCCCGCCATTTGCCGGCGCGCCAGCACAGGATCAGCAGCGGCCCCAGCAGCAGCACCGGGTACAGCTTCGCGGCCGTTGCCAGCCCCAGCAGGAGGCCGAAGGCGAGGGCCCGGCCCCGGGACCACATCAGCATGGCGGCGGCCGTCAGAGCGACGGCCAGCAGGTCCCAGTTGATGGTGGCGGTCAGCGCGAAGGCCGGCGCGAGGGCGACCAGCAGGCCGTCCCACGGGCGCCGGGCGTGCGTCCGGGTCACGCAGACGGCGATGACCGCCGCGCACACCATGAGCATCCCGGCATTGACCATCCAGTAGATCTGCTCCTGGTCCTGGATGCTGCCGCTGCCCGGCGTGACCCAGGAGGCGACCTCCATGAACACACCGGTGAGCACCGGGTACTCGAGGTAGTCCATGTCGCCGCTGAGCTTGTCGAAGTACGGCACCAGGCCGTCGGCGAAGCCGCGCCCCTGGTAGAGGTGCGGGATGTCCGAGTAGCAGGCGTGCGTGTACTGGGAGCTGGCGCCGAAGAACCAGCCGCCGTCGTAGCAGGGGAGCTTCTGCACCATGCCGAGGGCGAACATGCCGATCGCGATGAGCACGACGGCCCGCAGGGGAGTCCACCAGGACGTCCCGGACAGTGCTCGTCGTCCGACAGGGCCGCCGATCAGCTCACTGCCGTGCGCGGCGACCCCGTCTTCCCTGGTCGGCTGCACCGGCTCCGGCTCGTGCACGCTCGCTCGCGTCGTCTCTGCACTGGGCATGCCGCACATCCTGCCGTATGCACCTAGGAAAACGCCGAGGGCCGCCGCACCTGGTCGGTGCGGCGGCCCTTGTTTCACGTGAAACGCGGCTTGCGGGTGGCTCTGCGGCTATCCGAAGATGCCCCCGCCATTGCCGTTGCCTCTGCTGTTGCCTGTCGACTCCGATGGTGTGGCGCTGGATCCCGCGTCCGTTCCGCCGTCCTCGTCGCCGCCCGTATCCGAGCCACCGTCCTCGGTGCAGTCCCAGTCCCAATTGCCACAGGTTTCGCTCTCCGTGGGCGTGGGCGAGGCACTGCTCTCGCTGGGCGTCACCGACGGCGACGGACTCTCCTCTTCCTCCTCCGTCGCGGTCGCCGACGGGGTCACGCTCGGAGACGGAGTGTCGTTGACGATCGTGCCGATGTCCTCGGGCTCCGGGAAGTCGATGACCTTCGCGCCCTTGAGCGCCTTCTCCATGTAGTCGTGCCAGATCTCGGACGGGAACGAGGCACCGTGGATCTTCTTCTCTCCACCCGTTCCGTACATCTTGAGGAACTCGCGCTTCTCGTTCTTCTCGTCGTCGTCCATCCGGTACATGGTGATCGCGGTGGAGAGCTGCGGGGTGTACCCGACGAACCAGGCCGACTTGTTGCCGTCGGTGGTACCGGTCTTGCCCGCGACCTGGCGGTCGCTGAGCTTGGCGTTGGTGCCGGTGCCCTTCTCCACCACGGTCCTCAGCACGTCGGTGACGTTGTCGGCCACTTTCGAGGTGAAGGCCTGCGTGGTCTTCTCGACATCGCTGTGCTGGAAGACCGTGCCGTCTTCGCTGGTGACCTTCGTGACCGAGTACGGGTCGCGCTGCTTGCCGCTGGCCGCGAAGGTCGAGTAGGCGCCGGCCATCCGGATGGCGCTGGGGTCGGAGGTGCCGAGCGAGAAGGACGGGAAGTTCGAGCTCGCGAAGCTGTCCTCCAGGATGCCCGCGTCCTTGGCCGCCTGCTTGACCTTGTCCAGGCCGACGTCCATGCCGAGCTGGACGTAGGCGGAGTTCACGGACTCCCGCATCGCCTCGCGCAGGTCGATCTGATACGTCGGGGCGTTGTAGCTCTGGCCGCCGTCATTGGTCTGCAGCCATTCGTTGCCGTCCTTGTCCATCCAGACGTCACCGTTGTACTGCTTGATCTTGAGCTTGTTCTTGCCGCTGTACAGGCTCTTCGGGGAGACGACGGTGCGCTCGTCCTGTGCCTGCGTCTCTCCGCCGTCGGGGTCGCGCACGCCCCACGACATGGCGGCCGCCAGCACGAACGGCTTGAACGTCGAACCCACCTGGGCACCGGTCTGGTCGGCGTTGTTGGTGAAGTGCTTGGTCGCGTCCTCGCCGCCGTAGATGGCCTCGATGGCCCCGCTCGTCGGGTTCACGGAGGCTCCGCCGAACTGGACGTACTTGTCGGTGTCCGGACGCTGCTTCGTGTTGATGTGCTCCTTGCGGACCTTCTTCACCGCGTCCTCGAGCTCCGTCACCTTCTTCTTGTCGAAGGTCGTGTGGATCTCGTAGCCACCCTGCTGGAGCTGGTCCTGGGTGATGTCGGTGTTCTTGATGATGTAGGCCTTGGCCAGGTCTACGAGATAACCGATCTGTCCGCTGAGCTGCTGGTTGGAGCGCGGACTCTGAATCTCCGGGAACGTCTTGTACTCGGCCCGCTCGGCGGCCGTCAGGCGCCCGTCCTTGACCTCCTCGTCGAGGATCCACTTCCATCGCGTCACCGCGCGCTTGCGGTTCGCCTGGGGCGTGGCGGCCGGGTCGATCGAGGTCGCGCCCGCCGGGTCGTAGTACGTGGCGCCCTTGAGGACCGCGGCAAGGAAGGCGCACTGGCTGGCGTCGAGTTTCGTCGCCTCCACGCCGAAGTACGCGCGGGACGCGGCCTGGATGCCGTAGGCGTTGCGCCCGTAGTACGCCGAGTTCAGGTAGCCGGCCATGATGTCCTCCTTGGACACCGAGGCTCCGACCTTTATGGAGACGAACAGCTCCTTGAACTTCCGGGAGACCGTCTGCGACTGGTCGTTCAGCATGGCGTTCTTGACGTACTGCTGGGTGATGGTGGAGCCACCCTGCGTCTGGCCGCCCTTGGCCATGTTCACGAAGGCACGGGCGATACCCATGGGGTCGACGCCGCTGTCCGTCTCGAACGTCTTGTTCTCCGCGGACATGACGGCGTAGCGCATCTCCTTGGGGATCTTGTCGTAGCTGATGATCTGCCGGTTCGTCTCACCACCGGTGGAGACCATCTGGTCGCCGTTGCTCCAGTAGTAGACGTTGTTCTGCGCCGTGGCCGTCTTGGCCACGTCCGGCACGCCGACCAGCGCGTAGGCGACACCCGCCACGGTCACCAGGCTGCCGAAGAAGCCGATGAACAGGCCGGTCACCAGCTTCCACGACGGCACCCAGCGCTTCGCGCCGTACCTGTCCGCGCGTGGGTAGTCGATGATGCGCTTCTTGGCGGGAGCCTGACGGCCCCGGCCGCGCCCCGGCCCGCTCTGGGAGCCGCGTCCGGGTCCTTCGGCGGCTCTGCGCCGGCCGCCACCGCTTCGCTGTCCGGCTCGCCGGGCCTCGGCCCGGCCGCCGTACGGTCGCTCCTCACCTCCCGACCCGGAGTCGGAAGGAGATCCGGTGGCGCCCCGCGGTGCGGCGCGACGGCCGGAGGACGAGCCGGACTGTCCTCGTCGGGCCGCGGCACGCCCGCCGTCCTGCGGCTGCGGCGATTTGCGACGGTGCTCGCTCATCGAACGATTACTCCTCGGGCAGGCGCACCTCTGCGCGCCTGGAAACGGCGGCTGGTTTCCGGTCCCCCCGAAGTACGGATGCGGTCGTATTCGCATTCACCCGTACTGCACCGAGGACGGAGACGTCCTCGGTCGTCACTCGGTTCCCGGTGGTGTGCATGGCGCACAGACTACGCACCGTCAAAACCCGCCTAGGGCCGAAGTTCACCCCAAATCAGGCAACTTACTTCATGAGAATCGGTGATGTGACGCCGTTCACCATGCCCCCTCTTGTCGCAACCGTAGGGGCGTTCTATCGTGCTGATGTATCGAGTCGATACATCAGCTCGGCATAAGGACCGTGCCGACGAGGCAGCGACAGGGAGGTGGCGACCATGAGCCGGCGTTCCGGCATCCTGGAGTTCGCCGTGCTCGGCCTGCTCCGCGAGTCCCCGATGCACGGCTATGAGCTGCGCAAACGACTCAATACGTCACTGGGTGTGTTCCGCGCCTTCAGCTACGGGACGCTCTACCCCTGCCTCAAGACGCTGGTCGCCAACGGCTGGTTGATCGAGGAAACGGGTGCGACGTCCGAGGACGCCCTCGCCGCTCCGCTCACGGGACGCCGAGCCAAGATCGTCTACCGGCTGACGGCGGAAGGTAAGGAACACTTCGAGGACCTGCTGTCGCAGACCGGCCCCGACGCGTACGAGGACGAGCACTTCGCCGCGCGCTTCGCCTTCTTCGGCCAGACGTCGCGCGACGTACGCATGCGGGTGCTGGAAGGCCGCCGCAGCCGGCTGGAGGAGCGGCTGGAGAAGATGCGCGCCTCCCTGGCACGCACCCGCGAGCGCCTCGACGACTACACCCTCGAGCTTCAGCGGCACGGAATGGAGTCCGTGGAGCGCGAAGTGCGCTGGCTGAACGAGCTCATCGAGAGCGAGCGGGCCGGACGGGACCAGAAGCGTTCCGCACCCGACGGCTCCGCTCAGCACGACAGCACATCTGGAGAGACGGGCGGCCTGCCCCGGCACCGGGACAGCACCCGGCCGGATCCGTCCGACGACACCGCCACGTGAGACCCGTTCGGGGTCTCACCGAGTACACACAGGGAGCAACCGGAATGGGTTCGGTTCGCGTAGCCATTGTCGGCGTGGGCAACTGCGCCGCGTCGCTGGTACAGGGCGTCGAGTACTACAAGGACGCCGACCCGGCGACCAAGGTGCCGGGCCTGATGCACGTCCAGTTCGGCGACTACCACGTCGGTGACGTCGAGTTCGTCGCCGCCTTCGACGTCGACGCGAAGAAGGTCGGTCTCGACCTCTCGGACGCCATCGGTGCCAGCGAGAACAACACCATCAAGATCTGCGACGTCCCGCACAAGGACGTCGCGGTGCAGCGCGGCCACACCCTCGACGGGCTAGGCAAGTACTACCGCCAGACCATCGAGGAGTCCGCCGAGGAGCCGGTCGACGTCGTCCAGATCCTCAAGGACAAGCAGGTCGATGTCCTCGTCTGCTACCTGCCCGTGGGCTCCGAGGACGCGGCGAAGTTCTACGCGCAGTGCGCCATCGACGCCAAGGTCGCCTTCGTCAACGCCCTCCCGGTCTTCATCGCCGGCACCAAGGAATGGGCCGACAAGTTCACCGAGGCCGGTGTCCCGATCGTCGGTGACGACATCAAGTCGCAGGTCGGCGCCACCATCACGCACCGGGTGATGGCCAAGCTGTTCGAGGACCGCGGTGTCCGTCTCGAGCGCACCATGCAGCTCAACGTCGGCGGCAACATGGACTTCAAGAACATGCTCGAGCGCGACCGCCTCGAGTCGAAGAAGATCTCGAAGACCCAGGCCGTCACGTCTCAGATCCCCGACCGCGAGCTGGGGGAGAAGAACGTCCACATCGGCCCGTCCGACTACGTGCAGTGGCTCGACGACCGCAAGTGGGCCTACGTCCGCCTTGAGGGCCGTGCCTTCGGTGACGTCCCGCTGAACCTGGAGTACAAGCTCGAGGTCTGGGACTCCCCGAACTCCGCGGGTGTCATCATCGACGCCCTGCGCGCCGCGAAGATCGCCAAGGACCGCGGCATCGGCGGCCCGATCCTGTCGGCGTCCTCGTACTTCATGAAGTCCCCGCCGGTCCAGTACTTCGACGACGAGGCCTTCGACAACGTCGAGAAGTTCATCAAGGGTGAGGTCGAGCGCTAGGACTCGTCAGGAGACGAGATCCGGTTCGTCCGTCGAGGGTCCCCGGGGCAGTGCGCCCGGGGGCCCTCCTCCTGTGTGAGGCTGTGCCCATGGCTGTCGTGCGCGACCTGCGGATACTTCTGCGCTTCACGGGCTTCAGGCGCCTGCTCGGCGTACGGCTGCTGTCCCAGGGGGCCGACGGTGTCTATCAGGTGGCCCTCGCCACGTACGTCGTCTTCACCCCGGAGAAGCAGACCTCGGCGGCCGCCATCGCCTCGGCCATGGCCGTCCTGCTGCTGCCCTACTCCCTCGTCGGCCCCTTCGCGGGCGTCCTGCTGGACCGCTGGCGACGGCGCCAGGTCTTCCTCTACGGCAATCTGCTGCGCGCCGCGCTGGCGTGCGCGACGGCCCTCCTGATGGTCAGCCACGTCCCCGAGTGGCTCTTCTACGCCTCCGCGCTCTGCGTGACCGCGGTCAACCGCTTCGTCCTGGCCGGTCTCTCCGCCGCGCTGCCGCGGGTCGTCGACTCCGAGCGCCTGATCATCGCCAATTCGCTGTCCCCGACGGCCGGCACGCTGGGCGCCAGCGCGGGCGGCGCCGTCGCCCTCGCCGTACGGCTGCTGGCCGCGGACTCCAACACGGCGGTGGTCCTCCTGGGGGCCGCCCTGTACGCGGCCGCCGCGCTCGCGTCCCTGCGCATCGCTCCGGACCTCCTCGGGCCCGACAGGCGGTCGCTGCGGCCGCGGCTGGGTTCGGCTCTCCGCGACACCGCGCGCGGGCTCGTGGCCGGCGTACGTCATCTCGCCCAGCCGGCCCGCCGCCAGGCCGCCTGGGCGCTCGCGTCGATGACCTTGATGCGCTTCTGCTACGGCGCCCTGACGGTCATGGTGCTCATGCTCTGCCGGTACGCGTGGTCGTCCGACTCGGAGGGCGGCCTCGCGCTCCTCGGCCTGGCCGTGGGCATCTCCGGAGCGGGCTTCTTCGCGGCTGCCGTCATCACCCCCGCCACGGCCGAGAAGCTGGGCTCCGGACGATGGATCACCGTCTGCGCCGCCCTCGCCGCGGCGATGAGCCCCGCGCTGGGGCTCACCTTCACCGTGGTCCCGATGCTCCTGCTGGCCTTCGTGGTCGGTCTGACCACGCAAGGGGCCAAGATCGCCACGGACACCCTCGTGCAGTCCTCCGTGGACGACGCCTACCGTGGCCGGATCTTCTCCGTTTACGACGTGCTGTTCAACGTCGCGTTCGTCGGCGCCGCCGCGGTGGCCGCGCTGATGCTGCCGCCCGACGGACGCTCCGTCCCGCTGGTGATCACGGTAGCCGTTATCTACGGGGCGGTTGCTGTGACTATGCACCGCTTTGCTCGCCAGTAAGTGTCACATCAATGACACAGAGGGCCCCTCGGCTACTGAAATGTCAGTGCGGCCCGATAACTTACGCACGTCTTATTTCGCGCCATGCGAATCCACACGTTCCGAGGGGGACCCCCAAGTGACTACTCCGCCGCCGCCTCAGGGCCAGAACCCGTTCGCCCAGCAGCCCGGCGCTCCCGCGGCAGCACCCGCACAGCCGGGGTTCCCCCAGCAGCAGCCGTACCCGCCGTTCCAGCAGGGCGCGCCCGGCGCCCCGGTCCCGCCGCCGTCCTCCGGCAGCCGGTTCGGCAAGAAGGCTCTGCGCATCGTCGCCCTGATCGTGGTCGCGATAGCCCTGTACGGGGTGAAGTGGTACCTCGGGCAGAGCGACGCGGAGACCGCCTCCGTGGGCAGTTGCATGCACAACGACGGCACCAGCGTCAGCCCGGACCTCAAGACGGTCGACTGCTCGTCGAGCGACTCCGAGTACAAGGTCGTCGAGAAGTTCGACAGCACCAGCGACGACAGCAAGTGTGAGAGCGTCTCGGACGCGGAGATCTCGTACATCCAGACCGGCGGCGGCCATGACGTGGTGCTGTGCCTGAAGGAGACCAAGTAACAGCTCGGTCGGCATACGCCGAGGGGCGGTGTTTCACGTGAAACACCGCCCCTCGGCGTATCGGGAGTCATGCCCTCGGCGTATCCGGCGTCATGTTTCACGTGAAACATGACGCCCTTCGTGCCGCTCAGCTCTGCTCGGCCCACCACTCCTTGAGTGCCGTCACGGCCGCGTCGTGCTCCATGGGCCCGTTCTCCAGACGCAGCTCGAGCAGATACTTGTACGCCTGGCCGATCGCCGGCCCCGGACCGACGCCCAGGATCTCCATGATCTGGTTGCCGTCGAGGTCCGGGCGGATGGCGTCCAGCTCCTCCTGCTCCTTGAGCTGGTCGATGCGCTCTTCGAGCCCGTCATAGGCCCGGGAGAGCGACGTCGCCTTGCGCTTGTTGCGGGTGGTGCAGTCGGAGCGGGTCAGCTTGTGCAGCCGGTCGAGCAGCGGGCCGGCGTCCCGTACGTAGCGGCGGACCGCGGAGTCCGTCCACTCTCCGGCGCCGTACCCGTGGAAGCGCAGGTGCAGCTCGACCAGGCGCGAGACGTCCTTCACAAGGTCGTTGGAGTACTTGAGCGCCGTCATCCGCTTCTTGGTCATCTTGGCGCCCACCACCTCGTGGTGGTGGAAGGAGACCCGGCCGTCCTTCTCGAAGCGACGGGTGCGCGGCTTGCCGATGTCGTGCAGGAGCGCGGCGAGCCGCAGCGTGAGATCGGGCCCGTCCTGCTCCAGCTCCATCGCCTGCTCCAGGACGATCAGCGTGTGGTCATAGACGTCCTTGTGCCGGTGGTGCTCGTCGCGCTCCAGCCGCAGGGCGGGCAGCTCCGGCAGGACGCGTTCGGCCAGCCCCGTCTCGACGAGCAGCGTCAGGCCGTTCCTCGGGTGGGCGGCCAGGACGAGCTTGTTCAGCTCGTCCCGTACCCGCTCGGCCGACACGATCTCGATGCGCCCGGCCATGTCCGTCATCGCGGCGACGACCTCGGGGGCGACCTCGAAGTCGAGCTGCGCGGCGAAGCGGGCGGCGCGCATCATCCGGAGCGGGTCGTCGGAGAAGGATTCCTCCGGCGTACCGGGCGTGCGCAGCGTCCGCGCGGACAGGTCCGCCAGACCGCCGTACGGGTCGACGAACTCCTTCTCGGGGAGCGCCACGGCCATCGCGTTCACCGTGAAGTCGCGGCGGACGAGATCCTCGTCGATGGAGTTCCCGTACGACACCTCCGGCTTGCGCGAGGTCCGGTCGTACGCCTCGGAGCGGTAGGTGGTCACCTCGATCTGGTAGCCGTCCTTCTGCGCGCCGACCGTGCCGAACGCGATGCCGACCTCCCACACGGCCTCCGCCCAGGGCCGCACGATCTTCAGTACGTCCTCGGGGCGGGCGTCCGTCGTGAAGTCCAGGTCGTTACCGAGCCGGCCGAGGAGCGCGTCCCGGACCGAGCCTCCGACCAGGGCGAGCGAGAACCCTGCG
The DNA here is from genome assembly GCF_042732375.1 of Streptomyces sp. NPDC059785. Lineage (NCBI taxonomy): Bacteria > Bacillati > Actinomycetota > Actinomycetes > Kitasatosporales > Streptomycetaceae > Streptomyces > Streptomyces sp. NPDC059785. The sequence goes on from NZ_JBHWHV010000023.1 coordinate 107,339, forward strand.
TCCTGGAAACGGCGGGCGAGGTCGTCGGCGACAGGGGACACCCGCAGCAGTTCACTCACCGCGCGGCGCTGCACCTGACTCAGGGCACTGGGGTTGTCTTCGTTGGCGTTCGGCACAACAGAAAAGGGTACGTGGCCCGCACGGCCCGGGGCGCCTCCATAAAACGTGCACACGCCCCTCCACCGGTGCGCGCGGGGACAGTGTCCGGGATAGACGTACATAGTGGACAGTGGCCCGTGTCCTGCGGATCTTGTGGAGCAGACCGCGGCACTTACCCTCGGCGCACATCGTTACCATGCGTGGACGCACAATCCGACGACCACTGAACGACGACGAGGGACGGGCGAGCGCGTGGCCGAGGCGGCAGACTTCCAGGGGATGAGTGCCTCACCTGCCCGCCGGTGGCTGCGGCGCACCGGTGCGCTGCTCGCCGGTGCGCCCCTGCTGGCCGGGCTGGCGCAACTGCCTGCCATGCCGGCGGCCGAGGCGGCCCCGCAGACCTCTCCGGCCGCCGCCGCGAGCTCGGGCCCGGTCGATGTCGCCCTCGACACGGTGAGCCCCACTGTCCCCACCGACGGCGACACCGTCACCATCTCCGGCACGGTCACCAACACGCGCAAGCAGGCGGTCACGGACGCCCGGGTGGATCTGCGGGTGGGCTCCTTCCTGAACAGCCGCACGGCGCTCGACGACGTCACCAAGCGCACCACCTACCAGCAGGGCGTCGACGGGACGCGGGTCGGCGGCAAGTACGTCCAGGAGTTCTCCAAGCTCACCACCGGCGTCTCGCAGCACTTCAGCATCTCGGTGCCGGTCAAGAAGCTGAACCTCGGCTCCGACGGCGTCTACCAGCTTGGCGTCTCCGTGTCCGGCCAGACGGCCGCCCAGCCGTACGAGCAGGTGCTCGGGATCCAGCGCACCTTCCTGCCCTGGCAGTCCGACGAGGCCGACACCAGGACGAAGACCACGTATCTCTGGCCGCTGATCTCGACCGTCCACCTCACGGCCGAGACCGGCTCGAACGAACAGCAGACGCCCGTCTTCGAGAACGACGACCTCGCCAAGGAGCTCTCCCCCGGCGGCCGGCTGGACCAGATGCTGTCGCTGGGCAGGGATCTCGACGTCACCTGGGTCGTCGACCCGGATCTGCTGGCGTCGGTCGACGCGATGCGCGACAGCTACGAGATCAAGGGCGCCAACGGCACCAACACGGTCGGGAAGAACCAGGCGGTGGCGAAGGCCTGGCTCGACAAGCTGGAGAAGACGGTCCAGGACAAGGAAGTCGTCTCCCTCCCCTTCGCCGACCCCGATCTGGCGTCGCTGGCTCACAACGGCAAGACCGTCACCGGCTCCCTGAGCCACCTCAAGGACGCCACCGAAGTCGCCGCCGACACCGTGAAGACCATCCTGCACGTGACGCCGAGCACCGACTTCGCCTGGCCGGCGGACGGGGCGATCGACCCCTCGATCGTCAAGGTGGCCACCTCCGCGGGCGCGGACAAGGTGATCGCCCGCAGCGACAGCCTCAAGGAGACCGGGGGGCTGCCGTACACGCCCAGCGCGGCGCGGCCCATCGGCGGCGGCACCACCGCGGTGGTCGCGGACGCCCGCCTCTCGACCGCCTTCGAGGGCGACATGACCAAGGCGGACGACTCGGTGCTGGCCGTGCAGGGGTTCCTCGCCCAGAGCCTGCTGATCAACCTCCAGGACCCGGGCAACCAGCGCAACATCGTGGTCGCCCCGCAGCGCATGCCGTCGGCGAGCCAGGCCCAGACGATGGCCCAGGCTCTGAAGGACCTCCAGAACAGCACCTGGTCCGACTCGCAGGAGCTGTCCGTCGCGGCGAAGGCCAAGCCGGACCCCGACGCCACGACCCGGGTGCCGTCCGCCTCCGCCTACCCCTCCGCGCTGAGGGAACAGCAGCTCCCGCAGGCGGCCTTCGAGCGGACCGAGGAGATCCAGGACAAGCTCGACAGCTTCCAGGTGATCCTCAGCGATTCCTCCCGCGTCGTGACGCCCTTCGGGCTGGCCATAAACCGCGGCATGTCCACCTCCTGGCGCGGCCGTGCCGAAGAGGGCCAGGCCTTCCGCGAGGGCGTGCAGTCCTATCTCCAGGTGCTCACCGGCCAGGTCCGGCTGATCGAGAAGTCGGAGACCAAGCTCTCCGGGCGCAGCGCCACGATCCCGGTCACGGTGCAGAACAACCTGGTGCAGGGCGCCGACCACCTGCTGCTGCGCCTCACCTCGAAGCAGCCGAACCGGCTGAAGATCGGTGACGGTCCCTACTACGAGCAGCAGATCAAGGTCTCGGGCGGGCACAGCCAGTCGGTGAAGTTCACCACCAACGCCAACGCCAACGGCCCGGTCACGGTGGTGGCGCAGCTGTACACGGAGGACAACCGGCCCTACGGCCCCGCGGTCACCTTCGACGTGGACGTCAACGAAGTCACGCCCACGGTGATGCTGGTCATCGCCGGCGGTGTCCTGCTCCTCGTGCTCGCCGGCTTCCGGATGTACACGCAGCGCAAGCGCGCGGCGGCCCGGAAGGCCGAGGAGGACCGTGAACTCGACGAGGACGACGAGAACGCCGAGGACCTGAACAAGGCCGCCGACGGAACCGTAGACACTGAGAACACCGTCACCACGGACTCACACGACGGATCCACGGGGGACTCCGCCTCCGGAGCCGGGACGGACGCCCCGGAGCAGCCGAGTGACCCGACAGCGGACACCGCACCGGAAAGCACCGACCCGTCCGGCGCGGGTGAGAGAGTGGACCGTTGAGCGATGTCGTGGCCGGTGGGCCCGGGGACGATGAGGTGGGGTAACCATGAACGCGCCGTACGACGGTGACCGCGGTCAGGGCGCGGGCGACTCGGGATACCCCGAGGGCCCTCCGCCCCAGCCCGGCCAGACGCCGGGGCCCCCCGCGGACATGTACTTCCAGGACGCCTACGACCAGGACCCGTACCGGGGGCACGACCTGTCCGCGCAGGACCCGGTGACCGAGGCGCTCTACGACCGCGCCGCGCACCCCCCGCCGCACCCGGGCACGTACCAGGCACCCCCACCGCTCTACGCCCAGCCGCCCGCTTCCCCGTACGCCCCCGACCCGCGTGTCTGGGCGCAGACGCCACCGCCGGAGCCCGCGGGCCCGACGCGGCACCTGCCGTACGGCGAGGACCCCCGGACGACCCAGTTCGTCGGTGTGGACGACCTGGTCTCGCAGGCCGGCGAGCAGCGCCACGAACCCGATGCCTTCGCCCACCTCTTCCGGGACCAGCAGCAGGACGGTGTGCGTCCTGCCATGGAGGCGCCCGCCATGCCGGGTACGCCGCCCCCTCCCGCTCCGCGTCAGGGTCCTGAAGTGCCCGCCCAGGTGCCCGCGCCCGCCGCTGCCGCACCGAAGAAGGGCGGCCGGGCAGGCGGCCTGCTGAAGTCGAGCGCCCTGATGGCGGCGGGCACGATGGTGTCCCGGCTCACCGGTTTCGTCCGCTCCGCGCTGATCGTCTCGGCCCTCGGTCTCGGCCTGCTCGGTGACTCCTTCCAGGTCGCCTACCAGCTGCCGACGATGATCTACATCCTCACCGTCGGCGGTGGCCTCAACTCCGTCTTCGTGCCGCAGCTCGTGCGCGCCATGAAGGACGACGACGACGGCGGTGAGGCGTACGCCAACCGTCTGCTCACCCTGGTCATGGTGGCGCTCGGCGTGCTCACCGGCCTCGCGATGTTCGCCGCGCCCCTGCTGGTCCGGCTGCTGTCCGACCCGATCGCCAGCGACCCCGCGGCCAACGAGGTCGCCGTCACCTTCACCCGGTACTTCCTGCCCTCGATCTTCTTCATGGGCATCCACGTGGTGATGGGCCAGGTCCTCAACGCCCGCGGCCGGTTCGGCGCGATGATGTGGACCCCGGTCCTGAACAACATCGTCATCATCGTGACCCTGGGCGCTTTCATCTGGGTGTACGGCAGCGCCGCCAACTCGCACATGGAAGTCTCGAACATCCCGCTGGAGGGCCAGCGGCTCCTCGGCATCGGTGTGCTGCTCGGCCTCGTCGTCCAGGCGCTCGCCATGATCCCGTACCTGCGGGAGACCGGCTTCCGCATGCGGCTGCGCTTCGACTGGAAGGGCCACGGCCTGGGCAAGGCCGTGATGCTCGCCAAGTGGACGGTCCTCTTCGTCCTCGCCAACCAGGCGGGCGCGATGGTCGTCACCCAGCTCTCCACCGCGGCGACCAAGGACTCCCCCGTCAAGGGCACCGGCTTCGCGGCCTACGCCAACGCACAGCTCATCTGGGGCCTGCCGCAGGCGATCATCACGGTCTCCCTGATGGCCGCCCTGCTGCCGCGGATCTCCCGCTCGGCCCATGAGGGCGACAGCGGCGCCGTTCGTGACGACATCTCCCAGGGGCTGCGCACCACGGCCGTCGCGATCGTCCCGGTCGCCTTCGGGTTCGTCGCGCTCGGCATCCCGATGTGCACGCTGATCTTCGGCTCCTCCGGCACCGGCCCGGCGACGAACATGGGCTACATGCTGATGGCCTTCGGCCTCGGCCTGATTCCGTACTCCGTCCAGTACGTCGTCCTGCGCGCCTTCTACGCCTACGAAGACACCCGGACGCCGTTCTACAACACGGTGATCGTGGCCGTCGTCAACGCGGGCGCCTCCGCCGTGTGCTACTTCGTGCTCCCGGCCCGCTGGGCCGTGGTCGGCATGGCGGCCTCCTACGGTCTCGCGTACGCGATCGGTGTCGGCGTCGCCTGGAACCGGCTGCGCAAGCGGCTGGGCGGCGATCTGGACGGCTCCCGTGTCCTGCGGACGTACGCGCGGCTCGGTATCGCCTCGGTGCCGGCGGCCCTGGTCGGCGGCGCGGCCTGCTACGGCATCAGCAAGTCCCTGGGCCAGGGGGTCGGTGGCTCGATGCTCGCCCTCGCGGGCGGCGGTTTCCTCCTCTTCGGTGTCTTCTTCGTGGCCGCGCGGAAGATGCGCATCGAGGAGCTCAACTCAATGGTCGGCATGGTCCGCGGGCGCCTGGGGCGCTGAGGCGGGGGTAAGCGCACAACCATCGTCCGCCACCGCGTGTCGTGCATAGCGGCGGACTGTGGGCACAATTGGTTTCGGCGTCGGACAGCGCGCAACGGATGGGGAGGCAGGAACGACGGTGGCAGAACGGAGCACGGCTGCCGTCGACGTGGCAGACAACAGCGGTGATGAGCCGCTGACCGCGCAGGCGGACCAGTCCACGGCCGACGGGGTGGCCCAGAACCGGGAGCGGGACACGGAGAGCGACGAGGCACAGGGGAGCGGCGGGACGGAGGATCCCGGAAAAGTCTCACCGCCTGAACTGCACAGCGGTCACAAGCTCGCCAGACGCTACCGCCTTGAAGAATGCGTCACCCGTCTGGACGGATTCAGCAGTTGGCGCGCGGTGGACGAGAAGCTGCGCCGTGCCGTCGGCGTGCACCTGCTGCCCGCCGACCATGCCCGGGCCCGCTCGGTGCTGGCCGCGGCCCGCTCCTCCGCCCTGCTGGGTGATCCCCGCTTCGTCCAGGTCCTGGACGCGGTCGAGGAGAACGACCTCGTCTACGTGGTCCACGAGTGGCTCCCCGACGCCACGGAGCTGACCACGCTCCTGGCCTCCGGCCCGCTGGAGGTGCACGACGCCTACCAGATGGTCACCCAGGTCTCCCAGGCCATGGCCGCCGCACACCGCGAGGGCCTGGCCCATCTGCGGCTCACTCCGGGCTGCGTGCTCCGCTCGTCGTCCGGCCAGTGGCGCATCCGCGGACTCGCGGTCAACGCCGCGCTGCGCGGGATCAGCTCCGACACCCCGCAGCGCACCGACACGGAGGCCATCGGCGCGCTCCTGTACGCCGCGCTCACCCAGCGCTGGCCGTACGAGGACGACGCCTACGGTCTCTCCGGGCTGCCCAAGGGCATCGGTCTGATCGCACCCGACCAGGTCCGGGCCGGCGTCCACCGCGGTCTCTCGGAGCTCGCCATGCGCGCGCTCGCCAACGACGGGGCGACCGCCTCGCGCCAGGATCCCCCGTGCACCACTCCGGAGGAACTGGTCAAGGCGATCAGCGAGATGCCGCGCATCCGCCCGCCGGAGCCCGCCTTCACCGCACCGCCGGAGTACCAGCGCACGACGTACCAGCAGGGCACGTACGGGCGTCAGCCACCGCATCCTGGTGTCACCCAGCCCGTGGCCGCCCCGCCGCCTCCGCTGCAGAGCCGCACCGGCAAGGCACTGAAGTGGGCCGTCTCCGCGCTGCTCATCGCCGCCCTCGGACTGGGCAGCTGGCAGCTGGCGGACGCGCTGATGGACCACGGCAAGTCGGAGGAGACCGACAAGACGCAGACCACGGACGGCAACGACAAGAGCGGCGACGAGACGAAGCCGGTCAAGCCGATCACGATCCAGGGGGCCCAGGAGTACTACCCGGACGGGAAGCCCCAGCACGCCGGCGACGTCGGTCTGACCTACGACGGTGACAGCTCGACGTACTGGCGCACCTATTCGTACACCGGGGGTCCGGTCCTCGCACCCTTCAAGGAGGGCGTGGGCATCGTCTACGACCTGGGCTCGTCGCAGGATCTTTCGGCGGCGTCGATAGGGCTCAACTACAGCGGCGACCACACCACGGCCTCCCTGTACGCGGCCGACTCGCTGTCGTCCTCGGCCCCGCTCAGCTCCATGAAGAAGATCGCGACGGCCACGACGTCCGGTCAGCAGCTCAAGATCTCCGCCGACAAGGCGGTGAAGACGCGGTACGTACTGGTGTGGATCACCGCGGCGCCGTACGCCGGCAAGGACGACTTCAGCGGGGCCGGCTACAAGCAGGCCATAACGGATGTGAAGTTCACCGGCTGACAGGCGTCGACCGAGGGGAGGGGGTCCGATGGCCGATGCGGGCGCTCACGGCGAAGCAAGCGACCAGGACCTCCTGACCCGTCATGTCGAAGGGGACCCCGACGCCTTCGGGGAGCTGGTCCGGCGCCATCGCGACCGGCTCTGGGCGGTGGCGCTGCGGACCCTGGGGGACCGTGAGGAGGCCGCCGACGCCGTCCAGGACGCCCTGGTGTCCGCCTACCGGGCCGCCCACACCTTCCGTGGCCAGTCGGCGGTCACCACGTGGCTGCACCGCATCACGGTGAACGCCTGCCTGGACCGTGCCCGCAAGGCGGCCTCCCGGAAGACCTCCCCAGTCGACGACACCGAGCGTCTCGAGCAGCTCCTCGAACCGCACGAATCGGCGTCGGCTCCCGCCGAGCGCAACGACCTCCACCGAGAACTCCTGGAGGCGCTGGGTACTCTGCCGCCCGACCAGCGGGCCGCCCTGGTCCTGGTCGACATGCAGGGGTACCCGGTGGCGGAGGCCGCCCGTGTGCTCGATGTGCCCACCGGGACGGTCAAGAGCCGCTGTGCCCGGGGCAGAGCAAGACTGCTGCCGCTGCTCGCCCACCTCCGCACGGAGGACGACGGCCGGGAAAGGCCGGGGAAACGACCACCGGGCGACGAGTCGTCCGGTGAAAGGAACCGGACGCGGGGCGCGTCCGTCCCACCGGAAGCGGGACCGGACGACACAGGACCGGGCGACGCAGGACCAAGCGATTCAGCTGCTGTGAAGGGCGGAGGTGGGCGAGCGTGACATCCACGACCGATGCGGCCGGGCACCCGGACGTCACGGAACTCTCCGACCTCACGGAGGGACTTCTCTCCTCCTCGCGCACCACGGACGTACGACGGCATCTGGACGACTGCCCGGTCTGCGCGGACGTCTACGCGTCCCTGGAGGAGATCCAGGGGCTTCTCGGCACGCTTCCAGGACCGTCCACCATGCCCGCCGATGTCGCGGGACGGATCGATGCCGCGCTCGCCGCGGAGGCTCTGCTGAGCGCCACGGCGCCCGGCCTCGATGCCGCCGAGGCCGAGACGTCGGTCAGCACCTCCCGTCCGCCGGTCGACGACGACTGCGACGGCGACGGCGCGCATGTTTCACGTGAAACATTGCGTGCGGGCGCCGGCGCCCGGCCCGAGGGCCGGGCTCGTGCGGCAACCGGTCCGGGGCGCACAGCACGCTCCCGTCGCGGTCGACGCGGCATCGTGGCGCTCAGCGCGGTCTGCGCAGCCGCCGCTCTGGGACTGGGGGTCTTCCTCAGTCAGTCCCTGAGCGACGGCGAGCCCGGCGGCTCGCCCGCGACGGCGGCGCAGAAGCACACCGACGCCGCCCACACCTTCACCGAAGGCCGGCTGGAGAACCAGGTGGCGGATCTCCTCTCGACGAGCAAGGGCTCAGGGACTCAGAAGCCCTGGGGAATCGAGTCGGGCACCACCGGGTCGAAGAGCGACGAGCCGCAGACCTTGCAGGAGACGGCCGTCCAGGTGCCCGCGTGCATCGAGCAGGGCATCGACCGCGACGATCCCGCACTGGCCGTCTCCCAGGGCGTGTACCAGGGGATGAGCGCCTACCTCGTCGTCCTGCCCCACGCCTCGGACACGACGCGGGTCACCGCGTACGTCGTGGATGCCACGTGCGTGAGCCAGGACTCGGCGGCTCCGGGCAAGGTGCTTCTGACGCACTCGTACACGCGCTGAGCGGTACCGACGTCTTGGGTGTCGGCGGCGAAAGCACGTGTCGTACAGCGCTGTCCGAAGGCTGACGGACGCGCCTGCATCAACTGTCGTATCCCCGTACGCTGTGCGTCGCCGTGTGCCCGGACACAACGGGAATGCGGGGCCCTTAGGATCCGTTGGGTGGGGTGAGAGTTCTGAGAGAGGCTCCCACCGGCAGTAGAAGCAGTCTCCAGAGACGAGGAATCAAGCCGTGAGCGACGTCCGTAACGTGATCATCATCGGCTCCGGGCCCGCCGGCTACACGGCGGCGCTCTACACCGCGCGCGCGTCGCTGAAGCCGCTGGTGTTCGAGGGCGCCGTCACCGCGGGTGGCGCACTGATGAACACCACCGAGGTGGAGAACTTCCCCGGCTTCCGCGACGGCATCATGGGTCCCGAGCTCATGGACAACATGCGCGCGCAGGCCGAGCGCTTCGGCGCCGAGCTGATTCCGGACGACATCGTCTCCGTCGACCTGACGGGCGAGATCAAGACCGTCACGGACACGGCGGGCACCGTGCACCGCGCCAAGGCCGTCATCGTGACGACGGGCTCGCAGCACCGCAAGCTCGGTCTGCCCAACGAGGACGCCCTGTCCGGACGCGGCGTCTCCTGGTGCGCCACGTGTGACGGCTTCTTCTTCCGGGAGCAGGACATCGCCGTGATCGGTGGCGGCGACACCGCCATGGAGGAGGCGACCTTCCTTTCGCGCTTCGCCAAGTCGGTGACGATCGTCCACCGCCGGGACACCCTGCGCGCCTCCAAGGCGATGCAGGAGCGCGCCTTCGCCGACCCGAAGATCAAGTTCGTCTGGGACAGCGAAGTCGCCGAGATCGAGGGCGACCCGAAGCTGTCCGGCCTGAAGCTGCGGAACCTGAAGACGGGCGAGATCTCCGACCTGCCGGTGACCGGCCTGTTCATCGCGATCGGCCACGACCCGCGCACCGAACTCTTCAAGGGTCAGCTCGACCTGGACGACGAGGGCTACCTGAAGGTCGCCGCTCCGTCGACCCGGACGAACCTGACCGGTGTCTTCGGCGCCGGAGACGTCGTCGACCACACCTACCGCCAGGCGATCACCGCGGCCGGTACCGGCTGCTCCGCCGCCCTCGACGCCGAGCGTTTCCTCGCCGCCCTCACGGACGGCGAGGAGACTCCCGAGCCCGAGAAGACCGCTGTCTGACCCCCCCCTTCCCGCCCCACCGCACCACCGAGTTAAGGAGCCCGTCGTGGCCGGCACCCTGAAGAACGTGACCGACGATTCCTTCGAGCAGGACGTCCTCAAGAGCGACAAGCCCGTCCTGGTGGACTTCTGGGCCGCCTGGTGCGGTCCCTGCCGCCAGATCGCTCCGTCCCTCGAGGCGATCGCCGCCGAGCACGGCGACAAGATCGAGGTCGTCAAGCTCAACATCGACGAGAACCCGGGCACGGCCGCGAAGTACGGCGTCATGTCCATCCCGACCCTGAACGTCTACCAGGGTGGCGAGGTCGCCAAGACCATCGTCGGTGCGAAGCCGAAGGCCGCCATCGAGCGTGACCTCGAGGACTTCATCGCCGAGTAATCGGTGCAGCCGTCATCCCGGCGGCGATGTTTCACGTGAAACACGAATGGGCCAACCCTCTCGGAGGGTTGGCCCATTCGCTTTGGAGGCGTGTCCGCAGGGGCGTGTCCGCAGGGGCGTGTCCGCAGGGGCGTGTCCGCAGGGGCGTGTCCGCAGGGGCGTGTCCGCAGGGGCGTGTCCGCTACG